>QHRO01000239.1 GCA_003220155.1 Verrucomicrobiota bacterium
CACCCTAGTGGTGTCTTCGATCACACTCGGTGTTGTGATGTTACTCTGCGGACTCGCGTTTGACGTGCCGCGACATCCCGATCTCATGAGCGCTCCGTGGCGTACCAATGTGCTCGAACCAATCGCCATTAGCTGCCTGGCGTGGCTCACGCCCGGATTGGGCGGCATTCCGGGATGGCTTGACCGGACGAGCCGCTATCTTCTTGCATTTGCGCTCATCATCTTTGGCATCGCCCACTTTCAGGTTCTCACCTTCATTGCCAGCATGGTGCCCGGCTGGATTCCCTGGCACTGGTTCTGGACTGTTTTCTTCGGCGTAGCCTTCATCGCCGCGGGCGTAAGCTTCGCCACTGGATTTCTGCAGCGGTGGGCGGCTTTAGGTGTGGGACTGATGTTCGCGCTCTGGACCGTAACAATTCATCTGCCGCCTGTTCTCAACTTTTTCCGCATCCCCGGCGCAACTCAAGACCCGAACAAGTGGTCGGACGTCTTCATTGTCGTAGCGCTATGGGGAGGCTTCTGGGCGCTGTTGCGCGATAGAAGAGATTTAAGCTTCGGGGCACATTCGAATCGGGCTAACCAGACGTTGCGGCGAACCGCGGACTGTTCACATGCGTAGGATTCACACCTTCATGAAAGCCCACTTGCAATTCGCGCGCTGGCTGATCTTTTTCTCGTTAGGGGTCAACTGTCGCAGATAAATAGATTCGCAAACCAATCAAGATTTAAGTTTATTTTATTTCAGAGTATCAATAAATGAACAAAACGAAGTCTAAGCCGGCTGCAGAAGAATCAGAGGCCACACTGCCAGTGGATCTTCGCAAAGCTCTCGCGGCTGCCCCGGTGGCGAAGGCTCAGTGGCGGGATCTTACGCCGATCGCGCGCAGGGATTTTATTAGTTGGATAGACTCGGCCAAACAACCGGAGACACGTAGACGCAGGATCGAGAAAGCCTGCTCGATGCTTGCGGCTGGAAAGCGACGCCCCTGCTGTTATTCAATAGTGTCATTGAGTCTTTACACAGCCCTCGCGGCAACCCCGATGGCGAAGGCTCAGTGGAGCGATCTCACGCCAATCGAGCGCAGGGACTTTATTAGTTGGATAGACTCGGCCAAACAACCGGAGACACATAGACGCCGGATCGAGAAAGCCTGCTCGATGCTTGCAGCGGGAAAGCGACGCCCCTGATGTTTTTCAATCTCTGAAGTGGTCCAATCTCGAGCAGCCGGAGGGCAACCAAGTGCTCGTCGTATAGGCGCAATTCGGCCGTGTCTTCGTGTATCACAACGGTGCGCAGTCTTACTATAGCGCCAGGGCGTTCCGTGGCTCGCTAAGGGTCTAGATTTATACCGTGAATTTAGCATTTCTTGAGGTTGGGGAAGTTTGTCGTCTGGAAGAACTGTTTTCAGATCCCTGTCGATTGGGAAATCGATGCGCTGCAGCGAACCCAGCACTCTGTTGCGATCACCGACAACATGTGCACCTTAAATGTCAAAGTGCTGGGTCATGATTAAACTATTTCCAGAGATAGCCAGCCCCGAATGCTTTCGGGGCTGAGCTTGAGTTCGTTAAGTGCACTCAGCAGCAGCGACGCTGCAGTGAACCCGTGAGCAGTTGAGCTTGAGCTCGTTAGGCTCTTTTTGTGTAATCCTAGACCACACATGGGCTTCGATACTGCAGTCAAGTTGACCATCTACACCTTTACGGCTGAATCGGGCCGCATTCCGTCAATCCAGGCCGTGGCTCAGCGCGTCCAGACCTCGACCGACGAGGTCGCTCAGGCCTATGCCCGCCTTCGCGCCAGTCGCCTCCTCTTTCTTGAGCCTGATGGGACTACCATCCGCATGGCTCCGCCATTCTCCGGCGTGCCTACCCAGCATCGCGTTGTCGTCGACGGCATCGAGTACTTTGCTAACTGCGCATGGGACGCTCTCGGGATTCCCGCAGCCCTTCATCGTCCGGGAACGGTCCGCTCGCGGTGCGAACAGAGCCACGAACCGCTGAATCTGTCTGTCGGTCTCACCGGACCTGAGCCTTCGACGTGGCTCTTTCACTGCCTGGTCCCTGCGGCCAAGTGGTGGGATGATCTGGTCTTTACCTGAAACAATATGCTCTTCTTTCGGTCGGAAGAACTCATTCGAGAATGGTGCAGGGCCCGAGCGGTCGAGCCCCGACCGATCGTGCGAATGGACCAATTATGGCAGCTGGCAGTGACTTGGTATGGCGCCCGGCTCGAGCCCGTCTCCCGTCGCCCGGCAGCCAATGAGATGCGCGAGATCTTCGCCAGGCTCGGCCTGCACGACGCCTTTTGGGATCCCCAGGCAGACACCTTCCAGTGAGAACGCAGCCTAACGACACGTATAGAGCGTGAGGTATCTTACTCGACAATGCCTCGCCTCCTCTCAAAGTGCCGGGTCCCTGGCCTTTTGCTCGTTAGGCACAAGGGATTTATGAACCAGATAATTGTACTCGCTGCAAATTTGGCGCTGGTCGCAGGGTTCGCTTCGGCGCAACCGGGGTCATCAAAACTCGACACAGGAAAGGAATTGGTTGCCCAGCTTTATAAGGAACACTCTGGAAAGTCCGACCCATTGCAGTACCCAGCCAGCAAGAAACTACTTCCAAACTATTTTTACAAACCGCTCCTTGACCTCTATCTTAAGGACCAAGAGGACTCAAAAGGCGAAGTAGGTAAGATCGACTTCGACCCCCTCTACAATGCGCAGGATTTTGAAATCTCGGCTTTCAAGCTGGTCGTGCTCCCTAATAAAAAAGGCTCAGCGTACGTGGCCGCCCGATTTAAGAATATAGGGGTCGACCAAGAGATCATCTTCGCACTTCAGCGAACGAAAATGGGATGGCGCATCGCTGACATTCAATACCAGGACGGGCGTTCGCTTTGGAAAATATTGAAGTGATAGGGCTTGTGCCTAACAACGCGCTTCAGTCAACGTCACGCCGCCGCTGCGCGTCGGTGTGGGAGCGGCTGAGCTTCGTACGTTAGACGTTTCCCTTTCTCATGAAACGACACTTCTTCTTGTCCGCCGCTCTCGTTGCCCTGCTCGTCATTGCCGAGGTAGCACTTGCGTCTGATGTGGCAGTTTCATCGCAGGCATCAAAAGATGAGCAAACCATCTGGGAACTTGAGCGGGCATATTGGCGCTACGTTCAGGAAAATGATTTGTCGGCCTATTCCGGCCTGTGGCACAAGGATTTTCTGGGCTGGCCGTCAGTCAGTGCCGCGCCCGTTCACAAAGACCACATTACAGACTGGATTACCTCGCAAACCAGTAAGGGACTGGCGTTCAAGACCGGTGAATTCAAACCCGCCTCGATTCAGGTTACTGAGGACATCGCGGTCGCATGTTACTGGATAACGTTTAAGTGGCTGGACAAGGATGGCAATGGAGCGGCGAATACCATCCGTATCACGCACGCGTGGCGCAGGACCGGAAACGATTGGCGCATTATAGGTGGAATGTCCATGCCGGAACCCGACACTCCCCGCAATTAATATCACAATGAGAAGGCCTAAAAAGGCGCCGCAGCCAACTCCAAAAGCCAGGTTTATACTGACCTCCGAACTTCTATTCTCTGATCTCTCATTTTATGCTCGCTGTCGGTAGCAGTAGCTGATCTTGTTTTTCATTGAGCCATTTTCCAGACCATCCAATCAGTTTTAACGAACAGCAAGAAAGAACATTATGACAAAGACGCGCATCCCGCTGCTTTTGGTTTTGCTTGGTTTAGCTGGTAACAACCAGTTTGTCCGCGCCGCCGATCCGGATCACGCCGACCAACCAATCGTTCCTCCCACTGAAGCGATCTCCCGGCTCAAACAGGGCAATGGACGTTACACCAAAGGCAAACCGCAGCATCCACATGAGTCGATCAACGAAAGAACACGGTTGGCAACCAACAGCTATGAAAATGCGAGCTTGATCTATCCGGACATGACAAAGCGGCGCGAGGAGCTGGCAAAAAGTCAGCATCCGTTTGCTGTCGTTCTTGGCTGCTCTGACTCGCGTGTCCCGCCTGAGATCGTGTTCGATCAAGGGCTGGGCGATCTATTTGTCCTGCGCGTGGCCGGCAACGTGATCGACGATCACAGCCTGGGCAGCATCGAGTACGCGGTCGATCATCTGTCCGTGCGCCTGATCGTGGTGCTCGGACATCAGCGCTGCGGCGCGGTCAAGGCTGCGAAGGAGACGATCGCTGCCAAAGGCGAGGCACCCGCTCATATCCAGTCGCTGGTCACGGCGATCCAACCAGCGGTTGAAGCGACAGTCCAAGGCGACCTCGAGACGACGGTGCGTGAGAACGTAAAGAATGTCGTGCAAGCATTACGTTCATCCGCGCCGGTTCTCAAAGCCAAGGTTGATTCCGGTGAGCTCAAGGTGGTCGGTGCTTATTACAGTCTCGATACCGGGTCGGTCGCTTTCCCGGAAGAAAAGTAAACCGTTCACAAAAGCGTAAAGCCATGAGCATCGATAGAACTGAAATCATCACGTGGATTCTGTTGATGAGCGCGGTGCTCACAGTATTCGCCCTCGTCAAGCTGAGACGAGCAACCCGATGCCACGCTGTAACGCTATGACGCTCGGCGCTTATCCTCGTTAGGCCTTCTTCATATGAAGCTAACCAATAACAGCTATACCATCTCGATCGGCACCAAGAATTTCACTGAGCGTTATTACCGCGACAAGGCCGGTTGGTTAAAGGTGAGCGCGCGCGGCCGAACGTTCCGGATGACGGCGGAGCAGATTCTGAATCATGTCCTGCCTGCGGTAGCCGGCGTTAAACCGAACCTGACCATTAAAGTGGAACATCGCGACGCAACTCTTTCAAAATGAACGGCGCCTCTGCGAACCAGCGCATGCACGACCTCGTGAAGTCGTCCTACGCTGACCTCAACTCTCACGGGTGGGCGCAGGCAGTGAGTTACACGACTGAGGACTGGGTCACATCAACTCGACCCCAAAGTGCAGGTCGAAATTACGACATGTATGCAATTTCTACTTAATTTGCCGTCAGCGATCTCATTTCTGATTGTCTCGGTTATTACCACCGCGGTCGCACTAGCCGGACTTCGGTTTGTGCGGAAGAAATATTCGACCGAAGCGTTGAAAGAGAACCACGAAGTAGCAGCGATAATCTTCAATGCGTTCGGCCTGCTTTACGGGGTAGTCGTCGCTTTTGTGGTGTTTGTTACCTGGAGTGGATATGACGACGCCACCAAGAATCTGCAATTGGAAGCCAACGAGATCGATGATATTTTTCACATCTCGAAAGCATTCCCTAGCCCTGTCAATAAAATTATACAGCAAGGATTAATAGATTATACCGCCTCCGTTTATAATGATGAGCTGAAAAGAATGTCACAGGGCGACGTAAATCTTCATTCCAACCGAGCGATGGCGAGGCTTATTACGGTGTTTTACGGAATAGATGAGAAATCGATTTCCAACAATGAGCTGTATGCCGAATCACTGAAGCGAATAAATAACCTCGCTCAGTACCGCCGACTCAGAATATTTGCAGGCAAGAACGAGGTGCCACCTGTGATCTGGTTAGTCCTACTTGTTGGCGGGACGATCACAGTTTCATACGCCTTTTTCTTTGGAATGAAGAACATAAAGGCGCAGTACATGATTACGGCCGCGCTCACGGTAACGATCACGTTGATTTTATTTCTGATATATATTCTTGACCATCCCTTTACAGGGACAAGCAAAGTTAGTACGGAGCCTTTGAAACAGGTGATGGAGATAGTGCAGAAAGAATGAGGGCAACGCGTCTCCGTGCCTGTTAAAATTTCCCTGGATCGGTGTTCTGTGATGACCATCAAAGGATAAAATTGCGAAGCTTCTTCTGTCCGCAGCTGGCTTGCTATGTCTGCTTGGGGTTGCATGGGGCGCTGACGATGAACAGCTAGTGCGAGAAGTCGTGAAGGCCTTCGTCGCTAATTACAACAACGGAGATTTTAAGAACGCACCTACATATACAACCGATGACTGGGTGCATATCAATCCGGGAGGCGGAATTACGAGAGGACGAGATGAAGGTCTTAAAGAGGTAAGAGCCATTCACAAGACCATGTTAAAGGGAGTCTCAATCACGATCGACAACGTGACGGTTCACTTTGTAACGCCTGACGTCGCCTTGGTTGATGCAGTTCATACGAGCGATAGTTACGTAACGCCGGAAGATGGTGTGAAGCACGAGAACGAAAGGCAGATAAAGACCTACTTGATAGTAAAGCGCAATGGCAAGTGGTTGTTGGTGCTTGACCAGAACACCATCATTTCCAATCCATGAACGGTGTTCTGGGAGGAGGCCAACAGGATCGCTGGCCGGGTCAAGACATCGACAACATGACTACTGACCACAGACCACGAAGTATGCTCGCTTTCGCCGGCGGTAGCTGAGCTCCGTCTCGCTAGGCGAAATTCCATTATGGCTCTCCTGTCTCATCTTGATGCCTTTTGCAATTGGCTCCGCACTCGTGTACGCGCGCATGTTTCCATTGGAAGACCTGATAAGGCACTTACCGGTATATACGTTTTGCCATGGTACGCGGTGCCGAATCTACAAAAGCGAAATATGCCTCGGATGCCTGGCCTCGAGGAAACTGTTGGTGACTTTGAGGCGCAAACCTTCGACATCCACTTTCTGCTATGGCGACGCCTGCCGACACTGTTGAAGCGTTCGCGAGCTTGGAAGCCGCACAACAGGCGATCCATGATAATCCTATCTTGATCTTGAATGCCGCTGGCGCACAGCTCAAGGTGATAGCAGAGCAAGTCCCCAACGGTGATCTGGCAGCCATATTTACGGCCGCGAGGCTGGAGCTAACTATTTGCTTAGCTTATGTGTTGAGGTGACGTATTTTCTCAGGCTAACGCCATGCCGCTTAGAGGCGGGTACAGCGAACTCCTGGCCGGCGCAAACGTCGCCGTCTTGCTCTGTCTTAGAACTGATCCCCGTGGCTGGAGGCACTGGGATGCTTTACCTCACGCGCCGCAAGAAGTTGAGCATGTCGCCAAGGTCCGCGGCGAGTTCGTGGGAAGTACATGCTGATGGCTTGCACTTCCTTGAAGCTGGCAGGGTGGGTTATTGCCGCTGCTATCGTTTTCGGCAGCGTCGGATGTAACCGATCGCGCGAGGACGCGCATGCGCGCGAAGTCGCAACCCGGGTTCGCACTGAGTTTCTGCATGCGTGGACTAATTACGAGAAGTACGCCTGGGGACATGATGCGTTAAAGCCGCTGAGCAAGACGCCGCAAGATTGGTACGGCCAATCGCTGCTGATGACGCCGGTCGATGCCTTGGACACGCTCATCCTGATGAAGCTGGATAAGGAAGCCGCGAAGGCGAAAGAGCTCATCGTGAAGAATCTTTCGTTCGATCGCGACGTTTACGTCAAGAATTTCGAAATCACCATCCGTTTGCTCGGTGGCTTGCTCTCGAGTTATCAACTAACGAATGATAAACAACTGCTCGATCTGGCTGACGATTTAGGCAATCGGCTGTTAGCCGTTTTCAATTCGCCTACGGCACTTCCTTACGTTTACGTGAATCTGAAAACCGGCCAGGTTCGCGATGCGAAAACGAACCCGGCCGAGACGGGGACGCTGTTGCTGGAATTCGGGACGCTGAGCAAACTAACCGGTAAACCGATCTACTACGAAAAAGCCAAGCGTGCTTTGGTGGAGACATTCAAGCGCCGCTCGTCGATCGGTCTGGTTGGCTCGACCATCAACGTCGAGACCGGTGGGTGGATGGATGCAGATAGTCACATCAGTGGCGGAATCGATTCTTACTACGAATATCTCTGGAAATGCTGGCTCTTATTCGGCGACAAAGATTGTCAGAAGATGTGGCACGCGAGCATTCCCGCGGTTAACAAATATCTTGCCGACGAAGTCCGTGGCGAATTGTGGTACGGCCACGCCGACATGAACACAGGCAGGCTCACTGCATCGCAATATGGCGCGCTCGACGCTTTCTTTCCGGCTGTGCTGACGCACTCCGGCGACGTCGCGCGGGCGCGGCGACTCCAGGATTCATCGTTCAAAATGTGGAACATGCACGGGATCGAACCGGAGATCATCGATTACAAAACGATGCAGATTGTTTACAACGGCTACCATCTGCGTCCCGAGATCGTGGAATCGACCTATTATCTGCATCACTTCACACACGATCCGCGATACCGAAAGACGGGAGAGAAGATCTTCGAGGACTTTGTGAAATATTGCCGGGTGGATGCTGGCTACACCGCGCTTCAGGATGTGGTCACGAAAGCAAAGCGCGATGAAATGGAAAGCTTCGTCCTGGCCGAGACCTTCAAATACCTTTATCTTCTCTTCGCTCCGCCGGATACTTTGGATTTCGACAAAGTCGTGTTCAATACTGAGGCGCACCCTTTGAGGCGAACGGATTGACGTGACTACAGACTACTGACTACAGACTATCTTATGCAAGTATCGCGTTATTTATCATTGATTCTGCTCGGAATGATTCTGGATAGTTGTTCTGAGCGACAGTTCGATTCCAAAACCGAAGGGGAAAAATTGTTGGCCAGGGACGCAGAATGGGCGGATCTCGCCACGGCAGGCAAGGATATCGAAAAGGTTGTCTCTTACTGGAGCGATGATGCTGTCCTCATTTTCCCGGGACAGCCTGTGCTCGAGGGCAAGGCGGCGATTCGTGCTTACGTTGCCGCCAGCTTTGATACCCCCGGATTCAAGATCCATTGGGTCTCGCAAAAACCTGTATTCTCCCCCGATGGCAAGCTTGCCTATATGCGCGGGACGGACGAGCTCACTCTGCCTGGGCTAAATGGCGGTACGATGACGCTGCACCTTCGTGGAATATCGGTCTGGCGTTTGGATCCGGATAAGCAATGGCGCTGCGTCCTGGATATTTCAAATGAGGCACCGCCTACTAGCCCGAGCTCTTAGCCTGCGCGGCCTGTCCAATGGTCATTTGCTGTAGCGGCGGTCTATGACCGCCGAAACTATCCGAAATCGGCGGTCATAGACCGCCGCTACAATTTTGCCTTATAGAACTTGGGTATCCCTTTCCCGCTGCCCACACCGAAACCGGGATCACCGATCCCGGCTACAGTAAGCATGCTGAAGACGACTGACCAGAATTCTACTGGGGGCGATTGCGAAGGAAACTGAGGGTCGCCCGCTTTGGCTAGGCGCAAGTTTCCCTCGGCCTCCGGAAAGTCGGGATGAAGGCGCAGCGCCTGTTCAACTTGCGCAATCGCCTCGAGGAGCGTTGCCTTCGCGCATAAAAATCTTTCCCAGATAGTTATGAGGCTGGGCGAGCTTCGGGCTCCGGACCAAAGCATCGGCCCGCGTTCTCTTCGACGTCGAGTTGCGCACTTTGTCATGTCGAGCGAAAGTCGAGACATCTCTCGCTACTCGTCTGTCACGAAGTTAGAGATTCCTCGACTGCCCTCGGAATGACAAAAAGAGCGCTCACCCGAAATAGACCTCCTTTGTGTTGCGGCTGAAATGAAACCAGATCGTAATTCGCATGAAACAGGCGCCCGCCTTCCATGTCGCGATCATCCAGCCCTCTGTCTTAGTCTGTTTGCCTTCATGTTCGTTCCTGCTGTCGTGGGCGAGATTGCGCTGGGGCGGTGGCTGACTCAGTTCATGCCGCATCCCGGATTGGTTGCCATGCTGTGTTTTGCACCAGTAATGGTCATCCTGTTCATTATCGGAATGCTTACTGGAGGTACCATCTGGCTTTTGCTGATGAAGCGCTTTGTGCAGCAGAACATATTGGCGACATTTTTTCTCGGAGGTCCGCGCGTCCCGGTCTTCTCCAATCTTTGCTCGAAGATATTTTCCTGGAGTTACGGTCAGAACCGACCGAAAACCGAAGTATGAGCTTGCTCTCTGAGATAGCTGATGGCTGATAGCTAATTGCTGATGGCGAAGGGACGCGCTCCGCGCATCCAGGACTCGCCGCGGCGCGGTGTATTTGCATGACTATCGATTAGAGGACCACAAAGTCACATCATGCTGTAACCATGGAACGAGTAACTGGAATCGGCAGCGTGTTCTTTCGGGCGAAGGATCCCGAAACCCTGTCGGCGTGGTATGACGATACGTTCGGCGTAAGTCGAGCGCCACGCGATTACAGCACAGCACCATGGATGCAACAGGTGGGGAGCGACCGTTTTCGCGCCATTTCCCAGCGAGACCGATTATTTCGGCAACCCAAGCCAGGCATGGATGATCAATTTTCGAGTAGCTAATCTGGATCGTATGATCGCACAGTTGCGGGCGAAAGGGATCGAAGTATCGCTTGATCCGGAGATTTATCCATACGGTCGTTTTGCTCGTTTAACTGATCCCGAGGGAAATCCGATCGAGCTCTGGGAGCCCAAGGCTGATAGCTGATGGTTGTTGCGGATAGAAAACTAGCGGCCGCAAGCCGGCTCCGCAGAGCGTCGCCCTACCAGTGAAAATTTTCGTGGAGAGGCGTTGGTAGGGCGAGACTCCGTCGAGCCGCTCAGCCTTTCGCAGTCACTCATGGAGCCGGTAGGCTTCTACCAACGCGACACCGGTCGTACCGTTGTTTCCGCACACGATCACGGTGTAATTCCCGGCGGCGAGCGAAGCGATGATAGCTGATTCGCGATTGTCAGTCGGGTTAAGCAATGTCGCTTTGATTCCTGTCGGCGTGTTGTCCTTCCAATCGTTGTCGAATGCGATCAAAGCTCCGTTAGCATCGCGCAATTCAAGGGTCGGATCTTGCAATGGTTGCGCAATTCCGAAACTGCCCAGTGTCGGTCCGATCGCACGCAGCACGATCACGGGTGGTTCGCCATTGCCGATAATCAATCCACCGATCAGGACATTCTCGCCCGTGCCAACGAAACCACGCGTACTGAGATTTCCGAAAATCGAGGTCGAGGCGTCTAATTGGTAAAGATCAACCAGCGCGACACCCGTTCCGCTATTTTTTCCGCTCACTACCGCGGTGTAAGAGCCGGGAGCGAGGGTGGCAATGATGGCCGATTCCAAATCATTGGGCGGAGCAAAACCGCTGGCTGCGATTTCGGTCTCTTGCCTATTCCGCCAATTGTCGTTAGAGTCGACTACAACGTTGCTGCTGTTAACTATGGTAATGGTTGGATCCGCCAGCGCGCCACTCACTCCAAGGGTGCTCAAGGTTGGCCCGAGCGCGCGCACAATGACCTTTTTTGGCTGGTTCCCGCTAATAATGAAGCCAGCGATCAGCACATTTTGTCCGGTGCCAACCATTCCCCGGGACGAAATGTTGGTCGCTTTTCCGAGCGGCGCGATCGGGCCGCTCAGCAGTCGATTCGCTTCGTTGGCGAGCTCAAAATGACCACCAGTGGTCGGATGAATATCATCCCAGAAAAGATATTGATCCGGATTGACCCCAGATGCGCCTTGGGCCGAATCAATTGTGTTGACGAAGTTGTAATGTGCGGGCTGGCCCAGGACACGGATCACATCGAGCCAGACATCGAAGGGGTAAACCTGAATGGTAATCCCGCTCCCGTGGAGTCCGCTTTTGGTCGAAGCAATGACGGATTTGAGATGATCGCGATAAATCGCAGAAGCGTAGTCAAGTGCCAGGACCCGGGTTGGATCGCCGAAAGAATTTGGCACCGCGCCTAGGGGTGGAACATTGGGCACGAGGAAATTTCGGGCGCCAGCGTTGGCCAGCCGCACAATCAGACCTCCGACGCGATTAGCGGTGTCGATTACGCTCTGTGCGCTATGGTCATCAAAGAGATCGTTGCCGCCGCCCCAAAGAATGTACAAGGCATTAGCGTCGGCGGCGTGGCTGGCCAGATAATCGTTAATTTGTTTGCCCATGTTATCGATGGTGATGGTGAAATCGCCACCGCCGAATGGAAATGGGTTATTGATGATGGTTCGGTCTTGCGTGCCGTCCTTGGTGGTGGCGCCGCCAAATGCATAATCGGTTCCCCCATCGAGACTGTTTTTTGCGACTGCCAAACCGAGGAATGTTTTTTCCAGTTGCTCGTGCCAGGTACCGACATACAAATTTGCCGCCGGTGACGTGTTAGTATCGTCGGTAAACCGATAATCGCTGTAGTTGAAGTTACTGCTCGGATAACTGAAGCCAACCAGGTCGCGCGCGCGATGCGCGATGTTTCCATCATCAGAAAGGCTGTCGCCGAAAACGATGACCTGGGTAAATACCGGCGCCTGAGCGTTAACGAGAATTGGAGTCGCCAGAAAAATGGCGACGCTCAAAAGTTTTCTTATTCCCATGATTGATCCCTCTTACTAAAACGAAATTGAACTGCCTTTCGGATGCAATCTGTGCATGTCGCAAATCCTCAAGAACATAGATGGTCAGTCGGTGGCAAAGAGGCGAGAATACCTAGCTTCCCAGAGCCCGCAGAAAATCGGCAAAGTTGGCGCTCTCGCGCATGGCGGCATTCAATCGCTTCAGACTTTCGTCGGCCGGTTCCGGCAGCGCGATACGTCGGGAACACCCGGCACCGGACAACACAATCTCATTCCATTGAATCGATTCGATCTGATCGGTGAAACGCGCAACCGCGCGCCCCCGGAAGAAAGCGCGTGTGGTTTCCGGAGGAGAAAAAATTGCGCGGCGAATCTCATCTTCGTTGACCACCCGCCGCATCGAACCCTGGCGCAGCAACTCATAATATAATCCGCGCTCCAGATCGATATTGTGATACTCGAGGTCAATTGCCTGCAGCCATGGATCGCTCCATTGTAATTTTTCCTCCTCCTGCAACTCGTTCAGCAGAAATTTTTTCGCTGCCCAATCCGCCCGATCGCGACATAACATCACGTCTCGCTCCAAGTCATTGAGGACGCTTTCCCATTCGCGCAAAATCCAACCGCGCTCCTCCTCATCGCGCTCGACCTTCTGTGCCGCGTTCAAATAAAGCCGCTGCACATCAATCGCGGAAATCTTTCGTCCGTCGCGCAACTCGATGATCCAATCATAATTCTGATCGCGACTAATCGATTTCGCGGCGTCAATCGGTTGCGCGATTTCCAACTGCGGCGCTTTGCCGCACTCGATCAAATCCAGCACCAGCGCGGTCGTCCCCAGCTTCATCGCCGTCGCCCATTCACTCATGTTCGAGTCGCCAATAATGACGTGAAACCGGCGATACTTGTTGGCATCGGCGTGCGGCTCATCCCGCGTATTCACCAGCGGGCGGCGATTCATCGTGTCGATGCTGACCAGGACGCTAAAGAAATCCGCTCGCTGCGAAATCTGAAACACACCGGGCTGACCGGCCGCGCTCTCCGCTTCAATCCCCATCTTGCCGGCGCCGGCAAAAATCTGTCGCGTGATCAGAAACGGCAGGGCGCCCGCGACGATGCGATCCCACGGGATGTCGCGCCGCATCAGGTAATTATCGTGGCAACCGTAGCTGTGACCGAGAAAGTCGGTGTTGTTTTTGTAAAGCCGGACGTGCTCACCGTCCGACAAATGCGCATTCCGGCGTCGCGCGCATTCGGCCAGAATCCGCTCGCCCGCTTTTTCCTGGGCCACAATCTCACGTAACGTCGTGCACTCCGGCGTGGAATATTCCGGATGAGCGTGATCGTTGTAAAAACGCGCGCCGTTCGATAACACGAGGTCGCTCTTGATTTCCTGAAAGGTCAGCGGCCGGTTTTTATCGATCTCATAGTAGGCCGATTCATCCGCGTCCTGACGCAATTCTTTGGCCCGAAAACCGCGCGCATCGCGATGCGGATCTTCGTGGCCGTAATCCCATTTCATCAACGCGCCGTGCTCGGTATAACTGCGCACCAGCGCGATCGATTCCGCGACCACGTCCACCGACTCCGCGCCGTCCAGCGTGATCCCATATTCCGTCTCCAACCCAAAGACGCGTTCCATCGTTCCGAAACATAGCGCGATACCAAACCACGCGAAAATTTTACGGCGCTTTATTGTCCTGAACCTCCGACCCACGACTCTGAAATCTCGATTCACGATTCACCGATCACGATGCTCGATGCTCGATGCTCATAACCGATACCGCGGCGCTTCGCGCCGTCCTCCTTGCTTCAACCTCTTCGCTCTGCTCTTATCTTCGCCAATGTCCCGACTGACCGCCTGCTTGATTCTATTCGTCATCTGGGCCTTGATTTACCTTACCAACCTGGGGTCGTCCGAGTTCCGCAGTGAAGAAGGTCATCGCGTCCTGCCTGCGGTTCAGACGCTCGATAAGTAGCAACTACTGGCCCCCTACATTGCGGCACGGCCGTATTTTGAATAAGCCGCCGTTGCTTAATTGGATTGTCGCTGCCTCGTTTAAGCTTTCCGGAGTTCGCAACGAATGGACCGCGCGTCTGCCATCGGCATTATTCACTCTGGCCGTCGCCCTTACCCTGGCGACGGTCGGACGAATCAGCCTTGGCCCAATCGGTTCCTTCATCGCACCACTCTGCTGGCTAACGAATCTTGGACTGCTCTCATTCTGTGGTTGCTGCTCTGGGAACAAAAGCGCTCACCCTGGCTTACCTTCGTCGTGTCCTGGATCTTTCTTGGTTAGGCCTGCTGGCGAAAGGTCCAAGTCACGTCCTGTTCTTTTATCTTATCGTTGGCGCCGTTCTCTGGCGAAATCGTCACCTCCGCGACCTAACTCATCCGGCGCACTTCATTGGAGTCGTGGTAATGCTCGGAATTTTGTGACCTGGCTGATTCCGTACTTTCGGGCGTTACCTTCTCGGTCGCCTTTACAAGCCTGGTCACGAGAAGCGGCGGTCGCATTTCACGGCGAAGAAGGCGAATCAGAGGATTGGTTACTAAACTTCCCCCGCGGCTTCGCCTATCTACTTCCCTGGGTACTACTTCTCCCGTTTATTCGATTGAGTAAAATAACGGACCCATTACAGCGCAACGTAGCTTATGGATTAGCATGGGGGAGCATTATTCCATTTGTTATTGTTCTTCTGACTTCCGGAACACTCCCAAGATATATTTTGCCCTTGGAAGCACCATTTTGCTGGACCGTCGGAAGCGCTGTCGCTAATGGAGCCTCGCAATGGAGTATTAAAGGCATTCGAGTTCCGCAGGGGCCTAATCTTCTCCTTTGTCGCGATAGGCATTGTTGCGGCGATGATAATCTTTCCGCTGCGTTCCGTGACCTATTTAAAGAGGCACGAGCGAATTAAACCGATTGCCGGAGAAATTAACGCGCTCCTCCCGTCTGAGCAACGGCTTTACGCAATCGACCCTGACTTTCAGCCGTATCTCTTTTATGTCCGCGCGCCTATAACCTACCTCACTACCTTGGGCGAATTACCAGCGGATGCGCATTATTTTTTATTTCAGCTCAGGCATCAACGAAAATTCGAAAGCAACCCGCGATGGGCGACCTTGCGACCGAAACTCCTGGCTCATATATCGAGCTATCGTAACAAAGAAAGCTTGCTTTTCGCCATCGAGCACTGACGACGGACCACGGACTTCCCCGCGTCGCCTTGCACAATCCAATAATCGACAACCGATAACCGAAGCGCGCGGCGCTTCGCGCTCCGCCTTTTTATTTGACGCCATTGAACCTGCGAGAAGAATCATCCGCATGAACACCCGCATTATTTCAGCACTTATCGCTCTTGTCGCGATTGCCTTTATCGCTTCCATCGCCTCCGCACAAACGCCAGCTCCACAGCCGAGCGCTCCCCCAACCACCGTTACCAGCCCGGTCGTTTCTGCCCCCGCTACGACCACGGCTTCACCGAACGAAGCCGAGATGATGAAGCAAATGATGGAGCTGGCCAAGCTCAACGAAAATCATAAGCTTCTCGCTGACCTTGCCGGTTCCTGGAGCACTTCAGTAAAAATGATGGAACCCGGCAAGGAACCTTCCGTTTCCAAGGGTAACGTCACTTTCAAGTCCATCATGAATGGCCGCTATATCATCGGCGATCATTCCGGAAGCATGAAAATGCCCGGGGCTGATGGCAAAATGAAAGACTTCGCCTTTAAGGGGATGTCGATCGACGGCTACGACAACGTGAAACAGAAATTCATTTCATCGTGGATGGATAACCTGGGCACTGGGATCATGACCATGGAAGGGACGTACGACCCCGCGACAAAAACATTTACCTATACCGGCGAGACGGAGATGATGCCGGGGATGAAGACTCCGGTTCGCGCCGTAGTCAAGATCACGGACAAGAACCATCACACCTTTGAATGGTACGAGAACCGTGGTGGCCAGGAAACGAAGACGTTGGAGATCAGCTACACTCGCAAAAAGTAGCGGTATAGTTGTTATTGTTCTCTGACTTCTATCCTCTGATTCAGCCACCGATATGACCCGTCGAAAATTTCTGGATACGACTCTGGCAGGCGGAGCTACGCTGATTGCAGGAGGGTCGACCATGATCTTTGCGGCGAATTCGCCAGCGGTAACTGAGCCAGGCACCAGTTCCGTTTTCCGATTGGGGGGCGATCTTCCGGTCAACCGCCTCGGCTTTGGCGCGATGCGCATCACCGGAGAGGGCATTTGGGGGTGGCCGGCTGACCGCGGCAACACCCTCAAAGTTCTGCGACGTGTCGTCGAGCTAGGCGTCAATCTAATCGACACGGCTGACGCCTACGGACCGGAAACAAGCGAACTGCTGATTGCAGAAGCTCTGCATCCTTATCCAAAAGACCTGGTGATTGCGACCAAAGGCGGCCTAACGAGACCTGGACCTGGACAATGGGTGCCGAACGGCCGCCCGGAATACCTCACCCAATGTGTGGAGAAGAGTCTAAAACGACTCCGACTCGAGCGAATCGATTTGTATCAACTGCATCGCATCGATCCGAAAGTGCCGATGGAAGAATCGCTCGGAGCACTCAAGAAGATGCAGGAGGCTGGAAAGATTCGGCATATCGGATTATCTGAAGTTTCGCCGGCAGAAATCGATCGAGCGCGCAAGGTCCTGCCAATTGTGAGCGTGCAGAACCAGTATAACATTGGCAACCGTAGGTGGGAAAAAACTTTGACCTATTGCGAGAAGGAAAGGTTGGGTTTTATGCCGTGGTCACCGATTGGCGGAAACAGGGGCTTGAAGGACAACGCGCTGGAAGCGGCGGCCAAGGATTATCACGCCAGCGTTGTGCAACTCGCTCTCGCCTGGCTTCTGCACCGGTCTCCCGTGATATTGCCGATCCCCGGCACGTCTTCCGTCGCGCATCTGGAAGAGAACATGGCTGCCGCCAAGCTGCAGTTAACGGCCGAGGAGTGGAAACGCGTTGATACCCTAGCGAGTTAGCAATTGTAAAGAGATCACCAGCGATAATCTTCGGTAGGACGGTTGCCGCGGATGCGAAGCGTCTACAGAATTGCGCCCGCGCAGGAAATTGCTATCCATTATTGAACCAACTCGAAAAAATTATGAAAAAGATCGCATTAATACTAACTTTGCCTCTGGCCCTTTCGCTGGTCGCGGTGGCCGCACAGAAAAAGGACGCATCCAAGAAGTCAACTGAATCGGCCACGAGTGAACAACATGTCGTTCTCAATCCTGCAGACTTAAAATGGGGGGATGCGCCTCCCGGATTACCAGCCGGAGCGAAACTGGCGGTGCTCGCTGGCGATCCAAACAAGAAGGGACTATTCACGGTGCGGCTGCAAACGCCGGCTGGTTACAAGGTTCCGCCACATACGCACCCAACCGCTGAGCATATCACGGTGATTTCCGGCACGTTTAACATCGGCACGGGAGATAAGTTCGATGAAGCAGCCGGGAAAGAGTTGGGCGCTGGCGGCTATCTGGTCATGCCGGCCGGGATGAAGCACTATGCTTGGACGCCGGCGGAAACAATTATCCAAGTCCACGGCATGGGTCCGTTTGTGATCAAGTATGTGAATCCGGCAGACGATCCGCGTAACGCGAAGAAGGAGTGAACTAACAGCGCGATTAGTGTTGCCGGGGGGCAATTCCACCGCGTTAGACTTTTGAGCGCGGTGCTCGCATTGAAGCAACGCCGAGAAAAACGCAGCCCACCCCCGCGCAAGAGAAGGCCACTTCACCCGCGCCGATGGCATCGCCAACTCCGGCTAACGATTCTTTGGACTCATTAATGCATCCGCCGTCCTCGTTAAAACTAAACCCGTCCGCTGACACGTCCCCGCCGCACTCAAGCCCTTCGCCGACCGCGACGCCAGAGATATCGCTGCAACTGGCACCAGCTCCGTCGCCGGCTCCATCTCCACAGTAACAGAGGTCGAAGATCGCAGGTCAGTTCAACTCGCCTTTGACGCTCGTGTGCCAAGGTAGTTGCGTGAAAGACGAGCACGCTAGATTTTCCGGCTCCATCCCGGCAGCATACGATCGCTACCTGGTGGCGCGCTTACCGATAAAGACGACTACTTCCGTTCTGGAATTGGCCTGCCGGACCGGGATTTTAACACGCGTGTTGCACACTTACCTGCCATCGAAGGTGAAACTAATCGCGACGGATTTAAACGATCCCATGTTCCGCCAGGCCGCGGCCAAGTTTGGAAAAGGCCGAGAGGGCACGATGGTTGGAAGCCGACGCGTGTGATCTGCCTTTCCATGATCGGAAGTTCGACGCGGTTGTATGTCAGTTCGGAATTATGTTTGTGCCGGACAAGGCTCTGGCTGCGCGCGAAGCTTATCGTGTCCTAAAGCGTGATGGCGTTTTTCTCTTTAACCTGTGGGACGCACTGAAGCACAACAAATTAGGAGAGCTCGCACATCGAACTATCACAAGCTACTTCAAGAAGGATCCCCCAACATTCTACCAGGTTCCTTTAGTTACCATAATCGAACTGAAATCCGGCGAGTATTAAAGCAGGCTGGGTTTTGGAGATTAAAACCGAATTTATCGCCAAGATCGGCAAGGCGACGCGGGCGAAAGATGTCCCGAGAGGCTTAGTAGAGGGGAACCCTGTGGCGGTGGCGATTGCGAGGCGGGACCCTTCATTGCTTCCCGCAATTACCAACGCGATGGCCGCTGCAATTTCGCGTCGCTTTGGAAAACAAAACATTCGCGCACCGATGCGGGCAATTGTGGTCCGGGCCTGCGTTTAAGAATCTCCAACCCAGTACACTATAAAAGGACGACATTTGCAGCCCTTTTGGCATTTACCGCCATCCTTCGCGCAGCAAATAACACTACTGGCAACGCTCTGATAGAAGTCTATGCGCTGAATTAATCGCGGCGTGTTTGACTAGCTAGAGATTCTTCGACTGCGCTCGGAAGGACAGGAAAAGAGATACCAGACCGCGGTCGGCGACCGCAGCTACAGCTGCACCCAGCCCGGCTATTTCAGCACCGCTTCAATCGCGGAAGGATCATCGAGCAGTATCCACTCGATAATGGAAACTGGCAGACTGCCGTTCTTAACCAAATCATCGTGGAATTGCCCGAGACGAAAATTCGCGCCCATTTTGTCATAGTATTTGCCGAGCAGATTCATGATCTGCCATTTGCCGGTGATGTACCAGATTTTCTGTGTTGGCTGCGTTGCGGCGCCCGCCGCCTCGCCCTCCGCCGCTTCACGATCAAGCCCGCCCGCCTCCATAAAATAGTTCACCGCCTGTTCGAACGTCCATTTGCCGGTGTGCAAATTGACGTCCACGCCAATACGCGCGGCCCGATAACGCGACAGCCGCAAAATTTGTCCCTGCGCGGCCGAGCCTTCGGGATATAGCCCGGTGCGCATCAGCATTTCTTCACCGTAGAGGGCCCAGCCTTCGACAAAGACGCCGTTCTGATTTTGCCTCCGAATCTCATTGGGTAAATGATTCGCGATCGAGAGTTGCATAAAGTGACCGGGGATTCCTTCGTGCCCAAGAATCGGCCGCGGATCTTCGATCGCGGCACGCAAGTAAAAATTCTTCGACTTCGGATTGTAGGTGGGAATAAAAAAGAACCCGACCGGGTCCTTATCGTAAACCCCAGGTGGATTCATGAAGCCGCCCGGGCTCGTCGGCTTGAACGCTTCTGGCAACTGCCGAATCTCAAACTTCCCGAGGTAATCCGGCAAAGTGATAAGTTGATGCGATTTCAAAAAATCGATCATCTCGGCCTCGCGGCTTTCATACGCCTTCAGGAATGCCTCTTGATCGGGCGGAACACTTTTCGCGCGCTCCGGATTGGGATCGGCCATGGATGGATCAGGAAGTAGCGCTTCGAGCGCGCGATAACGCGCCAGTTCTGCGCGACCTAGCATCTCTACTTGAACCGCGTTCAGTGGTAGCAGCAAGACGTGCTTAAGGTAGTAGTTGTAGTTGGCCTCGCCCATCGGGGCGAAGTCCACCATCCGCGGCAATTTCTTTTCCAATCTATCGGCAAAGCCATGGATGGCCGCGAGCGCGCCGTCGCGCGACTTCTCAAAATCCGCGCGTTCCGCCTCGGATAAATCTTTGGCCAACGGCGCTGTGCTTTCCTTAAACAGCGGATCGATATTACGCGCCGACTGAATCGCGAGTTGGGCATAGAGCCTTACTGGTTTCTGCAAATTCTTCTCTGCTTCCGCGAACAGTCCTGGCATGGCTTTGAATCGCGCCGCCGCCGAAAGCGCGCGATTCCGTGGCGTGTCGTATTCCTTCTTCAGCAGGGAAAAGATGGCGCTACTACATTCGTTGACATACGTGAGCGGATTCGTCTGCTCGAGCTTCAGAACACGTTCCCCAAAATCGACTTCTTCGAGCTGCGCACGAAAAAGCAGCCAATCGATCCGATCATCTTTCGTCCACTTCTCGATCTTCGTCGCCCGCACTTGATCGAGCAACTTGCGCACGTGCTGGGCGCGCTCGGCGATCTTGGCGGCAGAATAATCTGTCAGGCGATTGTCCCAGGTATGCAGACCCGCTTCGCTGCTGGCAACAGGATAATTTTCGTTCCGCCAGTTGTAATAGTCGTCGGCGAGTTTGTGCAACGCGGCGGAGTCCGCGGCGGGTGCTTTGCTTTCGCCAGTAATGGGTGGCGCGGTTTTTGTAATCAAAGCCTTATTGGAGACATCGGGCCTCACTTCACGCGGGGAACGCGCTTGGGCGAAGCAAAATTGCACCGCAGCGACGAAGCAGACAAAGAGTAAAAAACGTAGAGTCGTTTTCACAGCCGGATGCTACCCCACTCGGTGAATGGTGACAGTATCTTTTCTGTTTCTGGGGAGCGCAGGTTGCTAGCCTGCTGCGGCCGTTAGCTTTCCGGCCGAAATGTTCAGAATGTTTTCGGCAAGCTGCCGAAAACGGCAGGCTGGCAGCCTGCGCTCCCCAGAACTCAGATCACACCGCCAAGATTCGCGCCGCGCTGAGCGGCATTCGGGCGCACCGGCGCAATTTTCACGACGTACTCCGGGTCGTAATCGATCAGCTTCAGCCAATCTTCCGTGATGTCCGTCGGCGGGAAAATATCATTTTCCGCGTATTCGGCGTGAAAAGACATTTGCAAATCCTGTTCGGTGATGCCTTCGCCAACTCCGGGCGAAACATCCAAGGGCGTTTCCCTTAAGGTTTCATCGCGGGATCCCTCGACTTCGCTTGCGCTCCGCTCGGGATGACGGGCAGTTTGATTCGCGATAGCGCGCTTGATCGCCATCCCTTTTGCCCGCTCAACCACCGACGCGATGATGGCGCCGCTAATCAGGTTGCCGCGATACAAAACTTCTTTGCGCCCGCTCCGCAATGTCACTTCCAGGAATTTGTTCTCGTCGCGTTTGGCAAATTGCCAATCCACCAACCGTTCGATCAGCTTTTCAATCGCCGCCCCAATATTGTCAGCTTCTTTGGCCAGCGCGCCGTCGTACGGTAAATCGTTAGTTAAGTAAATCCGGTAGATTTCCCGCGCCCCTTCCTTGTTCGGACGGTCGACTTTGATTTTCCGGTCGATGCGGCCAGGGCGAAGAATCGCTGGATCGATTAAGTCGGCGCGGTTCGAAGCCAGAATAATGACGACGTCGTTTAGTGAATCGATCCCGTCCATCTCCGAGCAGAACATTGGTACCAAAGTCGAGAGGATGTTGGAGTAACGCGAGGCGCGCCGCGTCCCGAGAATACTTTCCGCTTCGTCGATAAACAGGAATGGCATGAACCCTTCCCGGCGCTTCTCCCGTGCGGTCGCGAAAATTTCGCGCACCATCCGCTCCGATTCGCCTACCCACATGTTCAAAATCTCCGGGCCCTTCACGTGCATGAAGTATTCGCGGACGTCTTTTTCGGCTGCTTTCTCGCGCAACTGCCGAGTCAAATTGTAAGCGGTCGCCTTTCCGATCAGCGTCTTGCCGCACCCGGGTGGCCCGTAAAGCAGAAATCCTTTCGGAGTCGCATGGTGAAATTTTTCGAACAAATGCGGATGCAAGAGCGGCAGCTCGATCGCATCCTTGATCGCTTCAATGGCTCGCTCCTGTCCGCCGACCTTCGACCAGGGCAGTTCCGGCACGTTATCGAGATAATGCTCGTGCGAGCCGGGTGCCGACATCATTTCCAGCGCCATGCGATAATTGGAATCCACCCGCACTTCGTCGCCTTGTTTCAGCGCCGTTTTCGCCAGCTGCGCGGAACGTTGCAGAACTAACGATTGCGTTCCGTGTTCATTGCCGACGCGTAGTCGATCGGTTCCGATCACTTCGGTAATTTTCGTGACCGGCCCGGCCGGTTCGAAGCCGAGATCGCCCACGATGACGAATGCTTCATTCACCAGCACGCGGGTCCCCTTTTTCAACTTCGCCATCGGAATTCGTGGATCGACATTGCAGTAATAATCCGCCCCGCCCACGACAATGTGTGCCGTCTCCTTGCCGACGTTGCCGAGAAAAGTGCCGATGCGATTGGCCGGCGAGGTCACCTTTTTGATGACTTCCTCAAGTTTCTCGATCGTTTGGCGTGCTTCGATAAAGACTTCTTCGCGCTGGCAAATTTCCATGCGCAGGTCGAGCAGCTCGCGACGCACGGCGTCGCCGGGCGGGAGTGTCGCGATTAAAAGATCGATGCGATCGAGCAAATCGAATTCCCTTTCTCCCTCGTGGCGCTCGTCGCTCATCCGTTTTTCACCCGATTAGACTATACGATGCGCGAGATTGTTCGACAATCCCCGCAGTCGCCTCCTTTTGAAGCATGAAACGGCCCACGACTATTCAACAGCAGGAATCGTTCACCGTTGCGGAGTCAACTTGCCCGATGCAACCGAACATGGACTTTCCATCGGTGCGGCAAACAGGCTTGGAGCCTGTTTTCGAAATTTGCGGCACGCCGAAAGCCCGTTGGGCGCACAGGATTAAGGCCTGTGTTCTTCCGCCGACCGCCATCGACGCGTTTTTAGAGCAGCGCTACGACGTTCACGCTTACCGAACATCAGGAAGTGGTTCTGACCTAAAGGGTAGCATAGACGCGCGTTTCGCGGTGGCTGCGTTGACAAAATCCGAGCTGAATGCTATCGGTCACGCAACTTTACTCGCGTCCCTTGACGGTAAAGTAGGATAAAGTTCAATAGTCTGTTATTATGTTACTGAACAGTCAGGTCCTGGTGCTCAACCGTCTCTGGCAGGCGGTGAACATCTGCTCGGCGCGCCGGGCTTTTGCCCTGGTCTATGCCGGGCACGCCCAGGTCGTGGCCACTGATGGCGCAAATAATTTCCTGACTCACGACTTCGATAGCTGGCGCGATTTTTCCGCGCAATCACCAGAGCCGAAAATGGTGACGACGATTTCGTGGAAGATCCGCGTCCCACGCGTAATTGTGCTGCTACTGTTCGATCGGTTGCCTAAAAAGGAAGTGAAGTTCACCCGGCACAACGTTTTCGAACGGGACAAGAATACCTGCCAGTATTGCGGACATGTTTTTGAACGGAGCGAGCTCAATCTGGATCACGTCCTGCCGCGAGACCGCGGCGGGCTAACGACATGGGAGAACGTGGTTTGCTCTTGCATCGAGTGTAACACCCGCAAGGGCAACCGGCTCCCGCATGAAGCGCACATGACGCTGATTCGCAAGCCAAAGCGACCGAAATGGCGACCATTCGTGCAGGTGACCTTTACGACACAACAGCACGAAAGCTGGCGGCATTTCGTCGATCTGGCGTACTGGAACGTTGAGTTGAGCGATTGAGTTGTAGGGGCGCTCTATGAGCGCCGAAGCTTAGCCGAATCGGCGGTCATAGACCGCGGCTACAGATGCACGATTTGCCTACTGCAACGCATCAAAAATCGGCTGGGGATAAACGCCGAGTAAAAACGTTCCCGCGATCATCGCTATGATTGCGAAGCGAGTGAGCGGGCTAATGATAATTTTGTCGGCTGAAGATGGAGGCGCGTCCCAGTAAATCGCTCGCACCACTTTGAAGTAATAGTAGAAGCCGGCGCCGACCGTGATGACGGCGACGACAACGAGGCCGAAATGTTGAGCAGAAACGGCGGCGTCGAAGACAAGAAACTTGCCGAGAAAGCCGGCGGTGAAAGGCACACCTGCGAGCGAAGCCATGGCCACCAGCATGGCGAAGGCGAGAAATGGTGAACGCTGGGAAAGTCCGGCGAAGTTCTCCAATTGGTCACCTTCGCCCTGGCTAACGAGAACCAGGACGGCGAAACTCAGTAAGGTCATCAGTAAATAAGCCACGAGATAAAAGGCAACGGCGCGCCCGGAAAACGAGACTACCGCCACGAGTAGATAACCAGCGTGCGCAATGCTTGAATAGGCAAGTAGACGCTTGACGTTCGTTTGCGGCAGCGCCGCCAGGTTGCCGTAGATAAGAGTGAGGACGGCGATCGCAACGAGCAGAGTGCGCATTTGCGGCAGAATCAAAAATGGCTCGAGCACGCGCAGAAGAACGATAAACCCGGCGGCTTTCGAACCGACCGACAGGTACGCTGTCACCGGGGTAGGCGCGCCCTGGTAAACATCCGCTACCCAAATATGAAACGGGACGGCAGCGATTTTGAAGCCGAGTGCGACAATGACGAGGACACCGCCGAAAAGAGCGGCGTTGTGCTCAAGGCCGGGCCGCGAAAATACCGTCGTAATTTTTTGGAGATTCGTTTCGCCGGTTGCGCCAAAGATCCAGGTGATCCCGTAAACTAGAAAACCCGTCGCGAGCGCGCTGAGCACCAGATATTTCACGGCGGCTTCCAGCGAGGCCGGATTACGCCGAGTAAAACCAACCAGCACATAAAAGGAAATCGTAACCAACTCCAGAGAAACGAAAATCAGGACGAAATCAATGGCCGAAGCCATCCACATCAGGCCGGCGCAGGTGAAAAGTGGGATCGTGAAAAATTCGCCGAGACCGGCCTGCGGTGTCGCACCCTGAACGCCGATCGAGACCGAGGGTGCGAAATCGAGCATCATCACCAAAACGCCCGCGGTGGTGGCGAGGGCGATCCGTTTAAAGAAAAGCGAGAGCGCGTCGGCGGAGTAAAAGGTCCACAGCGGAGCCGAGGCAGTGGACGACTGAGGCGCGACAAAGAATGTGGCGATGAAAATCACCGCCAGGCCGAACAAGGCGGCATAGCCGAGCACACGGCGGTCGAGTTGGGAAGCGAAAGATTCGACCAAGAGAATGATGGTGCCGAGGATAATTACCGCAACTTCGAGATAAGGCGCTGGAATCATTGGCTCGCGGTGAAGTAATTACGGAAGGCGGGCGCGATTCGTTGTACGGCAATTTGAGGGAAAAATCCGAACAGAATTGATGCTGCAACGAGTAACGCAATGGGAAAACGAAACCCGGAACGAATATCGGCGACTACTACCTCAGGTTCCGGAGAGCTGCCGAAAAAGGCGCGGCGATAGGCGCGCAACATGTAAACCGCCGAAATTACCACGCCCCAAAGCGCGAGAAATGCCGCCCATTGAAAGATATGAAAATGTTGATAATTGAATCCGTTTCGAAAAGCACCGAAGACGACCATGATTTCGGCCGCGAAATTCGAGAACCCGGGCAGCCCGATGGCGGCGAACACGCCAAGACCGAAGGCGAACGCCGCCAGCGGCATTTGTTTTGCCAGGCCACCCATCGCATCAAAGTCGAGAGAGGGAACGCGTTTACGAATTTCGCCGGTAATAGCGAAAAGGAGAGCGATAGAGAGGCCGTGCGCGAACATCAAAATTGCCGCGCCGGTAGTGCCGAGGATATTCGCGCTGGCGATGCCGAGAAAAATGTAGCCCATGTGCATGACGCTGGAATAACCGAGCATCCAATCGAGCCGGCGTTGCGCGATCGTGACCAGGCCAATGTAAATAATGTTCGCCAGCAGAAGGACCAAGAGCAATCCCGACCAGTGCCGTGCCCCATCAGGCAGGAGCGGCAAGGCAAGGCGGAGCAATCCGTAGAGTCCAAATTTCTTCAAAACTCCCGCGTGCAACATCGCCGCTGGCGCCGGGGCAGAGGCATACGCTTCGGGCGCCCAGGTATGGAACGGAACTAACGAGATTAATGTTCCAAAGCCGATCAGCAGGACGAGGTAAATGGAGGATTGCATGGCCGGCGCAATCTGGCCGGCGGAAGCGGCGGCTTGCAAGACTCGAAGATCGAGGCTGCGTGCGCTCGAAGGCACTGCGCGATAGAGCATGATCAAGCCGACTAGCAGGATGACACTTCCGAGCGCAAGATAGATCGTCACCTTCCAGGCGGCGGCGCGCCGATTGCCCGTCCCCCAAATTCCAATGAGCAGGAAAGTGGGAATCAATGCCAGCTCATGAAAGGCGTAGAAGAAAAACAAGTTAAGCGAAGCGAAAGCGCCGATAGCGCCGCCGGCAATGAGGAGCAGGCAAGCATAGAACGCGTTCTCGTGATGCTCGATTTCACCGGTAAACCAGACCGCGGCGAGGAGGACGATCGCGCCGAGTAAGATCATGAGAAGACTAAGTCCGTCCACGCCAAGGGCGAAGTTGAGGCGCAGCTCAGTTGAAATTGGAATGGTGAAGACGAATTGAAAACCGGGTGCAATGGAATCGAAACCGAAAAACAGCAGCACGCTGGTCAATAAGGTGAGGGCGGACGCGGCGAGCGCAGTCGTGCGTGCGGGAAGACCGAGCATGATCAATACGGCCGCAACGATTGGCGCAAATGTGACGAGAAGGAGCATTAGCGGAAGAGGGCGAAGTAAATGATCCAGACAATTCCAAGTCCGAAAATAAACGCGTAAGCTTGCAGATTTCCGACCTGCATCAGGCGGAGTAAGGCTCCCAAACTCCAGGTGGCACCACTAGTTCCTCGCACCGCGGTGGCATCGATAACCCAGCGATCGATGAAGGCAGAGATACGGGCAGGGAGTTCCTGCGTGGCGTTAATCAAAGCGCGATAAAATTCATCGAAGTAGAATTTTTTGCGCAATATTGCCAACGAGAACGGATCGGATTCACGGCCACGATAAAGAAAAATTGCACCGGTGGCGCCCAACAACATGGCGACGAGCGCAAGGCCGGGAACGAATTGGGCGGCATCCCGTTCATGAGGAACAGTGAGAAAATGGCGAGCGAAAAAGTTGAATCCCCCGATCAGCGCGAGCACTGCTAGAACCACGAGCGGAATGAGCATGCTGGTGGGCGCTTCACGGCTTGTCCTTGCAACGGACGAGCGTGGCTTGCCGAAGAAAACAACGACGAACAATCGCATCATGTAGAACGCGGTCAGAAACGCGGTGAGGAGCGCGAGGGCAAAGATTGTGGGGTTCCGGTTGTAGGCGAGCGAGAGGATGGCGTCCTTACTAAAAAATCCCGCAAATGGCGGGCAGCCGATAAGCGCAAGCATGCCAACACCGAAAGTGATAAAAGTGAGGAAGAGATTGCGACCTTGTCCGCCCATCTTCCAAATGTCCTGCTCATGATGAAGTGCAACGAGAACGGAACCGGCGCCGAGAAAGAGCAGTGCTTTAAAGAAGGCGTGAGTAAACAAATGGAACATGGCAGCTTCGCCCGAGGCGAGACCGACCGCCATGATCATGTAGCCGAGCTGAGAAAGCGTCGAGTAAGCCAAAATGCGTTTGATGTCGTCCTGTTGCGTAGCGATGAGGGCAGCCATCACTGCCGTGATTGTGCCAATCCATGCGATTACACCGAGTGCGTCCGGAGAAGCTTGAACGAGAAATCCCACCCGCACCAGCATGTAAACGCCGGCCGCGACCATGGTCGCGGCATGGATGAGGGCCGAGATCGGCGTCGGACCTTCCATCGCGTCGGGCAGCCAGACGTGAAGCGGAAACTGCGCAGACTTTCCGACGGCGCCACAAAAGATCAGTAGCACACAAATCGTTAGAAACGTCGGGTTACTGGTGACACGCCAGAGTTGTGGAATGATGTCGTCGAAAACGACTGACCCAGTCGCGCCCCAAACCATCAGGATCCCAAGCATGAATCCGAAATCGCCAATTCGATTGGTAATAAACGCTTTTTTGGCGGCGGCGGCCGCGCTATCGCGCTCGAACCAATGACCGATGAGCAAGTAGGAGCAAAGGCCGACCAATTCCCAAAAAATAAACATCATCACGAAATTATTCGCCAGCACAATGCCGAGCATTGAGAACATGAAGAGCGAGAGCGAGGCGAAGTAGCGGGAGTTGCCCGGGTCATCGCGCATGTAGCCAAGCGAGTAGATGTGAATGAGAGCGCCTACTCCGCTAACGAGAACAAGCATCGTCTTGCTCAAGGAATCGAGGGTAAAGCCGATCGGCACTCGGAGGAACCCGTGGATTTCAATCCATGGGATTTCAGTAACGCTTATTTCCGGTTTCGCAAAAACGATACAGCTGCAAACGAAACTAATTAATACCGTGACGACGGAAATAAACGCACTCAAGCTGTGCGTCCGGCGAGTGACAAGGGCGATGATCGCAGCGCCGGCCAGCGGCGCGAGCAAAACAAGCCACGGGATAACGCTCATAAGAATTTTGGCCCACTAAACACGCGACAAGACACTAAATTGTCAGAGGTAAACATCGCGCCGACAATGGCATAGCTTTCATCCTTCCAAATCAATTGCGCCTTTTCAGCTGTTCGTGTCATTCGTGTATTTCGTGGGCTAAAATTTCAAACTATTAATGTCCTCGACATGAGTGGTGCGGCGGGCGCGATAGAGCGCGACAATAATGGCGAGGCCGACTGCGACTTCGGCGGCAGCAACGGTGATGATGAAGAAGACGAGCACCTGCGCGTTGTAATTGGGCAAGCCATCGTCGCCGAGACGAAAACGCGAAAAGGCGACAAGAGAAAGATTGGCCGCGTTCAACATCAGCTCGAGCGCCATGAAAATGATGATGACATTGCGCCGCAACAGGACGCCGCTGAAACCGATGGCGAACAATATTCCGCTGACGGTCAGGTAATCGCCGAGAGTAGTCATCGCAATCGGCGTTTGCTCAAAACGATGACGCCGATGGTCGCGACAAGAATCAGCACCGCAATTACCTGGAAAGGCAGGTTGTAGTTTCCAAACAGCACTAACCCAACGTTGCGAACATCATCAACGTGCTCGGAAGCGAGCGGCGGAAAGGCTTGTTTAGCCATTCGCGTGCTGCCAATGACGGCAAGAATTTGCACCAGCAAAGAGAACGCGACCAGAAACCCGCCCACAAAAGCAACCCAATTCATCTTGCGACGTTCTTCGGCGCGGAGATCGAGCAGCATGATGATGAACAGAAACAGCACCATCACTGCGCCGGCGTAGACCAGCACCTGGATGATTCCGATAAAAAATGCGTCTAGAGACATAAACAAGGCAGAAAGCCCAAGAAAACAAATGACCAGGCTGAGCGCGCTCGCGATGGGGTTGCGGTTAATGACGACGAGCGCGCCGAAGACCAGCATCACGATGGCGAAGAGCCAGAAGAGGAAGGAGGGCATCAAGTTAAGTGGAGTGCTGGAGTAATGGAGTAGTAAGCGAAACAAAACGCGCCCGCGATCTTTCCACTACGCCAACACGCCATTACTCCATTACTCCAGTGTTTGGTTACTTCTTTTCATTCCACTTCAGAACGACACCATGAATAACGCCACCGATCTCGAGCAGCTTCTCCTTGTTGTGCACCATTTCCGCACGAGTGAGTCCGGTAATAGCATAATCTTTACGCAAAAAGATTGCTTGCTCGGGGCAAACTTCCTCACACATCCCGCAGAAAATGCAGCGAATCATGTCAATATCGAACTCACGCGGATACTTTTCGACCTTGCTGAAGCGATCTTTGGCCGGAATTTCGCCCGGCTCGATTTTGATGGCGCGCGGCGGACAGATGAATTCGCAGAGCTGACAGGCGACGCAGCGGATGCGCCCCGCCTCGTCTTTCACCAAGGCCGGTGCGCCGCGGTAATGTTCCGGCAGTTGCGCGTCCCATTTTTGCTCCGGATACTGCATGGTCACCCTGGTGCGGCCAAGGAGCATATCTTTCAAATGCCGGAGGGTGATCGCCATCCCTGCCGCGATCGCCGGCAAATACAATCGCTCGGACCAAGTGAGTTTCGGTCGTGGAACGGTGATAGCCATATCAACTCCTACTCCTGCTCGTAATCACATTCATGCTCGATCGAAAGAAGGTTATCGGTCAACAAACCCAATAATGGCGGCGGCCAAGAAAATGTTCACGAGTGCGATCTCGAAGAAGAAAACCCAGCCCAGCCGCATCAACTGATCGTAGCGGAAACGCGGCAGAGTGAAGCGGATCCACATAAAAACAAAAAGAAGCGCCGCAATTTTGGCGAAGAACACGAAGATGTTAATGAGACCAAAAATCCACCCGCGGGAACCGTCTGGGACGCCGGGAAAATGCCAGCCCCCAAGGAAAAGAGTAACGATAATGGCGGAGCCAGTGATCATGGCAGCGTACTCCCCAAGGAAAAAGAGAGCAAACTTCATCGAGCTGTATTCGGTGTGATAGCCTCCGACCAATTCCGTTTCCGCTTCCGGCAGGTCGAAGGGCAGCCGGTTTGTTTCCGCGAATACAGCGATGGCAAAGACCCCGAACGATATCCACATCGGAACAGCCAGCAGCCAACCGACCGGATTTTTCCAGTTCCCGGCAAATGGCAATATCATCCAGCCATGATCGATCTGATATTGCACAACTTCCGTTAGCCGGAGGTTGCCGATGAGGAGAAAGATTGGTACCACGGCGAGACCTAACGAGAGCTCGTACGAGATCATTTGCGAGCTTGAGCGCACCGCGCCGAGGAAGGGATATTTTGAATTCGAGGCCCAACCGGCGATGACGATTCCGTAAACACCGAGCGAGGCGATTGCAAAAACGAAAAGCACGCCAACGTTGATGTCCGCGATCACCATTGGCACGCCGAAGAGGGTGCTGCCAAATGGCACCACTGCGATGGTAGTGATAGCCGGCACCATCGCGAGACAAGGCGCGAGCCAGTAATAAAGCTTGTTCACGTGCGCGGGCGTGAAATCTTCCTTGAGCAAAAATTTCATCGCATCAGCGATCGGTTGAAATAAGCCGGCCGGCCCGACCCGATTCGGTCCGAGGCGATCTTGAATCAACGCGCTGACTTTTCGCTCGGCGTAAACCGCGTAGGAAACCATCGGCAGAATAACGAGAAAAACGATGCCAACGATTTTCAGCAGTGTGATGAGAATGAAGGATACGGTCGGGTTCATTCGTCCGTGTCATCCCGAGCGAAGCCGAAGGATCCCGCAGAAGTTACCTTAAAGCTTTCGCAACGGGATCTCTCGACTGCGCTTGGGATGACCGTATTCATTTTGATGCGTGCAGCGGCGGGCGCTCAAAAATCTCTTCGTCGGTCGGCTCGCCGGGAGGCAATGGAGTGTTCGTGTTCTCAGGCGTGGCCATTATCTTCACGCCTAGATCGCCAATTTTGCTCAAGCTCAACCCTGCCAATGGCGGAATCGATTCCGCCATTTGCCGAAACACATCTTCGATCGAGCCAAGACCATTGCTGCCGGTAAGCTCCTGAAGGAGATCGCGCAAGATCTCCCAATCCTCGCGCGCTTGCCCGGGGGGCCGCACGGCCCGATTCAATCGTTGCAAACGGCCGCGACCATTGATCATCGAGCCGCGTTTTTCGGCGTAAGCGGCGGAAGGCAGGACCGAAGTGGCGTGGGCGGTGGCCGTATTGCGCAAAATATTCATGGTGATGAAAGAGGGCAGCCTCTTCAGTTGCTCGATCGTAATTCCAAATTGAGTCGGGTCTTCACCGAGGACGACGAGCGCTTTAGTACGACCTTCCGCCACACTCGCGGCGATCGCCGTTAGGTTCGTCCCCGTTTTGCCTTCCAAACCGAGAATAATTTTCGCGCCGTTCGTATTCGGATTGCGATCCTGGCTCAGCAGAATGTCGTCCCCCTCTCCTTTTCTGGGAATGATATCGATGAGTGAGACGTTCAACTGCTGGGCAAGACGCGCGGTCAGCCAGAGCTCTTCATTTGTCATCCGGCCCGAGGCGACGATGGCGATGTCCCATCCGGTGAAATGGCGCAGTTGCCAAGCAGTATGGGAGATGACCGTTTTCCAATCGGAAGGTTGTAATTTGTTGCCTGAAAAAACTTCCGGCTCGAGCAGCCGTTCAGGGCTCGTTAGGTATTCGAAGTTGAGCCGGCCGTAATCACACATCCAGACGGAATTAACGGCGACGTTTTCGCGTGGTGTCTGGCGGTAGACCACATCTTCGCGCGAGCCAACGAGCGTATTGCAACCGGTCGCGCAACTCGTGCAAATACTTTTGGTTTCCTTCAAAAACCAGACGCGCATTTCGAATCGAAAGTGTGAAGAGGTAAGCGCGCCTACCGGGCAAATATCGACGGTATTAAGCGAGTAATTATTTTCGAGTGGCTTGTCGGGATGCGCCGTCAGAATAGTGTGGCCGCCCCGTTCGGTGAAGCCAAGCACATCGTCCTTTGCGATTTCCTGGCAAAATCGAATGCAGCGCGAGCAAAGGATACAGCGCTCGTCGTCGAGCGTGACCCGCGGACCAATCTGGACCCTTTTCGGTTTCTTGACCTTGTTCTCGAGAAAGCGTGAGTCCGCGCGCCCATAATCGACACTGAATTCCTGAAGGCGACACTCGCCCGCCTGATCGCAAATGGGGCAATCGAGCGGATGATTGATGAGCAAGAATTCCATGACGCCACGGCGACATTCCTCGACCACCGGCGAACTCGTGCGCACGCCAATGCCTTCGGCCACATCCTGTGCGCAGCAAATTTGCGGGCGCGGCATCCAGTTGATCACTGGCTTGCCATCCGCGCCCAGCTCAAACTTCCGGTCCGGGCCCATCCGTGGCAGGCCCATTTCGATCAGGCACATCCGGCAATTTCCGGGCGAGCTTAGTTTAGGATGGTAACAGTAACGCGGAATATAAACACCGACTTGCGCGCACGCTTCAATCACGCGCGTGCCTTTCGGAAATTGATGCCAGACGCCATCGATCTGGACGTTAACTAATGGAAGGTTCTCAGCCATTTCCTCTGCTTCTACGAAATCCCTCACCTGGCGCTTCGCGTCCTCCTCTCCCCACGGGAGAGGATTGAGGTGAGGGCAAGTGGTGCTTTATCAGGCTCATGCTCCTCATCGAAAAGGATCGAGCATGAGTACGAGCAGGAGCGTGAGCATGAGCATGAGGAAAAGAATCCATATCAAATCGTCCCGGCGGCGCCGGCTTTCTCCCAACCAGGATCATGCGCCAGGGGAACGGTTGAGATTTTTCCCCTGGCGATGAGTTCCTCAGGTGTGTATTCCGGCGGCAATGGCGGCGGCGCGGATTTTGTTGCGCGCGCGGCGAAATCTTCCGGAAATTTCTCGACAAAACTTTGGGTGGGCCAGGCGCAGGCTTCTCCGAAGGCGCAGATGGTGCGGCCGGCAATGTTATCCGCTACCGTTTTCAGAGTCGCTGGATCCTGCATCACCCCGCCGCCGAGCAGCATTCGATCCGTAATCTTTTTCATCCAGAGCGCGCCCTCACGGCAGGGGGTACATTGTCCACACGATTCGTGGGCATAGAACTCGTTAATGTTGTTAAGGGCCCAGACCATGTCACGCGAATCATCCAGCACAATGACGCCACCAGAGCCCGCCATCGAGCCGCAGGCAGCGAGGGAATCGAAATCCATCGGAATTTCATCGATGGAAATTTCACGCTCCAAGGTCGCGCCATCCCCTTGCTTCTCCTTTATTTTAAAGCGTTCGTCGGCACGCAATACCTTGGCCGAGCTTCCGCCGGGAATGACGGCTCGGAGTTGTCGCCCGAACTTCATCCCTCCGGCCATTTCATAGATCAACTGTCCCATCGTTACCGCGCCGACTTCGATCTCAAAGTAACCGGGACGGACTACGTCGCCGCTAACGCAAACAATCCGGGTGCCGGTATTGCCAGGCCGGCCAAGTCGCGAATATTCCGCGCCGCCCATCGCAATGATATGCTTCACGTGACAGAGCGTTTCGACGTTGTTGACGATGGTCGGACACATGTAGAGGCCCAGCGCTGCGGGGAAGTAAGGCGGTTTGATCCGCGGATACGCGCGCTTGCCTTCGAGCGATTCGATCAGCCCCGTTTCCTCACCGCAAATGTAGGCGCCGGCGCCGCGATGAATGAAGATTTCCACATCAAAATGGGAACCGAGAATATTCTCACCCAGAAATTTCTTCTCCCGCGCTTCCTCGATGGCGCGCTCGAGGATCTTCGCGCCCTCGGGAAATTCGCCCCTTATATATATGTAAGCGGTGTGGACATTGAGGGCATAACAGGAAATCAAGATACCCTCGAGCAGCTGGTGCGGATCCTGGTGAATGATGTAGCGGTCCTTGAACGTTCCGGGTTCCGATTCGTCCGCGTTGCAAATCAAATACACCGGCTTCTTCTCGTCAGGTTTGATAAAGCTCCACTTCACCCCGGTCGGGAAACCGGCGCCACCGCGTCCGCGCAACGCCGAAGTCTTAACCTCGTTAAGAATGTCCGTCCGCGACATGGTAACGGCCTTCTTCAACTGTTCGTAGCCGCCGTCATCCAGGTAACAATCGATGTTGGGCGTCCAATCCGGACAGCCGATGTTTTTGAAAACAAGCCGGTGTTCGAGAGGATGAGGTAAGGTTTGATGGGTGACGTTTGATCCGCCTTCGCCCGGCTCCGGCGCGATAGGTCTTTGATTGAGAAAAAGACCGGCCACTGAATTAGGATCGACGTTTTCGTGTAATTCATCGTTGACCATGCAGACTGGGGCAGTGCCGCAGCTGGCCAAACATTCCACGAATTCGACACTAACTTTCCCATCCTTGCTAACGACAATTGGATCGTGAGCACCGTTGTGTCCGTGCCTAATGCCAGCGGTCGCACAAAGATTTTCCATAAGACGGTAGCTGCCAGCCATCGCACAACTAAGTGTCCGACAAACGCGAATATGGGTTTTGGCCGCGCGTTTTTGCCGCAACATTGGATAGAAGGTTACCAACTCGAGAATGTTGATCAGCTGTAACTCGAGCTTGCCCGAAATCCAATGAATACCCTCATCGCTGATGAAACCGAAATGTTCCTGCCAAAGATGCAGCAATGGCAAAGCCGCGCTTCGTTTTCGCTCGGGCGGGTATTGAGCAATGGCTGCGTTCACTCGCCGCGTCAATTCCGCCGGAATTTTGGTCGCGATCGAAGTCATACGAATCGGTCGCCTATTTTGGAAGCGTGCTAGATTTTGCCGCTACCTTGTCGTCTTTAAACAACACCGTCACGGTGCCGTTAGGTTGGCGATAAAGATAAGTTGTGCGCTTTAGCAGCATGAAATCCTTGCTTTCGACGCTTGTCGGGGGGCCCAGGATTGATTCCACCTGCTTCTTACTCATCCCTTCGGTCACCTGGTCGACATTGGCCTGGGTGAGGCGTTGTCCACTGCATGAAAAGAGCGACGCGCTAACGAGAAGCCCGATAATCTGGTGGCGAACGCTCTTCATTGTCTGCCAAGATTGGTGTCCTTACTATCCACTTCGTCGTTCTTAAACGTGATCTGGGCGAACTTCCGTCCGTCTTCGTAACGCCAGATCGTCTTCTTGAAGACGAGCATGTCTTTCGTCTCCATCGACGTTGGTGGTCCCAAGATTTTTTCCACCTGTGCCTTGCTCATGCCAGTAGTGATCTGGTTGTAATTGTCGAGGGTCAGCTTCGATCCGGTCAGGAGATTGCGGTTGCACGCGGCCAAAACCAGGATCGCCAAAAGTGCTACCGAGATTATTTTCATCGATCGCATTCTCCCATTACGAAATCTAAACTGCCTAAAATCGCCACCACATCACTCATCATGCAACCCGGCAGCAATTCCGACAGGATGCTGAGGTTGACAAACGATGGCGCGCGAATTTTGAGCCGGTGTGGAACACCACCGCCACGGCTATTGATGTAAAAACCGAGCTCACCCTTCGGGTTCTCGGCCGCGAAATAAATTTCACCCGGCGGCGCTTTCAAACCTTCAGTCACGACAATGAAATGGTGAATCAACTCTTCCATCTTTGTCATCACCCGCGATTTCGGCGGCAACATATTTTTCCAGTCGGCCACGTTGATCGGGCCGCTTGGCAATTTGTCGATCACCTGACATAGAATTTTCGCGCTCTGCCGCATCTCTTCGATCCGGACTAGATAGCGATCATAGCAATCGCCTGTCGTTCCGGTCACTACTTCGAAATCATATTGATCGTAATCGAGATAAGGATGTTTTCGCCGCAAATCGTGTTCGATTCCGCTGCCACGCAGGTTCGGGCCCGACAGCGCATAAGCGACGGCGCGGTCTCGCGGGATCACGCCGATGTCGCGAGTGCGATCGACAAAAATGCGGTTGCGCGTTAGGAGATTATCGCATTCATCAAGCTTGGGGCCAAACGTCTCGAGGAATTTTGCCAATTGCGGAATGAAATTCGCTGGCAAATCGCGAATCTGTCCGCCAACGCGGGTGTAGCTGGTTGTGAAACGCGCGCCGGTTAGCAATTCACACAAGTCGTAGATTTTTTCGCGTTCCTCAAAAGTATACAGAAACACCGTCATCGCGCCGAGATCGAGCGCCATCGCGCCCAGGCCCATCAGATGGGCGGAAATACGGGCGAGTTCGCAGCAGATCACGCGAATGGCTTTGCCGCGTGGCGGAATTTCCCAGTCCATCAATTTTTCCACCGCCAGGGCGTAAGCGACATTGTTGGCGAGCGGTGCGAGATAATCGAGACGGTCAGTGTAGGGAACAAACTGGTTGTATTGCATGTTCTCCGCGATTTTTTCGTCGCCACGATGAAGGAATCCGACGTCCGGGGTCGCTTTGGTGATGATCTCGCCATCAAGTTCGAGTACCAGTCGCAACACCCCGTGAGTGGCCGGGTGCGATGGTCCCATGTTGAGCACCATCTTTTCGCCGATGTCATCGCCCGCTTGCTCAGCCTGTTGATTACGCATCGCCGCATCCGCCGCGACCACGCGAGTCACCGGATCAGGATTCTCAATTTCGCGCGTGGTAAAGGGCATAGCGGGGGCGTGTGTTTATGCTCGCGAGTCGCGTCGCGCGCGCAAGCGCAAAAGGTCGGAGCCAGCAATCCGAGGCACTCAAGCTATCGTCGGTGTATACGAACCTCGCCAGGAAATTTTTCGGACCGGTTCCCCCAAGGCGGCCTTGCTTGATCCAGTCGCGACCTGCTCTATCGGGGAAAAATGCGCCGTGATGATCTGGGGCACGCGCTGCCAATCTGTAGCGAGAATCTGGAGGTATATTCGGGAGTGGCTCCTACACCATTTTAGCTTGGGAATCAAGGGCTTACACAGCTGAAGAAGGCCACTGCAGATTTTCCTTCCCGGTAGAGGCGGCTTTGCTATAATTTCTATAAGTTAATACCAATTGCCCCCTCAAAGGCAGCAGTGTCGTCCCACTTCCATGAAAACTCGCATCGCCCGCCATGTGGCAATTTATCTTTTTATCGCCCTCAGCGGCTATGGCATTGGTGCTTGTCGCCAGAATGTGACGCTTAATCCGAGTGAGGACGATCTCCTCGTCCTCAACGGTTGCGTCGTCTCGGCTTGCAACTATCTGGCAGCAATCAAAACCCAGCACACCTTGGAGAAAAACTTTTGGGCGAAAATTCTTCTGGTCCGTTATGCCAACCATCCAGCCGGCCACGCCTATTGCGTTTGGGAAACGGACGGCACGGTCTACGGATACGATCGGAACGCCGGCGGCTTCCTTATTCCGGTTTACACCCGGGACGCAAAATCAATTGCGATTGTTTTGGCTCAGGAATTATCGAAGCATCTTCACGAGAACCTCTCAGTGAGCCACGCGGATTTCGTGCAGCCGTCGAGCAAGGTGTACCGCTTCTAGCGCCTTTCCAACAAGGTCGGGCGGCGAGTTTTCGGTTCCCGCCGCCCCTCGCCCTGCCCTCTCTCCTCGTGGAGGAGAGAGGGTTAAGGTGCGGTGAATCGTGTGTCACTATCGCCCCAGCAGCTGACTGCTTTAACCAGTCAAGTTTCCCATGCTGCTACCCAAACTGGAGTTTGGGAACGAGACTAAGAAACGGACCGTTGCCCTGAACGGCTAACGACTCTCAGGCTTCGCGTCGCTCCACTTCTTCTTCTCAAACGCTTTTCGCCCGGAACCAACCTCAAACATCTCAAACTCGGTCGGTTTCTGCTGATAATATTTTTGATGATACTCTTCCGCCGGCCAGAATTTCATTGCCGGCAGAATCTCGGTTACAATCGGTTTATCGAACCGGCCGGAAGCGGCCAGTTTCGCTTTTGATGCTTCCGCAATTTTTCTCTCTTCGTCGTTCTGCACAAAGATAGCGGCACGATAGCTCGGTCCGATATCGGTGAACTGGCCGTCCGATTGCGTGGGATTGATCTGCCGCCAGTAAATGTCGAGTAACTGATCGATGTTAATTTTCGCGGGATCGTAAGTGATTTCGATCGATTCGCGATAGTTCGTCTTTTCCGAACCGACAAGTGCGTAAGTCGGGTTCGGTTCCGTCCCGCCGCAATAACCGACGACCGTCTTAATCACGCCCGGCGCCTTATCGAAAGCCGGCTGGATACACCAGAAGCAGCCGCCGGCGAAGACAGCGGTGCGCGATTGCGGGAGCGGATTGGCCATGAGCAGCTGCGTGAGGAAAACATGAGCCAGTAGAACGAGGCGTTTCATGGGGAATTAGACAGCGCGCGTGCGTGAATGTTTCAAGTAGGAACGGTCCACTAAACGTCACCAGAAAACGCAGTGATCACTACCGACCCGCTTTATCCTCGGTTCAGCAACTCACAAGTCGCGGAAATTCTTGTTGGGTGTGAGCCAGGAGGCATCCGGTGTCAGGCCTTGCGCGCGAGCCGCGTTATAAAGCGCGACCATCTCGTCCACTACCAGGTGCAGCGCATCGCCTTCGCTATCGCTCTCATCAGCATGGGCGGTCGGCGCAGGAGCTGCGACCTGCGGGATCGATAGATCGTGACTTCGCCGCACAACAAGTCTGCCGGAGTGAAGCGGGCGATAAAGCCGCAGAATAATTTCAGTCGGAATATCGCGGAGGCGAAATCGAAACTCCGATGTGAACATCATGGCCTCTCGCACTGCAGGATCGGTAAGCGCCTCTTCTCTGCTCCAGCTCATGAATGGCAATTTAATCCGGGACAGCGTCTTCTCGCAATAACGATCTGGAAATCAAGGCGAAGATGCGAGCGATTATGGTCGATTCGCAGGCCGCCAGGCTGGAAACTTGCCCACCTAACATGCGAGGTCGAGCGAGACTGAACACAAACGAGGCCGCCGTCGAATATGTACCGAAATCTCTGACCAGCGCGCTGGAGTTCGACAGAATTTTTTCGCATTTTGCGTCGGTCGAGATCGATCTCGGCTGCGGCGACGGCACTTTTCTCACCGCCATGGCGCGAGAAAACCCGAAGCACAATTTTCTCGGGATCGAACGGCTGCTTGGACGTGTGCGCAGTGTTTGCCGCAAAGTTGCGCGGTTGGATTTAAAGAATGCGCGGGTCTTGCGAATGGAATCTTCCTATGCGGTAACGAACTTGTTGCCCGCCGGGTCTGTTACGGCGTTTCATCTTTTATTTCCCGATCCATGGCCAAAACGGCGACATCATCGCCGACGCGCTTTCACCCACGAATTTCTGTTCTCGATTCATCGCGCTCTGATTGCCGAAGGATTATTTAACATTGCCACGGATCACACGGAATATTTTCAGCAGATCGAAAAGGTCGTCGCCGAGACCGACATATTTGTCATCTCGCGCGAGCAAAAGAATTTTCCGTCCACTACCTTCGAACAGAAATTAGTCGCTCGCGGGCTTCCCGTTCATCGACTGCTGCTGCGAAAAGTTTCGCCGCTTAAGTAAGCCCGTGCTGTCCATTCTTCATCGCCAAACTGAACCTCGACCGCACCGGTCTGGTCCTGGCGGAAAAGTTTGATGCCGCGATGCGCGATTTCATTCGCCCATTCCTCGGTGATCTGTTCGGCAACGGGAGACTCGCGGGAGGTGGCAACGATAAGTTTCGGCTTTACTGCCTCCAGAAATCGAGGTGTAGCTGACCCGCCAGAATGATGCTGACCCTTGATCAAAATGTCGCTCTGCAAATTGTCACCTGTTTCGAGCAGGGCCGCTTCCGCCTTCGCGCCCGCATCGGACTCGAAAAGGACGCGTATTTCTTCGTCAAAGACGAGCTGTACAATCAATGGCGCGTCGTCCGCCGCAGTAACTTTAATGTTTGTCGTCGGGTAAAGTATCTCCGCGCGCACGTTGCGGCCAAAGAGGAGCGAATCGCCACGAATTAGGTGTCGTGGTTTTGTTTTCCCGGGCTGAAGCGCATCCGATAACCGGCGTTGGACAGCGGACCGAACATCAAGCGGGTTCTCATAGATTTCGCGCGGCGCGAAATCAGCGACCGTGTCAGCGGCACCGCCGATGTGTTGCGCATCTCCGTGAGTGAGCAGAATTCCTTCGATGCGATTGATGCCACGGCTGTGCAGGAACGACTTCAGCGTACGTTCGTAATTGCGTTGGCTACCACAATCGATCAACCAATCGTAATTATTCGTGCGGATGTGCGCGGCACCGCCAGTTCCTTCGTCGAGAACGGTGATCGTGATCGGCGCATGCCGCTCAGTGAATCGCGCCAGGTAGACATGCCCCGCCGGTAGCATGGCAAAGAAATGGACGAGGCCGAGGACAGCGCGCGACATCAACCAATTGGCATTATTGAAGAGAATTGAGAGAGCGGAGGAAATCGGCGCGGCCATGAGCGACAACATGGCGAGCGCGAGAACGAAATAAGCGATCGGTACTACCACGAGATTGGCGAAGAGAGATACCGGCGTGACGAGATAAAAATACCAATAGATAAGCAGCAGCGATCCAATCCAGGCCGCCAGCGAAACCGATGCAGCGCGAGCGAGACCGCGGCCTACCGCAGCAAAGAATCGCCGCGGCCGACTCAATAACAGACGTGGCAAAAATGGATCCGGGGCAACGATTCGTTCAAAGCGAACAAACATTGGATCGGCCAACAGCACGATGGCGCCCACCACGGCGAATGACAGTTGAAACCCGCTCGTAAAAAGCTGGTTTGAATCGAATAGTAAAATGAGAAATGCGGCCGCAGCCAGGCTGTTGAGAGCGAGAACTTTTCGATCAAAGAAGATTCCACCGAGCAGAAGCGCGCTCATGACCGCGGCTCGGACGCTCGCGGTATGCAGACCGGTGATGGCAGCGTAGAAAAAAAGCAGAGGAATGATGAGAGCGGTCGCAACCTTGCGCGGCAGGCGTAGGACCATCGCGAACGTCCAAAGTAATCTCGCGACAATGCCAACGTGCAAGCCAGCAACGGCAAACAAATGCAACGTTCCCGTTTGTTGAAATGGCTCCTCGATATCATCGTGCGTTTGATGACGAAGCCCGAGGGAAGTGCCGCAAATGAGGCTGACAACATCCGGGGAATCTTCGAGGTCGCGACTGAGCATGCGTTGCATCCATTCGCGTGAACGCGCCGCCACCCGCAGGATGGAGAATCCACTGCCCGGCGCGAGAATCCGACCATTTTCCGGATAGCGAACGATGAATAAATTTTTCACATCGCGTCGCGCAAGGTAGGCACGCATGTCGAATTCACCGGGATTTCGCGGTGGCTCGATTGGTTGGAAAGTTCCAAAAAGCGCCAGTTCGTCACCGACATTCGGCCGGCCTCGCCAGCGAACAAAAACCGTCGCGTTCGTTTGAAAATCCTGGCCATTGATTCTGGCTTTATGCAATCTCAAAAGGAAACTGGCGTTGCCGGTCGCTTCGATTTTTGGTTCGGTGGTGACAATGCCGATCACGTTTGCAGGACGCGTCTCTGCTCCGGCGATTTGAACAAGCTCATCGCCTGGTGTGTTGGCGATTCGCGCACTGTGCAGCGCGAAAAATGTCGCGCCGACCAGCGCAAAAACGAGCGGCGCAAAACTCCAGCGCAACCCTGCCAGTGCGCCTAGAATCGCAATGAACAGGATCGGGCCGGTGATCGCAGAAAAATAATCGGCGGCGACGATACCGGTCACCGCAGCCAAAACGAGTCCGACAAATGGCTGCCGCATCACGCCGCGGTCGATCAATCGCTCACGACGAGATCGAGCTTAACGTCGTACCGGTCGAGCGGAAGCGATTCGACGATCTGAAAACTAAAAGCGATCCCGATTTTAATGGCGCGCGCGGCGCGATGAGCAAGAAAGCGATCGAAAAAGCCGGCACCCCGTCCGATCCGCGCCCCTGCGCGCGTGAAAGCGATCCCGGGCACGAGGACAAGGTCGATCGGCGCGAAAATCGCAACATCGTGCTGACCGCGTGCGGTCGGCAAAATCACGATGATTTCGCTGCCGCGCCGGCGCAAGTCCGCGCTCAATGGCGCGATCTCAGGTTCGTAAGGAAACGGTTCGAAGACGACAACCACTCGGGCCCGCTTCCAAACCGGCAGCTCGAGCACGCGGTTACAGATTTTTAACGATCGGCCGCGCCGATCTTCCGCATCGAGCGTCCGCAACTGTTCCTGCATGTGTGCCCGGAGCTCCTGCTTGGATTCATCGATGTTCATCGCGGCAAAATTTTTTGAACTGTGGTCGCGAGCTTATATGCTTCTCCGCAAGTGCCGATTCCTTTTTCAAAAAAAACGCGGGTTGTGCGACAGGCCACCGCGGATGGCGCGGAGAAAAAAACATCGACGCGCGTAACCTTAAAGCCAGGCATTGATTGGCATCGGCGGAATTTTTTGGCCGAAGTCCTCATCCCGTCCCTTTTTACCAAACGCTCCGGTGAACGCGCAGTCCCGCGTTTTCCCAAAATCCGGCCAGGCGAATTTTGCATCACCTGGATCGGGCACGCCTCCTTTCTCATTCAGACACACGATCGCAATATCCTGGTCGATCCGAACTGGGCGAAATGGTTGAAGGTGATCAAGCGGTTGAAGCGGCCGGGAATCGAGCTGCATCATTTGCCGGATATCGATTTGGTGTTGGTGACACACGCGCATTTTGATCACCTCGACCGACGAACGCTGCGGCGGATCGCTTCCGATCAACCGATCGTCGTGCCGGTTGGCGTTGGCACGCTCGTTCACGATCTCGGCTTCAATATCGTGCATGAGCTCGATTACTGGCAGACGGTGCCGCTCGAGGCATTGAAAATTTCGCTGACGCCTTGTCATCACTGGGGGGCGCGTTTTCTGGCGGATCTGCATCGCGGGTTCGGCGGTTTCGTTATTGAAGCGAATGGTCGATCGATCTTTCACTGCGGCGACAGCGCCTATTTCCCGGGCTTTAAGGAAATCGGCGAACGCCATGAGATCGAGATCGCGCTGTTACCGATCGGCGCTTACGACCCTCCGAGCGGACGCGAGGTCCACATGAATCCAGAGGAAGCGGTGCAGGCCTTTCTGGAATTGCGCGCGAAAAAATTAGTGCCGATGCACTACGGCACCTTCCGTCTCGGCTACGAACCGCTGGACGAACCGCTTACGCGCCTACTGGCACGCGCGAAAGAGGCCGGCATTCACGACGACGTGCTGGTCATGACCGAAGGCCAGCCGGTGGTGCTCTAGGCACTCGTGAATCGTGAATTGTGAATCGTGAATACGAACAGCAATCACTGATCACTGTTCACCGATCACCATTCGCGCGCTGCGACTGGGTCGGTGTGCTTGCCGCCGCTACGCTCACCATCATTTTTTCTCTTCTCCTGCTCGCGCACGATCCGCTCATTTTTTGGAACGACGATTACGAAATCTCTGTGCTGCCAGTTTTCGCCGATATGGCGCGAGCATGGAATCATGGCGAGTTTCCGCTCCTTAGCCCCTACTCTTGGATCTGTGGAAATCTCGCGGGCGAATTTCAATATGGTGTTTTCTCCGTTTTCATTAATGCGCTGATTGTCTGCGTTTGGAAATTGCCGCTGACTTTTTCGCAACAAGCAGCTGTCGTTTCCATCGCACATCTCGCTGTCCTCAGTGCCGGAGCGTTTTTGCTCGCGCGTGGCCGGAAACTGTCGATCCCGTTATCCACCCTTGTCGCACTCGTCGCGTCACTAAACGGCTGGATCATTTGCTGGGGCGCGGGCGACTGGTTTGGGGCGCTCGGCGCATTCGCCTGGCTGCCGTGGGCGTGGTGGGCAGCGGAGCGGACGCTTGATCCAACGCGTTCGCACTGGCGTTTTCTTTGGCCGGCGCCTTTCGTTTATCTGCTGATCACAGGGGGCTTTCCTTATACCGTCTTGATGTTGGCGTTAGTGGTCGCGTGGCTAGCGCTGCGCGCCGTGTTCGAGATAGGCACGACGGACACTGCCAGTCCCGCTCGGATCAGCCCAGGCGCGCTTGCGCGGCTAACAAGAACTTGGCCGCTGCTCGCTGGCGTTACAATCGGTTTCGGACTCGCTGCCCCGGCCTGGCTGGCGCTGCTCGACTACGTCCACGGCTCCGCCCGCGAATCGCTTCATCCCTCCGCTCATTGGCAATGGCTCGTCCCGTGGAATGCATGGCCAGGCTTAATCCTGCCATCGTGGACGGTGAATTGGTCGAATTTTTCCTCGCGGTTCGTGCCGCATGGCGCGACGGAACTTGCCTCCGGTCTCGTGCCACCGGCAGCATTACTCGCGGGATTTTTTTCAAATGGCCGCGCTTTGTTGAAAAGAATTCGTTGGGAACTGGCTCTGCTTCTCGTCCTGTTCACTCTCGCGATGCTTCCCACTGCCGGAGTTTTCCGCTGGAGTTTCCGCTGGCTACCGCTCCTCCATCTGGTCCTCGCCCTTTGCGCCGTCGAAGCATTCGCATCGTTTTCGCAAAAACAACGACGCTTTGGTGCCCTCCTCATGCTCCTGCTCATAGTCATGCTCATAATCGGCGCTTTAGTTTTGCGAACCGGCGGCGAACATCTCTTCCCGCTCGCCTGGATTTTCCTAGGCCTCGCGCTGGGTTGGTTCGTAATCGAGTCGCTCCAACTTAGTTTCTTGCGCGCATGGGCGCCGGCGGCCGTCGTCTTCGCAACGCTTCTCGCGACCTACCTCTGCACTTCGCCAAACTCCGACATACCCAAATACAATCTTGCCCAATCCTTGTTAGAACCACAGCCACTCGATCCGCAGCGTCTTTATCTCAGCGTTTACCCGCCACCGGAAAATTTTTATCGAGTGGAGGCTAAACCGGCCCCGGTCGGTCAGGTTGTCCGGCCCGGCAGCACTTCGATGTGGGCGGGCTTGCGTTTCGTCAACGGTTACAGTCCAATCCGTCCCGCCGGGGTGGCGCGCGAATTTGCCAGCGCCATTCATGGCGAAGTCGATCCCGACCTGGCAAAATGGCTTTTGCAGCGCGAGGCCGGTGAAAATGGACTGCTCGAGCGCATTGGCATTGATGGAATCATTGTCGCCCGAGAACTCGATTTCATTCCGCAACCGGCAGCCGAATGGGAATTGGCAACCGAGAACGACGAGGGTCGCGTTTTTCAACGCCATGGCGAGGCGATGCCAATAGTTCGTTCCGTGAATTTTCTTGGAAAAAACTCGATCGCAAAAATCATAGACATCGTCCGAGGGCGAAATTGGGTGAGCGCATCAGTTGCGGCTCCCGATGGGGATCGGCCAGCCCTGATCGCATTCTCCCGTCCTTTTTTTCCAGGCTATCGGGCACGAATTGGTGGGCGCAATCTTGCCGTCTTTTCTGAGCGCAATTTGATTCCGCTGGTAGAAATCCCGCCGGGAATGCATGGTCGCCTGATCCTTTATTACCGGCCTGATTGGTTGATTTACGGGGGGGCGCTTGCAATCACCTCAGCCGCCGTTTGGCTCATCTCCGCTTTCTTTGCACTGCGACGGCCAATTCAGCCCGTATAACCAGCGGCTTTTCTACAAGATAAGAGTTAACAATTTGATGTTGCAGGTGCGACAGTGAACTGTTAACTCGGCAGGATTTAGAAAATGGCGGAGCGGTCCTGCGCGATCGACGATGCTCCCTTTACTTTGTAATGTCGAGCGAAGTCGAGACATCTCTAGTTATTGTCCGAAAGTACCAAAGAGGAGCGGTTTCCAACCGCCGTTTGGTTAAAGCCGGCGGCTTGGAAGACGCCGCTCCTTTGTAAATACAAATAGCTAGAGATTCCTCGACTTCGCTCGGAATGACAAAAAGGGGCCGCTTACCATGGGATTGCTACTGCGAGAACGCTACGAACCCTTCCGGCGACGAGGGCGTCGCTGCTACGGGTCACGAGATCGGGATCCATTCGTTGCGGGCGCGGGAATCGGCAACTGCTTGCACAACTCGCATGTAACGCAACCCATCTTCAAAAGTCGGATACGGTCGCTCATGACCGCCCCCTTTCACGGCATCGAGGAAATCATTCTCGACCGCCCATTCCTTGGCGAGTTCCTTCGGCACATCCACTTCTTGCAAGGCGCGGTCGCCCACCCGACCGGTCTTGATCACGTCAGCCGTGAAATCGTAGATTAACGTTCCGGCCGAACCGTAAACTTCCAGCCGGTCGCCGGTAGCGTGAGCATGGATACCGCTGAACTCGAGCACGCCTTCGGCGCCATGGGCGAAGTGGCAAAGCACCGAGAGCGCGTCGGGGATAATGACGTTGTAACCCTGGCGGTCGGGATACAAAATTTTCCCGCGCGCGAACAATCCATCGATATTGCCGAACCAACGCTGCAGCACTTCGACATAAATCCCGAGCGTCATCACATTGAGCCCGCTGATTTCGATACGCTGCCGCCAGTGGGCCGGCGCGTTCGGGTTCAAATAATTCCCATGAAAACTTTGCAGCCGAATAGTGTGCAGTTGTCCTAGAAAATTTTCTCCAAGCAATTTCTTAACGACAAGATCGCCGCGCAAACCGTAGGGCGGCGGGCAGAGCATGGTCACCTGTTTCGGAAAGCGGCGCGAGGCCGCCAGCATTTCTTCTGCTTCCGCGCGATCGTTCGCCATGCGCGCCTGGCAAAAAACGTGTTTGCCCGCTTCGAGTGCAGAAACGGTGACGGCGGAATGCATGTAGGGCGGCGTCCCAATCCAGATGATATCGATGTCAGGCAAAGCCACGAGGTCGGGCCAGTTAGCGATGGGCACAGCGGTTGGAACATTTTCCTGGCAAAACTTTTCCGCGCTTTCGTAAGTGGAGTTTGAAATCGCGACGATTTCCAGATCGGACCGACGTTTGAAAGCGGGCAGATGCCGTTGTTTTACGATCCCGCCCGCGCCGATGATTCCAATCCGTAATTTGCGATTGCCGTTTCGACTCATTGTATGTGCTTGGTAGAAGAATCTTTGACCACAGTGGAGGCATCCTGTTCAACTCTGAAATGTTCCTGTAGCACAGGCATCTTGCCTGTGGGGCCGGTGGGCATCTTGCCCGCCGATTGCTCTCGTGCTGCCATAAACGGGCAGGATGCCCGTTTGCCCCACAGGCAAGATGCCTGTGCTACGAGTGAAGAATCGCTTGACCATTGTGGGCCGAGAAAGCACTTTACGCTCCCGTTTTTTCATAACCCCGGCGATTGGATCAATCGCCCATACCCCTTGCCTCATGTCTAAAGTTTGCAGCATCACTGGATCCCGTGTCACGCGCGGCAGCATCATTCATCGCCGTGGTATGGCGAAAAAGAAAGGCGGCGTCGGTCGCCACGTCACGAAAAATGTGCGGCGCGAATTTCATCCGAACCTGCACGAGCACCGAATCTGGGTATCGGAGTTGAGAAAATTCGTGCGCATCCGGGTGACGGCGCGAGGACTCAAGACGATTAACAAGAATGGGGCGTATCAGGCGTTAAAGAAAGCCGGCATCATCGCGGGCTAGGACTGGAGCGGCGGCAGGTCAAATGCAATTGACCATTCTGAAATCGAAGATTCATCGCGCCATGGTGACGGGCGCGAGTTTGCATTACGAAGGCAGTCTCACGGTCTCGTCCGATCTGGCTGAGCTGGTTGATCTGCGCGAATACGAGAAGATTCTTGTAGGCAACCTCACCAATGGCGAACGCTTTGAGACCTACGTGATTTACGGTGAGCGACACAAAGGGTTGATCGAACTCAACGGCGCGACCGCGCACCTCGGGAAAATCGGCGATCGCATCACGATCATGAATTTTGGGAGTTATTCGGCCGAGGAAGCAGCCAGGCACCAGCCGCGTATTCTCGTAATCGATGAGAAGAATCGGGTTGTGCGGCAGGAAGGCATCGAGCCGTCGCTCAAGGTCGTCGGCGAGTAGTTGCTTTGTCATCCCGACCGAATGCGAGGGACCTCACAACAGGTCAGGCGCATTCGGACACTCGCGAGTGCCCCTCGGTCCGAGCCGGACTGGCTGTGTCTGCGCGGCTCGGGATGATGGGCGATAGAACTTCGGAAGATGTTCCGTCGCTCGTTTCGTCTCGGGAGCCCTCGGTCGGAACCGGACTGGCATTTGCCGCGCGGCTCGGAATGACGGAGGACGCATCATTACTGGCGGCAGCAACAACGCTTTCCTCAGCTGTCGCTACCGTGGTGGCTGGCGCCGTTTCCGTTGTAGCAGTCGGCGTCGCTGCCCCCTGTTCTGCTGCGACTTCGCCAGCTTCCTGTTTCGGTGGCTTCGCCCGCGGCAAATCGAGCGAACCGTCATTGAATTCGATGATGTGTCCCTCACGAATCATCCAATGCAAATCGGACGCGAGCGCCAGTTTCGTTTTCTCGGCTTCGGCCACCTCGGTATCCAGTCCAATTAACTTTTCTGCGAGTTCCTTGCGGTTAATTCGGGGCGAGGCTCTAAGTGTTTCCAGAATCTGACGTACCGAATCGGAAACCGCAGTTTCATCAATCGCTTTCAACCGAATGGGCGAGACGAAAAGCATTCCTTTGCGATGCCGGAAAATTTGCAGGCCTGCACCGCGGAAACGGCCGGCCAGCTCCTGCATCATGTTGGAGGGCGAACGGACCTCCGCTGACCAGGCATTTTCGATTAGCCGCGCGATCCCGCGATCCTGTAATTTGCGACTAGTAACGCCGTCAATCTCCGCCTCGGCCGTTTCCGAAATCAGCGCCGGAAGATATTTCTCGCGAAAATGCCGTTCCGCTTCCGTTTCGGCATTAAAGGTTTGGGGCGGTTCCTCTTGCTGCGTGGTGAACGTGATCACTTTGCGCGCTTCTTCCTTCCATTGCTCGACCAACGCGAGATCGCTCACGATTTCGATTTGCCGTTGAAAATCAGTGAAGCTCAGGCGCCGGCTGAAACGTTGTTCGTAAAGACGGCGAAGCTGGGGCTGGTAACCATGATGATTAGTTGGTCCCAGCAAAGTTCCGGTTGTCCGTTCGCGCGCAACACTGTTGAAATCGCCCTTGATCGGATCGTGCAAGGTCACATTGGTGGTGTAAAACTTCTCCCGCAGCAGGCGAAAGGCGGAGTTTTCGAGAGCGAAGCGATTCGTCGAGATGGCATTCGATTCGCCCAGACGAAAGAGCGGGGTTGCGTCCTTCGTTTTTATCCGGACGTGATAGCGCTCCGGTTTTTGCAGAAAGAGACGCGCCAGCGCATAAACAGAATACGCCGCGGCGCCAGTCTTGATCTGGGCTGCGACATTTTCAAATGCGGCTGCTTGCGGAAGAAAATGGACGTCGAGCTGCGGCAATGGAGGTGGCGTCGAAGCTTGGCGTGGCGCCGGAAAAAAATCCCGGGAACGTTTCCGATCCTTGCGCTCAAGCGGCTTGCGATCGTCTCGCTCTCCTCGATCATGCCGGCGGCGAGTCTTCTCGGCGTCACGGCGGTGACGCGATGGACGAGGGCGTCGATCCGTGCCCTCGCGCGGCCAGTGGGCCTGCTCATCTTCTCCTTCAAATCCGGCATGACGCGCCACGGACCAATCTTCCTTCACCCATGCGGGAAGGAATTTCAGGTCGATTAAATCGAGTGGCACGCCGGGCGCTGGCACCCTTCTCATCTACTGCATCAGGTCGAGAAGTAAACCGGAGCGCACACTCGTTTAAAACGATGAAGGGGTTGAAGCGGTCAGAGCAAATCGTCCAGCCTTCTGCGCATACTTCAACGATGATCCCAATCCCCGCAGCCGACACGACCGCCACTACAGATGAATCCGTTGCGGCTGGAAATTCATTGACAAGAATTTGAATTGATTTACTTGCCATCCTGTTCAGGCCGCGTTATCGCGGGCGGACGAAACAACCGAATTTTATGGCCGACAAATCAATCGAAGAGAAGGTTAAGGACATCATCGTCGAACAACTGGGCGTTAACCCGGAACAGGTAACGCCGCAGGCTTCGTTTATCGAGGATTTGGGGGCGGACTCGCTTGACATCGTGGAGTTGGTGATGGCGTTCGAGGAGGAATTTTCGGTGGAAGTGCCCGATGAAGACGCCGAGAAATTGCAGACCGTCGGCGACGTCATCAAATACATCCAGGAACGGGCGAAGCCGAAGGAGTAGCCGAATCCCTCGCCTGACTGAAAGGGTAATTCTAGCGCCAACGGCGCGATCTTTGATGGAAGCCCGGGGCAAGCCTCAGGATCGGTCGTCAACTAAATTCAATAGCGCTGAAAGCGCGCCTCACTTCGGCGCCTTTCCATCATCAATCGCTGTCTGCAATCCACCGCTCCGTCAGCCCGAACGCCGAATGCTTTCGGGGTGAGGGACCTCGCGAGTGAGTGGTGGTCGTACAAACAATCTTGTGTGATCCAAGACCTTAGGTGAGGTCCCTCCTGTGCTGGGGATGACGGAGTGGCAGGCGAGAAATTTCGTCGCCCAGCGCACAAACCTTGGCGACTCGGCAGCCCCCGCTTCCAGTCAGCTACGTTTTTGGTTGCACCGCGCAATTGGAATCACAGTGTAGAGGGTGCAGTACTTCACCGAGCCCTTATTTCGCATCGGCGGAAATTACGTCACCGCCGCCGGACTGATTGCGTTCGTTGTCTTTTTCGCAGTTGGCGTGTCCCTGGCCAAGATTTTTCAAAGCGAAAAATTCCGGCGTTTGCTGACCCGCCTCAAACTCGGAAAAAACTTCGCGTCGATCATCCCGACGATTTTCGGTCTCGCCACACTCATCTTTTTTACCATCACCGCCATTAACGCTGCCGGTGTTCCGTTGGCGTGGAATCGGCCGCTGCCCGGCATTTCGCTTACTCTCGTTCAAATTTTCCTGCTCGTTGCCCTGCTCCTCGGGGTCTTTTGGATATCGGCGCGCACGAAATCATTTCTGTTTGACCGTTTTCTCGTAAACAGCGGGCTGGATCGCTCGCTGCAATACGCCATCTCGCAAATCGTCAGCAACATCGTCCTGGTCGTTGGCGTTTTCATTGTGCTGGACAACGCGGGTATTCATCTCGGCACACTGACAGTTTTTGCCGGTGCGGTCGGCGTCGGGATTGGCTTCGGATTGCAAAACATCGCCAGCAATTTCATTAGCGGCCTGGTCATTCTGGCGGAACGCCCGATCACGATTGGCGATCGGGTAGAGGTGGCGGGGGTCGCCGGTCAGGTGCAGCAAATTCGAGCACGCAGCACCGTTATTCTAACCAACGACAACATCACCATGATCGTGCCGAATACGAAGTTTATTGATTCGCCGGTGACAAACTGGACTTATGGCGACCCGCGCGTCCGTTTTCGCATTCCCATCGGTGTCGCCTATGGCAGCGATCTGGAGACGGTACGGAATGCATTGCTGGAAGTAGCGCGGGAAAACTCGCACGTGCTAGAGGACCCGAAGCCGACGGTATTTTTGGAAACGTTCGGCGACAGCGCGATCAACCTTGAATTGGTGGTGTGGAGTAAGGAAATGAGTTATCGGCCGCGCCGGTTCCGGAGCGATTTGAATTTCGCCATCGCGCAAAAGTTGCGCGAAGCCGGCATCGAAATCGCCTATCCGCAGCGTGATGTGAATTTCCGCGGCGGCGTAGTGCGCGTGGAAATGACGCCGTCAGAAAAAACGCCGCAGCGCGCGGTTGCGGACGGCGCATAAGAGATGGCGACATTTTCTTTTAAAGACGGCACCGCTGCTGTCGTCTCGCCCGACGAGCTTCAGCAATATGAAGACTGGCCCAGCGCCTTTCACGACTGCTGCAAAGACCATCGCTTCTACGAAATCATTGAGGAAACACTGGCCAATGATTTCGAATATCAATACCTGATCCTGCGCGATCTCAACGGAAAGATGCGCGGCATCCAGCCTTTCTTTTTTGTGCAGCAAAATCTGGTAGAAGGAATTCCAGGCGGAGCACGACGGCTGGTAGATTCCATTCGGAGAAAATTTCCCCGGTTTCTCACCATGCGCGTGCTGATGGTCGGCTGCGCCGCCGGTGAAGGTCATCTCGGCGCCCTCGGCCCCGCTGATTCAATCTGGATCGCCGAAGCGCTGCATGAGTGTCTGCCTCAAGTCGCGCGCGCGGCCAAAGCGTCACTGGTCGTTTTGAAGGATTTTCCCTCGAAGTACCGCAACACTCTCGCTAGATTTTCCGACAACGGTTTTACCCGCGTTCCGAGCATGCCGATGACGCGGCTAGCACTTAACTTTCGTGACTTTGACGATTACCTCGCGCATTTGAGCTATGGCACGCGCAAGAGTTTGCGGCGGAAGTTTCGCAAAACCGAGCGCGCAGCCAAAATCGAACTCGAAATCGTTAGCGACATCACCCCGCATCTTGACGAGGTCTATCCCCTTTACCTGGCGGTGCATGAGCGTTCGCCAATGAAATTCGAAAAGTTAACTAAGGAATATCTTTCCAAGCTCAGCCAGCACATGCCGGAACGGGTGCGTTTTTTCATCTGGCGACTCGATCGCCACATCATCGCCTTCAGCATTTGCATGGTGCACGCTGGTACGATTTATGACGAATATCTCGGCCTGGACTATTCGGTCGCGCTCGATCTTCACCTTTATTTTTACACGCTGCGCGACATCCTGCGCTGGGCCATCGATAATCACCTGACCTTTTATTGTAGCAGCCCGCTCAATTACGATCCGAAGCTGCATCTCGGTTGCGATCTCGCACCGCTCGATCTTTACGTGAAGCATACCCAGCCGTTATTGAATCCAATTTTTCGACAAGTGTTCAGATTGCTGGAGCCAACGCGACACGATCCGGTGCTGCCGAAATTCTCCAACGCGGCCGAGCTTTACGAATGACGTGGCAGCTCGAGCGCACGTGTGCGAAAGGCCGCGTCGCGGAAATACAACTTTCGTGCGGTCGCGCGCTTGTCTTCGAGCATGCTCGCGATGTCCCAATGGAATTTTGGGCGCGCGGTTTTTCGGACACGCCAAAAGATTTTCAATATTACGAGTTGGTCGAACAGACGATGGGTTCGGCCTTCGAATATCGTTATCTCGCGGTGTTCGATCAGACCAACCGACCAGTCGCCTTGCAACCGCTTGTCCTTACCACCCAGGACCTGGCCGTTTCCGCTAGCGAAGCCCTCGTGCGATTCGTGGCCAAATTGCGTACACTCTGGCCGCGTTTTTGCCAAAGCCGCATGGCCCTCGCCGGCTGTCTCGTGGGTGAAGGGGAAACAGGCGCGATTGAGTCTTTGGAAGTCGCAATTCCGCTGGTGGCCGAAGCGCTGGAAAAATATGCGCGGGGCCAGGGCATCTCCTTAGTGGCGTTCAAGGATTTTTCCACAAAAATGCGGCACGCCTTTTCCTATCTAAGCCGCTCTGGTTACTCTCGTCTCGCTGGTTTTCCGCCGCTAACTCTCGAGCTCAATTTTGCGTCGTTCGATGAATACATGGCAATGCAATTGAGCAGGGCGACCCGCAAAGATTTACGCCGCAAATTCCGCGCGGCCGATGATGCCTCGCCTCCGCTTGCGCTTGAAGTCTGGACTGATGCGGAGCAGATCATTGATGAAATTTATCCGCTTTATCTCGCTGTCGCTCAGACCAGCGCGATCCGGTTCGAGGTTTTCACTCGCGAATATTTTCTTGAAGCGGGGCGATGCGCGCCGGGAAAATTCCGCTATTTCATTTGGCGACAAGGTTCCCGTGCGGTCGCCTTTAGTTTTTGCACGATCTGGAATGGAACACTCTACGATAACGATATCGGTCTGGATTATACGGTCGCCTACGAGCTAAATCTTTATTACGTCACGTTTCGCGATCTGCTGAATTGGGCGCTAAGCAACGGGCTGCGGCGCTACGCCAGCGCCCCCTTCAGTTACGACCCGAAGTTGCGTCTGCGCCTCCAACTGCAACCGGTGGATGTTTACGTGAAACATACTTCGCCCTGGCTCAATCCATTGATCAAAGTATTGGCCCTGCTTTTTGAACCGGCGCGCACTGATCCGGTGTTGCGGCGCCAGCTTCACCTTCTCCGATGATTCAAAAAACGAAGGAACTTTTGCTCAATCCATGGTTCCAGCTCGTCCTAAGCGTGCTCTTTGTCACGACCTCGGAAGTGTTCCTTAAACGCGGGGCCGTGCAAGCACCGCGCTTACCGGAAGAAGTGAACTGGACCGGTGTTTCTGGTCTGGCTTCGCTCGACGTCTGGTACGGAATTTTGTTCGTGATCGCGAGCTTCGTCAACTGGCTCTACGTCCTGCGTTTCATTCCGCTGACAATTGCCTTCCCCCTCTCCAACTTTGTTCATGTGCTCGTGCCGTTGAGCTCGTGGTTTTTTCTCAATGAATATATTTCGGCCCAGCGTTGGTGCGGGATCGCGCTCGTCCTCCTCGGCGTTTTGATCGTGGCCAAGCCGGTCGCGCGAATGGAGGAGAAATTGTGACGCTTTTTTCCGCGCTTCTCATTTTCGTTGCGCTGATCCTTTTTGTCGGTGCCCAGCTCTTTCTAAAGCACGCGATGGAAAGCGACTTTCGCAGCGCGCGGTTCACAAAATGTTTCGCCATCGGTCTCTCGACCATGACCGCTTCATTTTTTATTACCCTGGGATTGCTCCAGCATTTCGACCTCAGCTATCTCTACCCTTTTCAGGGATTGAGTGTCGTCATCATCAGTCTTCTGGCCGCGGCGATTTTGCGGGAAAAGTTAACGCCGCGTCTTTTCTTCGGCGCCGCGCTGATCAGCGCCGGCGTCGTGCTCGTCTCATTGAGTTAATGCGGGCCAGAGCGCCTCGAAAGCCCGGCGATTGATCGCGCGAATCGTATTGGGCGAGGGAAAATTAAATTTTGGATGATCGAATTCCGAAGTGAATCGCTGTTTCCGGCGCGCATAGGACGGCAGCGAGTAAGCACCGCACATGTCTCCGGCAAGGATGTGCGCATGGTGACGTAAGATCGCCAACGCCCAGCGAACGTCTTCGAAATCGAACCTCCCGTTTTCCCAGTTGGTCCAGGCAAAATCCGGCGCCAGACAATCCAGATCGATCGTTACGTAAATATTCGAGCCGGTCAGACCGGCGGCGAACTTCTCGAATTGTTCCCGCCAATTTTCGCGCAGGATCGCGCCCCGCCGTTTCCGTGCCCGCGCCGGCCGATCATCCGCCCATGGGTGGACCACCAGCGTGCCGGCGCGTTCCGCTTTGCGATTTCCGAAAAGTTGATGCGGCCACCAACACTCGAAATTTCCGCAGCCCCAAATCGCAACCTGCCGGACATGTGGCAACTCCAACGCGCGATTGATCCAGCCGCCGCAACACCAGCGCGGGGGCCGGACGTCCCAATCGGGATGATTATCAAAGGAGACGAGCGTGACCGGTTGGTGTGTCAATCGAAGCCACAATCCGGTCAAATGATGAAAGTCCCCCGAGCCGCAGAGGATAAATTTGGCGAGTTGCGGCCTGATCTCGCCATAAAATTGTTCGATCATCCGCGGCGAAGTAGAAAAACGGAGGCGCGGTCCCCACTTCGTCGCATCAATGGTTGGCAAACCGTGCGGGATCTCGCGCCAGGCGGCGTCGAGATCAAGGTGAACGGCCGAATGGGCTGGGCTATTCACGGCTTCCGCCGTGATTGAAAACGCGATTCGCTCGCGCGCGCGACGCGCAAATTTTCTGCTGCCTCAGCGAAGTCCGGCTTGAGTTCGAGCGCCTGATCGAACTGCACGATTGCCTGCGAAGTCTGACCTTGCCGCAGAAAGGTTAGTCCAAGCCCATTCACTGCGTCAACGTGACCTGGCGCTTGCTTGATCACAGTCTCAAATTCGGAACGTGCTGCACTCAAATCACCGCGGGCAAGAAGAGCTTTGGCAAGGGCGAAGCGCGCTTCGATAAAAGTGGGCTCCTTCTCTAGCGCCTTGCGCAAATCCGAGATTGCATCGTCTACTTTTCCTTGCGCCTGCAAATAAAAGCTGCGCCGATAAAGTGCCGGTGGAAAATTTGGATTGATCTCGAGCGCGGCCGCAACTTGCCTGGCAGCTTCCTCACCACGACCCAAACGTTCCAAGGTGTAAGAGTAGTAGGATCGCAAGTCGGCGTTTTTCGGATCCAGGGGCAGCGCCGCTTCGTAGTGCACAGCGGCAGCGTCAAATCTCAATTGATTTTGCCGCAGCAAAGCCAGGCTATAATGTGCGCCCACATGTTTCGGATCGAAACTTAAAGTGGTCTCAAATTCGCGGGCCGCAGCGTCGAGCTGGCCGTCACGCTGAAGGCTTTTGGCGTACTCGTAATGCTGGCGCGCGCCTATCGGTAAATCTTGCACTACCCAGGCGGTGCGCTGCAACGCCGGCACCGCGCTATGCAGCTGCCACAGCCACAACGCCCCTAGCGGGACGACGAACGCCGCCACCCATTTCGCGCCGTGCAAAAGCCAGCCGTGAAAAATTCCGTGCGGGGAAACTTCGGCCGTGCCGCCGCTCAGCCCCAGTGATTGCCGAGTCGAACTCTCCCGCACTTTCCAGATAAAACCGTCATAATAAAAATGGAGCAATGCAGAGGCGGAAACCACGCCGGTAAGCACGTGCTTGATCGTTTCGATTTGCAGACGCGAATTGAAATAGGCGAGCGAGCCGTAGGCAAAAATGAGGCCGAGATAAAGTCCAACCAGCGAGCCGCTGCGGCGGAAAACAAAGCGCATGAATCCGCCGATGTTCTGATCTTTTTCGACACGGTTGCGATTATAAATCCAGACCAAAGAAAGGTACTGCACGTCGTGAAAGACTTCGAACAACGCGATCCCGACGAGAAGATTTGAAACGCCGTTGTTGCAGTACCACCAGAAGCTGATGCTGGTGATCAATAGCGCGAGCTTGACCGGGTTCGGTCGCTTCGCCTGCGTCGACATCCAGACAAAATTCGCAACGAACAAAATCGAGACGGCGAGCGCGAAAAAAACAAAGCCACGTTGCGCCGCTTGCAAGACCCACGGCTGAATGAAGGGTCCGCCGCAGGAATAGAACAGGTCCAATGTGTCCGTCATTCGCATTGGCGACAACACAACCGCCGTCGCAAACCAGATTGCGCAAAGCCAGAAGTCGAGCCGGCGATTAAGGGCAGCGAACGAACCGGTTTTCGCGTCGTAAATGCGACAAAAACCGTAGGTCTGCATCATCCCATGCCAGACGCCCCAAAAGAAAACAACCAGAATGATTCCCTTCAGGTCCCACCAGTAAAACGCGACGCAGGTCACCAGGAGAAAGAGCGGGGCAAAAATGAAACGCCAGCGGAAACGTTCGAACAAGGCGCGGTCGCCGTATGCTCGGATCATTCCCGGGAGGTGATGTCCCATCGCGCCAAAAGCGGCGACGAAAAGATAAATGTCTTGTGCGCTCCAGCGCGATTGCGCGAGCGCGAACACCGGCAGAATGAGCAGCGGCGTGCCGACGTAAAGAATGAGGTCGCGCCAGCTATTCAGGATCCAAAGGTTCGGGCGCGACCGCGCCGCAGGAACTGCCGGAACGGTTTGTGGCCGCGAAAAAGCGGTGACGTGTTGCATGTGGAGGAGCGCGCTAATTATTCCCTAGAAGCGGCGAAAATCAACGCTGACGCGCCCTCCGCCAGCTGGAGATGCGCGCAAACGTGGTTGGCGCTGCGATGAAAAGAAGAACGATGCCATCGAACAACAGCGCAAAATCCGAGGAACGCGATTTTTTTTGTCGGGTCCGCGATAGATTTCGTCACTTCGCGCACAGGTCTGCCGAGGTGCTGGGATCGGCCTGGGCCTTTATCGGCGCTATTTTTATCATTGCCGTATGGGGTTTAACCGGACCGGCCTTCTACTTTTCCGATACCTGGCAACTGATTATTAATACTGGAACTACTATCGTCACTTTTCTCATGGTCTTCCTCATTCAAAACACGCAGAACCGCGACGCCAAGGCGATGCACCTAAAGCTCGATGAATTAATCCGCGCCATCCAAGGGGCGCGCAATCGGCTGGTTGACCTGGAAAAATTATCGGATGACGAGCTAAAAAGACTCGAGGAACAGTTCACCCGCGTGCGCAACAAGGCAGCGCAACGCGAGTCCGAAATGGATGCGGTCGAAGACGAAGATTAGGCTTCGCTCCGCGCTGGAAGCCAGCCTGACTCGACCAACGTCACCAGCTTGCCGTTTTCCTAATCATTAGCGGGCAACATGCCCGCCGGCCCCGCAGCCAAGACGGCCGTGCTACGCTTTCTTTGCTTCACCGGTGCGCAGGAAAATTCTGCCACTCGGGCAGAGTGCAAACACTTCGCAGTTTACGCAATCCGGCTTGCGCGCGAAACAGCGGCGACGTCCGTGCCAGATGAGCCAGTGACTCCAAAGCGTCCAATCGCGCCGCGGCACAATTTTCATCAAGTCGCGCTCGATTTTCTCGGCATCGCTGTTTTTCGTTAGTCTAAAGCGCTGCGACAAACGAATAACGTGCGTATCGACCACGATCCCTTCGTTTTTCTCAAAAGCATTCCCGAGCACGACGTTCGCCGTTTTCCGCCCGACGCCGGGCAGCGCACACAATTCTTCCATCGAATTAGGAACTTTCCCCGCGTGCTTCGAGACGATGGCCTGGCATGCGCCGAGAATGCTCCTGGTTTTGCTTCGAAAGAAACCGGTCGAGCGAATTTCGTTTTCGAATGTTGCCGGCCTTGCCTTGGCGAATGCCCGCGCGTCGGGATATTTCTTGAACAGCGCAGGCGTAACCATGTTCACCCGCTTATCCGTACATTGCGCGCTTAAAATGGTTGCGATCAAAAGCTGCAACGGATTTGTGAAATCGAGCTCGCAATGCGCGTCGGGATAAACTTTGCGGAAGCGCTGCGCCAAAGCGAGCGCACGTTCGCGCGTAGTAGTCATCGTTTTAATTTTCGGAGACCTCATCTGGAAATCTTGGCTGCCGGTCGCGGCCAATCGGAACATAGGCATTCCTGCCTGTGCGCCCAGCGGGTTTCCAACCCGGCTGCTTCAGCGCCCGCAACCGTTACATCAGCGGAGTAAAACTTCGCTGGGCACACAGACTGAAAAGTCTGTGTGCCGCGGCAGGGGCCAAACAATCCGCCGCTGTGTCATGGCGTTTCGACCCGTTCCCGCGGCACCGATTTGCCGCGGACGCGCGAAACCAGAATTTGGCCTCGGCGCCAAACCCGGCGTGCCCAGGCGAATTCGCTGGCCAGAATGGCGAAACCAAGGGGGACGATGATAATTGCGGGGCCGGGCAGAACGATCATCACAACGCCGATCAAGACCACGCTGAAGCCAATGGTGCCGATGAGAAATCTGCGCAAGCGCGGCCGCGATTCGAGCCCGAAACGCGCGATACACTTCTGAAGCCAACGATTCACAACGGAGCCTCCACCAGTTACACTTTCGCGCAACGCCAACTAGCTGCTATCGGGCGATGAATGGCGTCAACTTCTGTTCGAGATGCGGCGGCACGTGTGCCGTAATCACGGCCTGATCACCGTCGTACTGCAAGTCGAGGACGTGACCAACGCGATGAATTTCCGCGATCAAATTCGATTCGCTTAACGGCACGCGGAAGTGCGAGCGGAGTCGCCAGGCACTGAGAGCCGCTTGCAAGGCATCGACAAACTGATCGATCCCGTGCCCGGCCTTGGCGGAAATAGCGACACTTCCGGGAAATCGCCGGCAGTAGATCGAGGCCAGGTCCGGATTTTCCAGGAGGTCGATTTTGTTGAAAGCAATCAGCGTCTGTTTGCCGAAAGCATCGAGTTCTTTGATGACACTGTCGACCGCTGCCATTTGCTCATCCACTCGCGGGTGACTCAGGTCGACCACGTGAATGAGCAGATCGGCTTCGCTCACTTCTTCGAGCGTGGCTTTGAAGGATTCGATCAGGGTGTGCGGCAGTTTGCGCAAAAATCCCACCGTGTCGGTGAGCAGAACACGCTGTTTGTTCGGCAGAGTGAAACTGCGCGTGGTCGGATCAAGAGTGGCGAAAAGTTTATCGACTGCGAGGACGTCCGCTCCGGTCATCAGGTTCAACAACGTGGATTTTCCAGCATTGGTATAACCGACAACAGCCGCAACGGGCCATTGATGCCGCTTGCGGCCCTGTCGCTGCGTGCTGCGGACTCTACGGACGCCTTCCAACTCGCGTTCGAGTCGCGCGATCCGTTCCTGCACCCGGCGGCGATCGACCTCCAACTGCGTTTCGCCCGGCCCTCGCGTCCCAATCCCGCCGGTCTGTCGCGAAAGGTGGTGCCACATTCTCGTTAGTCGCGGCAAAAGATACTGCAATTGCGCTAGTTCGATTTGCAACCGGCCCTCGCGACTCCGCGCGCGTTGCGCGAAAATATCGAGAATGAGCTGGGTACGATCGAGGACCTTGCGCGACAACAGATTTTCCAGATTACGCCCCTGCGCCGGGGAAAGTTCGTCGTTAAAAATTACCGACGTCACTCCCTGGCTTTGCACTGACTCTTTGATCGCCTCCGCTTTTCCTTTGCCGATGTAGAATGGCGCGGTCGGCTTGGGCAGTTTCTGGGTCACGGTATCGACCACTTCCGCGCCGGCCGAGCTGGCCAGCTCGCGCAATTCCTCCATCGAGTCGCGCAGATCCCATTTGGAAACGCCATCCTGCTCGAGCCCAATCAGCAGCGCGCGCTCTGCTCGCTTCTTCGGTTTGGTCTCGATCATTCCTGGGCGCGACGAAACATTTGCGTGATCGCGCGGACTGCTTCCCGATGTGAAAACGGTGTCAAATTCAACTGTGAAAAAGTAGTTTGATGGCGAAACCAGGTCAACTGCCGCTTGGCGTAGCGGCGGGTCGCTTGTTGGATCTTCGCGATACATTCTTCACGTGAAATCTGACCCGCAATCAAAGCACGAATTTCTTTTAATCCCAGAGCGCTGGCTGCAGTCTGCCCGATATCTTGTAGCGCGCGAACTTCTTCTTCGACGCCATCGCGAAACATCGCGTTCACCCTCTCATTAATTCGTTGGTAAAGATCGTCGCGGTGGCGCAGAAGGAGCACGCCGTTAGTAGCTGTAGCTGCGGGCGCTGACTGCGGCTCGCGGACAGCGTCCGTGGCTACAACACGGCTCGGGATGACGGAGGCAGCGATCTCGATCGCACGAATAACGCGTCGCGGATTCTTCAGATCCGTGCGGGCCGCAAGTTCTGGACTGAGTTTCTGAAGCCGCTCGGCTAATTCTTTTTGTGGTAAACGGTTCAATTCCTCGCGCAGCTTCGGATCGGGCGGTGGAACTTGATCGAACCCGTGCGTGATCGCCTTCAGATAAAGTCCGCTCCCTCCAACAACGATCGCGTTTTTCTTGCGTGAATGAACATCGGACAGGGCAGCGCGCGCCAGCTCGCGAAAGCTTGCCGCCGACATTGTCTCGAATAACGAGATTTGACTGAGCAGATGATGGCGCACCCGTCGTTGTGCTTCCGCGTCGGGTTTGGCGGTCAAAACATCCAAGCCGCGATAAACTTGAAATGCGTCGGCATTGACAATCTCGGCGTCGAATTGTTCTGCCAGTTCAATTGCCAGCGCCGTTTTTCCGACGGCGGTCGGACCCACCAGGAAGAAGGGCATTCAGAATTGTAGGGCAACCGCATCGGTTGCCAATCTACCATGCAGAGGCGAAGCGTCTGCCCTACAGAATAAACCGGACGCGGAAAGCATGGTAAGGGCGCGGGGCATCTTGATTGAATCCCGGCATCACCGATGCCGGCTACGACGTGGGTCGCGCAGATTTTGGTAGCCGGGATCGGTGATCCCGGCCCCACGCGGCGCTCGGATAATGCGCCAAGGAAAAGCGGGAGTCACGCTTCCCGCGACTCCCGCTTTCAAGTCCGATTCCGTCGATTAGTTGCGTGCGTGTTCGTTCGATTTCGCGCCGCTCACTACCAGCTTGCGGCCAAGGAATTCCTTGTCATGCAACTCGGTCACCGCTCGCTTCGCTTCGTCCACGGTTTGCATTTGGACGAAAGCGAAACCCTTCGAGCGCTGATTATGCTTGTAGCTCACCACTTCGGCGCTTTGCACGTGGCCAACACCGTTGAAGAGGTCAAACAAGTCGCTCTCCGTCGCATCGAATGACAGATTTCCGACGTAAAGCCGCGGCGTAGTAACTTCGACCGGTTCCGGTTTACGTGGGGTGCGCGCCTGAGGGCGCGATTGCGATCCGTTGCGTTGTGCTGTTTTGGCTGCGCCTTTGTCGGGCGCTGCGAAAAAATCCGCGATTCGTGACCAGAACCCTTTCTTCTGTGGCGCCGCTTTGGCGTCTGAATATCGACGCCCCTGGCCATCGCCTCGGCGGCGGGAACGCCCGCGCCCGCGGCGCGAACTTCTCCCGGATGTATAAGATTTCATGTTTATCCTTAATGAATTTCTGATGATTGATCAGGCGGAGCGCATCGGTAGATGCACGGCCGGCAGCGCGCGAACTTCGCGAGGTCCATTCATGTGGACGAGCAATCGCCGCCGGAAACTCCGCCTCATATTGCCGGCGCGACCCTAATTGACATCGCGCTACAGTCAGCCAACGAAACAGGGGACATGCGAGCGTTCGCATCATAAATTCCAAAATCTGAGTCGTCGGATGCGGAAGATCAAAGCCTGCCGGCACCGTTAACGATCCCATTATCGACGGGCTGACGGCGATTGCAAGCGCCGCTTACTTATTACGCGGTCCGAGCAATTTGTCGCGCACCGAGTAATAACGGGACTTGAAATACTGCTTTGGTCGTTCCTCCCGGATCGGGCGTGCCCAATGGTGCAAGAAACTTCGGTGCGACATCCGCGGCGCGTAGCCAAAGTGCGGCATCAACTCGCGACAATGCCATTCCACCCAGCCAATTTCGTCCACCGACAACTCGCTTTGCCAACTGGCCGCCCGTTCCCCGCTCACCTCGCTGAACTCGCGCTCGGTTGCAGAATTTCCCGGCCAAAATTTTCCCGCTTTTGTCGGAGTCAACACTACACTGCGATCAAAGCTGATTTCGAGAAAGTCGCAGACGCGTTGCATCGGCGGGGCTGGATCCGCGACCAAATCCTCATAGCGGGTGACCATTCCGGAAATTTCTTTTCGTTCCGCGCATAAAGCCAACTGCGCCGCCTGCAACCAGTGCGAAACGCAGTAGTAAACCGAAAACTCACGGGTTTTTCGCGTTTTTTCTAAGGCAATTTGCGCCGCCAGAATCGCGCGCGGATCGCGCATCGTGATCAGAAGTTTCGCGTGCGGAAACCGCTCGAGAATCTGTGGAATGAAACGCCGATTCGCCGGCGTTTTTTCTACCCATCGCAC
>QHRO01000007.1 GCA_003220155.1 Verrucomicrobiota bacterium
AGAGCACCGGGACGGTGACGCGGCCATCGAAGTTCGGGTCGGTCAGCTCGTAAGCTTCGGCGAGAAAGTGAAAGCCGTTGATTGGGTCGGTTGAGACAAAGGGTTCGTGGGCGCTCGTCCGTCCATAAGAATGGGAACTGGGATCGCGAAAAGCCCATCCACGTTCGTCGCGTACTGGGTCGACAACCGTCAGACCGATTATCTGCTCCAATCCGAGCAGCTTACGAGCAATTAACGTCCGGCTCGCCCACGGACAAGCCAGTGAAATGTAAAGGTGGTAACGTTCAGCTACGGCCGGATAGCCCGTGCTACCGTCTCTAGAAATCCAATCGCGAAAGGCGTCCTCCTGCCGTTGAAACTCACCGGACCTGGATTGTTCCTTTTCAAACTGAGCCTTCATTTTTCCCAAAATGTTTTTCTTTAGCACGGCGAGCAAGAGGTTTCCACCGCAGAGGAGGGTCGAGTTCCGGCAGCCAGGAAGTGTGCCATTTGGCGGCTCTTTGAGCGAGTGCAGATTTCTTCGTTGTTCAAGGGCTATGGCGTATACGCCGCGCTAAAATGCGGAGCAGCAAAACCATCTCTACGGCAATTTCAACGGTTTATCGGTATGATCCACAGGGCCAAGTGGATACATCATCAACGTCTGGTACGACTAAGGGCTGTGCCGAGGTCTGCCTACGTACTCTCCGCAGTGCAAACTGCATAGTCTCCCGTCCGGCATCGGCACACCGGCAGCTCATTATAGAATCTATGAAATTTGTAGATCGCCAGCGCCAAACGGGCCTTAGCTTGGCCGAGGTTCTCATCGCAGTTCTTCTACCCGGACTGTCTTTGCAGTCTGTATTTGCCATAACCGAATCTGTCTTCGCCTGCTTAATGCTAGCAAAGAGAACGAGTCGATTAATCGCATCGGCAACGAGTTAGAGCATATGGGTCAAGCCACGCCCTTCCCCAGAATTTGGAGAGGACAAAAGGAGAGCAACTATGAACATCCCCGACGATCAAACGAACCGACGCATCCTCGTCATTGACGACAATCGCTCAATCCATAATAGCTTCCGTGCAATTCTGCACGGAGCCGAATCAGGCAAAAACGCGCTAGACGAAGCCGAAGCACGGCTTTTCGGCGAAGCGCCTTCTGGCCCGCGGGCAGTGGGCTTCTCGATGGAGTCCGCATATCAAGGCGAGGAAGGCATCGAGTTGCTACGGGAGGCGCTCAATAAAGGCCAGCCCTACGCCATGGCATTCGTCGATATGCGAATGCCGCCCGGGATGGATGGCCTCGAAACGATCACAAAACTCTGGGAGCTCGACGCCGCTCTCCAGGTTGTGATCTGCACGGCGCACTCGGACTACAGCTGGCATGATCTCCTGGCGAAGCTCGGGAGATCTGATCGGCTGCTCATTTTGAAGAAGCCTTTCGACGTTGTTGAAGTGCGACAAATGGCGGAAGCGCTATGCGCCAAATGGGAATTGTTGCGGCGTGGCCAGCGTCATCTTGAGGAGCTCGAGGCACGCGTCGCCGAGCGGACCCAGAACCTTTCCCAGGCTAACCAGGAACTACGCGATCAGATTGCCGAGCGGAAACAAGCGGAGGCCGCACTGCGCGAAAGCGAATTGCGCTTCCGTCAACTGGCCGAAAACAGCAGCGAGGTTTTTTGGGTCTTCTCACCTACTGGCGAAGAATTGTTCTACGTCAGCCCCGCCTACGAGCAGATTTGGGGATGGGCGCGCCAAAATATCTACGAAGATCCAAAACAGTGGTTCAAGAACATCCTGGAAGAGGATCGGCCGCCCGTAGCCAAGGCCTTATCGGAATTGTCCCAAGGCACCAATTACGACTTGGAGTACCGCATCCGGCACCACAATGGGTCCATCCGGTGGATCCGTGACCGGCGCTTCGCGATACGCGGCGAAGACAAGCAGGTTGTGCGGACGTGCGGAGTGGCGGAAGACATCACCCAACGTAAGAACTTGGAGGCCGAGATGGCCAAGGCCCGTGATGCGGCCTTGGAGGGAGCGCGCATGAAATCAGAATTTCTCGCTAACATGAGCCACGAAATTCGCACACCGATGAATGGTGTGATCGGCATGACTGGATTGCTTCTTGATACCGAGCTCGACCCCAAGCAACGCGATTATGCGGAGACCATTTGTAGCAGCGCCCACTCGCTGCTCTCGATCTTGAACGATATTCTCGATTTTTCCAAAATCGAGGCCGGTAAACTGGAGTTTGAGAACTTGGAGTTCGATTTGGATGAAGTGATCAACGGTGCATTGAGTGTTCTCGCGCTGGAAGCACGGGCAAAGGGCTTGGAGCTCCGGAGCGAGATTGATCCCAAGGTTTGCACTGGCCTTTGCGGTGATCCCGGACGGTTGCGCCAGGTGTTAACAAATCTTCTTAATAACGCTGTGAAATTTACCGAACAAGGCGAAGTGGTGCTGCGGATTCTTCCGCAAGAAGAGACATCATCAGCAGTGTCTCTAATTGACGGGATCTCGGGCAGCCAGGCGGCCCTCCGTTTCGAAGTCAAAGATACGGGGATCGGTCTGAGTGAAGACGCGCGCGGACAAATCTTCGAAGCTTTCAATCAGGCTGATCAATCAACTACACGACGCTATGGCGGCACCGGACTTGGGCTGACGATTTCCCAGCAGCTGGTAAAAATGATGCACGGCGAGATCGGAGTCGAAAGCGAGCTAGGTAAAGGATCGCTATTTTGGTTTACAGCCCGCTTTGAAAAACAAGCTGCCGGACAAGCGGCGCTGGCGAAGCAGAAACCTCTTCCACCCGGGCGTGTGCTGCTGGCAGATGGCAACGCCACTGACCGCGAAATTCTTCGAGCGCAGCTGACCGCCTTGGGAATGCGATGCACATCGGCGGGCAGCGCGGAAGAAGCGCTTCAATTTTTGTGCGGGGCGATTGCGGAAGAAGATCCGTACGCGCTCGTGATGATCGACATGCAAATGCCGGGAATGAATGGAGTAGAGCTGGCTCGGACCATTAAAAACGACCACGCCGCGAAGGATACGCGCGTCATCATGCTCAGCTCCGTCGGGCATCCCATCGATGCGAATACTCGCGAAAATGCAGACATCGACGCCTTTCTGGTTAAACCAGCAAAGCAACCGCACCTCCAGCAGTGTTTGACCAGTGTTCTGGGGCCCGCGCCGTTAAGAAGGACTAAGGCGAAAAACCATGCCTCGAGCGAAGCACCCCAGCACGGAGTTCATGATACCCGCATCCTGGTTGCAGAAGATAATGAAGTGAATAGACACGTCATGCTCTTGCTGTTGGAGGACCTCGGTTATACCGCCGACATGGTCGCAAACGGCAAAGAGGCCTTGGCGGCGCTCAGGCATCATTCCTACGATATCATTTTGATGGATTGCCAAATGCCGGAGATGGACGGTTATGAAGCTTCGCGCACAATCCGTCGCGAAGTCGACCGGCCGCCATGCATTATCGCCATGACCGCGCACGCGCTGCGCGGCGACCGCGAGAAATGCCTGGCTGCGGGAATGGACGACTATCTTTCCAAGCCAATCATCGCCCAGGAACTGGAGGCAGCGTTGAAAAGATGGGCGCCGACTCGCAAGACAAACGCGCCGGTCGATCTTCAACGCCTCCGCGACGTTTGTGGCGACGCTCCCGGCACTATGCGAAAGCTCGCCGAGCTTTATCTGGAACAAGGCGCGCAACTTTTGCCAGCCATGGAAACGGCCATTCGCAACGATGATGCGAAAGATTTGAGCTCAATCGCGCACCGCTTTCGGGGCGCGAGCCTAAGCTGCGGAAGTAACTCAATTGTTCCATTTCTAAATGAACTGGAGCAGATGGGTAATAGTGGCGACCTTGCGGTGGCGTCAGTAGCGTACGAAAAAGCGAGTTTGGAATTCGCCCGAATCCGTTCGTTTCTCGAAAGCCATCTCCAAAGTAGTGAACACACGCTGAAAGAAGAAACGCTAGCCCCGGCTGGTTAAAGCGAGAACCTATTGCGCCGAGTGACGCAGTTGCGGAAAATGCGCGAAAGCCTCGTGATCTAGAGCGGAATTCTCAACTTCAGATCGTCAATTTCGCCGGTCGCCTTCTCTAATTCTTTCACTCGCGCTGCCAAGGCGGCGTGTAACTCGAGAATGCGTAATCCGACCTGGATACGCGCCAAAAGCTCGTTCTTGTCGAACGGCTTGATCAGGTAATCGTCCGCGCCCGCGTGCAATCCTTCCACGATATTTTCCTTGGCGCCAAGCGATGTAAGCATGATCACGTAAACCATTTTTTTGCTTTCACGAACGCGTCGACAAACTTGCAAGCCGTCCATGCCTGGCATCATCCAGTCGAGAATGGCAAGCGCTGGACCCTGCTCTGCTCGCAACGCCGCCATTGCTTGATGGCCGTCCTGTGTGATAACGGCCTTAAAACCCCATTTTTCCATCAAGCTGCTCATCAGCGTTCGCGAGACCAGGTCGTCCTCGGCAATCACGATGAGTATTTGGGCAAAACGAGCGACAGCTGGGCGTGCGTCGAGCTCGGTAAGCTTGGGCTGGTCCGGTTTTCCCAAATCAGAGATCTGCCAGGGAGGCGAGAATGGGATATCCTTCGTGTCCGACATCCGGTGCGTTCCGCCTACGGCAAAACCTGAAACCTGTCAATCAGGCTCATAAAAAGCGCCCCTTGTCGGGGCCAGAGTAATTTGAATTTCGCCTTTTTACTGCGGAGAAACGGTGTTGGTCTGAAAAGCTCGTGCAGTGGCCGCTCGTCGGTCTCTTCCGCTCTACCGCTGCTCACGACGGCGCGTCCTCTCCGGCTAACAGCCGCCGCGGGTTGGGGTGAGCTCGCGAAGAATGCCGGCTAAATGGAAGCCGATGGATCGCAGAGGATGACGGGAACTGATCATCGACTGGAAATGGAGCCGAATACAGGTCCAACGCGAGAGAGCGCCTTCGATATTTTTCTTCATGGCTCCCATTGAAATAAGCGTTCCCCACGCCGGACGCGGCACGGAAGCACGGTATTTTTGGATAGGGCTTTTACGTAGACCGGGACGGTTGGAAAGGAACCAGCGACGCATTAGCCACCGTGAAATGGCTGCCGCCGATTCGGCAGGGCGAGATTAGGCCTC
>QHRO01000008.1:0-2126 GCA_003220155.1 Verrucomicrobiota bacterium
TTCCCGACCGTGAAGAAGCCATCGATATCATGAACCAGGCGCGCTACTTCCTGCCGCACCTTTACGCATTGTCGGTTAACTCGCCCTTTTGGCTGGGACAAAACACCGGCCTGAAAGCTTACCGGCAAATGATCTTCGAGCGTTTTCCCCGAACCGGCATTCCGGACGCTTTCGAAAGCCTATCCGAATACGAGGATTACCTGAAGTTGCTCGTCGCCACCAATTGCATCGACAACGCCAAGAAGATTTGGTGGGACATCCGGCTCCATCCTTTTTTCGACACCATCGAGTTCCGGATTTGCGATGCGCAAACGCGGGTCGATGACACCATCGCGCTGGCAGCGTTAATGCAAGCCATCGTCCTTAAATTGCAGAAGCTCCGCCGCTACAACGTCACTTTTCGCAGTTATCCCCGTCGTTTGATCGACGAGAATCGGTGGCGCGCTTCGCGCTATGGTATTGATGGGAAACTGATTGATTTCGGCCGCAAATGCGAAATGGACGAACGGGAATTACTGCATGAGATGCTCGAGTTCGTTGCCCCGGAAATAGATGAATTAGGCAATCATGCCGAGATTGCGCACATCGAAAAAATCATGCACGAAGGTACGGGCGCGGATCGGCAATTGGCAGTCTGGGAGCAGACGCATGAGATCAAAGCAGTCGTTGATCACATCGTCAGGGAAACCTACGAAGGACTGAACGTGGAAGTCAGGGACTGCGCCTGAATCAGGACACGACCTCGGCCGGACCTTGAGACGTAATCCTGCACTGATTGCGACAGCGTGCTATTCGAAATACTTAGCGATTTCCGGTTTGCCGTGCGCTTATTAACTTCTGGCGCGCGGCTTGGAGCCTTCGCAGCATGACAACGCTCATTCGTTTAAAGAGCTCGAAGCCGAGAGAGTGATCTTTCTCGCAGTATTCACGCAAGATTGTGCCATAAAAGAAAATGGCGTCGGTCTCTTCCAAGGCCCGCGCCGTGAAATGCCAGGCGTAAGGGGGAAAAAGCCATGACCACCCGAGCAGATCTCCATCGTGTATTTCCTCGATTCGAATGGGCTCGCCCAAGGTTGACGATTCTAGGCCGACCTTGCCATGAACAATGAGATAGAAGCGGTTGGCGGCCTCACCTTCGCGAAAGATAACGCCGCTGGCGTGGAAATGGGAACGCATCGCGCAGTCGGCGAGCAATCGAACATGCCGGTCGCCCATACCAATGAGAAATGGGTGTGCGGCGACTTCTTTTTCAAGCTGAACGCGTTCTGGAGCAATCCTTTGTTCTTCGTCTTCGTTCATGCCGCGATTCCTGCTTTCTTCGATGACATGGTGACTCAAACTCACAAATGCGTAATGTCCAAATGCCAATCCGTCCCATCGGTAACATGGACGTCGCCATTGGGCCGATGAGTATAGGTGATTTGGTCAATCCGAACGCGCGAGGGTAGAACGTTTATGATGACCGCATCGTTTAACGAGACAATGCGTGTGCGTAGTTGTTCTCGCCGGAGAAATTGACTGTTGGTCGAATCCATGGCGAAAAGATAGCCCTTCACCCGGATGATTGTGCCCTCATGACTTTCCACTGTCCCGACGAAATGACGCTGAGCGTCCTCTCGGAAAAGTTGCCGATGAATAATGTGAACGTACTCGCCAGTATTAATAATCATAAGGTATCAAGTCATGCTTGGCATAGTGGGTGCGAAATTCCAGGTTTGGTCCGAGTGGAATCTGGGTCGATAAATTATTTGTCCGACGCTCAGGTTCCAGCCTTCAGGAACGCAAGAATCTTCTTGTGCTCCTCCGGCGTAAGGTTGGCCCGGACGCGCATGTGCATCATCACGACATCCCATTGCGCCGGGCTGTAGTTGCTCGGTGATCTGATATTGTGGCAGCGGATGCAGTTTTCGGCCCAGAGCTGCGCACCGCTTTTTTCCGCTCCTGATGGAGTTGTTCCGCCAGCAAGCTCTCCCGATTTCTTATTACTGGCGCAGCCGATCAGCCAAATCAGAGCCGCGCAAGCAATAATTATGCCGGTTCCACGGGGGTCGATCCGCTTGCAGATTCTCGAAACGATTTCTTTCATGGCTAAAAGCCAACCGCTACCTGCATCCTGAAGGCATCTT
>QHRO01000008.1:2152-7511 GCA_003220155.1 Verrucomicrobiota bacterium
CCGAGGGTCCACCGCTGTTCATCAAAGCCGACCGGCGTGTGCAGTTGATTGAGCCGATCGTAACGGAATACACCCTCTAAGTTTTTGATAATGTCGTTGTCGATGTGAGTCGGCCTGTAGGAGAGTTGCGCGTAACCACCGTTGCGGTTGTTGTTGAATTCGAGCGGGCCGAAGCCTTGGCTTCCATCCGGATCATATACGAAATCGCCGACGTGCGACCACCCCCATTGCGCGCGAAGATTGATCAAGCCCTTGAGCAACGCTGAATCGCTCACGTAATTAAAATCGACGGACTGCAAGACATTCACGACAGCTTGGTCCCGCGGGCCGACTTTTGAGCGTTGAATCCCGTACCCGACCTCCAACTGCGGAATCGGAATGAATCCAAGGTGGCCGCCAACCGCGACGTGTCCGCCGAAGTTGCCGGTGTTGGGAAAATCAAGCATGCCCAACTCGCTGAAATCTTCCGGAGCAGTGATGAGACCGGGAGCATTTGCGACGAAACCGACATACTCAAGCTTGGTCGGGCCAATGGGAATGACACCCCGCAGCTGCGCGCCTAACTGCGATTCGGGAAACAGACCGTCGTAGACGGCCAGTGGCTTGTCGGGAAGCTTGTTTACCCAGTTCATGTGTTGCCGCTCGACAAAGAAATCCATCGGGTTTAGAAACCGGCCGACACCTATCGTCATGTAGTCATTCAAGAGGTAGGAAGCTTGCGCGACCTCCAAGTTGATCGTCGTAGCATTGTCCTCGAACTCGAGCTCCATCTCACCTTCGAAGAAAAGCCGGTCGCTCAGCTTCCAGAGAAAAAGAGCATTAAAGGAGGCATCGAAAAATGGATCTTCACCACTGCGCGCGGTGAACCCGGCTGTGCCATAACCAGCAAGCAGAAACTTCGTCGATCCAGGAAATGTCTCCTTCACTTGGGTCTTCAGCGTGTCGACTTCTTGGCGCAATTCGTCCGTCGCGGCTTGCGACGGAACGCTCGTGACAACTTGCTTCCCCTCACTTGCAGCTGTCTTTGCCGCAGGTCCCTCGGCGGGAGCCGCTGGCGCTGTGCCATTGGCCATCGCGTGCACGGCGGTCTTCAACGCCTCCAGCTCCTGCTTCATCGCTTCGTGTTCGGCCCTAAGCTTGTCGTACTCGGCGCGAGAGACGTAATCGGGAGGAGGAGAAGTAGCGACATCTTGCGCGACCATCGTGTACGGGATGGCCAGCAAAGCCACGGTAACCATCGCGCATGGGATTGATGGGTTGGCAACAGAGAAAATTGCGCGCTTCACTTGCCGGCTAAAGTTTTGATGTAGTCAACGATTTCCCAACGTTGCGTCTCAGTGAGCGATCCCTTCCACGAAAGCATCGGCGAGCGGCCTTCCGTGATTTTCCAAAACAACTCGCCATCGGTTTCGCCAGCTTTGATCCGCGCACCCAAGTCTGCCGGCTTTTTCTCCAAGGCGGCCGCGCCTGGACCATCACCTCTTCCAGTTTGGCCGTGGCAAATCATGCAGTTTGAAACGTAAAGTTTTTGTCCGAGGGCGATCGTGTTTGCGTTTGCCGGCACCGGGTTCGGCCGGTTCACTGCCGTGGGCGGAGCTTTCCAATCCGAAGTCTGTGCAAAAACGAGGGTGGTCGCGAAAATAAACGAAAATCCGAGGCCTCTTGCAATCCGCCCACTCCAAATCGATGAACGAGTTGCACGCCCTAAGCTCGATTCCCACACGAACCGGAGTGTGATCAGAAACTCAGTTCACCGACTACGCATTTTTACGGAAAAAATTTCGGTGCTCTCCCGCGTGGCCAAATTGCAGGCCGTGTCATTAGCTTGACACGAAAGATTGACGTTCTCAACGTTGCCGCATGAGCTCTCTGAATCGATTTGCAGATCCAGTGTACTGTGTCGTGCGACTCATTATTGGATTGACCTACGCCTGTCATGGCGGGCAAAAGCTTTTCGGCTTTCCCGGCGGCGGTCACGGCACGTCGGGCCTCTTTTTGACCGCCGGGGCCATCGAGCTCGTCTGTGGGCTTTTTATCGCGTTTGGATTGCTCACGCGGATCGCGGCATTCTTAGCGAGTGGCGAAATGGCGGTCGGCTATTTCATGTTTTACGTGGGAAATGAAAATTTACCCACTTTCGAATCCAAGTTCTTCCCGATCATGAATGGAGGCGAATTGGGCCTCGTGCTTTGCTGGATCTTCTTTTTCTTTATCTTCTACGGCCCCGGACGTTGGAGCGTCGATGCTCTGTGGGGCAGAGGCAGAAGCAGCGCATCGTCCACACAGTCTGACGTGAAGATCGCCCCGGTATAAACTGCTTCGTTAAATGGAATGGTCAGCGTCGCTAACACCTAGATGAAGTAATCCGAAACTGTGTTGGCGATTTCCGCGTGAACTTTTGAAAGCGCGATTGAACTGCGACGATGATTGAATAGCCGACCGCAAACGCGACCTCGCTTACACGTAGATTTCGATCTCGCAAGAGATCGCGGGCTTTCGCGATTCGCATTTGGCTAACGTAATCGACAAAGTTTACGCCGGTTACTCTCTTGACCTTCTCGTTCAGATAGTTCGTGCTTAGATTGACCGACTTCGCGATTTGGTCAGCGAAAGCGAAAGCGCTCCGCTAAATCCTGAGATTGGCTGGTGTTATTTCCGCGAGATCAGTTTGCCTCGTGCGGCCTGGAGACGCCGCACTATTACTTCGGTTGTGCGTTTAAAAAGTTCGTTGCTAAGGGTGAGGTCCTCGTCCCGATGCTGCCGCAGCATTATCCCAGAAAGACAAATTGCAGTGCATGCCTCCGTGGCGCGCGCATCAAAATGCCAGAGATACGGCGGAAAAAGCCATGACCATCCCAGCGGTTCACCAGCCGAAACAGTATCGATAACGACCGGTTGCCCATCACTCGTTTTTCCCTCGAGCACAACGGTTCCAGTCTCGATAAGATAAAACCCATTGGCGGGATCGCCCTCGAGAAAGATGATCTGGCCCGCGTCGAACTCCGTTGGCATTGCGCAAAGAGCGAGGAGCTCAAGATGATGTCGACTCATGCCCTTGAGGAAGGGATGAGCAGCCAGTCGCCGCTCAATGTCTGGATAGCGGATAGAGAGCGGTTCTCCCCTTAGTTTACTTGCCTCACTCTCTTCAAGCCGCCATACCTTGGAGCCGTTCGGCAATACTTTGGTCGGCGGAGGACGAATCGAAATATAGGTTGGTCGGATCAGATCGAAGTTTACAAATCGTTGCGCCGGAAATTGGCGGAACTCTTCTTCTGATTTCAAATAATCGAGCGCAGCGGCCACGGCAATTTCACCAGCCAATTCCATTTTTTGAGAATCCGTCAACGCCGAAACCTTAACGTGTTTCTTATTACCGCACGACGTGAGCGTTGTGTCGTTGATCTCGATGATCAGATTTGCGGTTGCTTGCGGGCTAGCGTGGGCGCGAGCGTCGAGTGCAAAGGCGACATGGGCGAAAAAGCAGTAAGGTTTCATAATCGGTAAAGAAGTTCGTCAGCTTCTTCGCCACGTTTCATGTTCCCTTGCCTATGCACCGTTGAAGAGATGGCGTTGTTGACCTCGGCATCGCGGGACGATCTGACGCGTTTGGTCGCTATTCAAGAGCTTCAAACAAAGGAACGCGCCGAAAGTAACAGTATTACATTTTTAATGTTACAGTAAGCCTCGGGTGCAGCACGGCAGGAGGTGGCCAGAGCCCAACTCATCGACTACGCATTTTTACGGAAAATATTTTCCTTTAAATTTTGATATCGACCCCGCTTCGTCCCCGTGTTTTTGCGAGGGAATGGCGATATTGAGTCGGCGATGTGCCCGAGAGTTTCTTGAATGTGCGGTTGAATTGCGACAAGGATTGAAACCCGACCGCAAATGCGATTTCGCTGATGCGGCGGTCGCCGTTTTCCAGAAAATCGCATGCTTCTTCGAAGCGGATTTGCGCGACGTACTCGACAAAGTTTACCCCGGTTACATCTTTGAATTTCTCGCTCAGATAATTCCCGCTGATGTTAACTGCTTGCGCCACTCTGGTGAGCGAGAGCTCCTCGCTCGAATGTTCCTCGATGAATTTGCGCGCTTTCCAAATTTCAACCGGCTCGGCCCGATCGCTGTTTTGTAATCTTGCTTGTTTGGATTCATGTGTGGGCGACATCTTCATCACCCCCAAGCCAGTCAACGCTGGCTGGAGTGAGGACGCTCACCATCCCTTGTCGAGTACTAGTCTGATTTTGGGACTCCGGGAACTTTAGGGCCTTCTCGGCCGAGCAATTTTTGCAACGAGAAGGCCAAACGATGCAAAGCGAGTTGCGGCGCGATCGCTAGCCTTGGGGAAAGCCATGGAAACTTATGGAAGAAAATCTCCGAGGAGGTGAAGACGAATGCAATACCTAATCGCAGCTTGTGTCCTCTCGATGATGGCGCTGTATGCACTAATCATTGCGCGATGTTTCAAAGAGCCGGAATGGCTATAGCGCCACGCCTCCTCCAAAATGTGAAGTAGCTCTACGATGGCGAGCCCTGTTTTGCGCTCGCACGGCCTTCTCAGATTTCTCTCCGCCGACCCTGCCTTGCAGCCGACAGGCGAACACAGTCGAATACTAAACAGAATGCGTTGGTGAAAGTAACTCCATCAAACTAGTCAATGTGCCGGTAAGAGCCGGGCTTTGACTTCGTCAGGCAAGCCAGAGTTGGCGATCCACGCACTGGCGCTCACTGGGGTCGGCCTCAAACCAGGCCTGTAGGGCTGCTGCGGTCTCCGTGTCACGCATGCTCGCAGGCAGATGTTGCGTCCAACGGGAAACTCTTATGCCGCCTTAACCCGCTGATTGCGCGTGCCGAGGTGCTCGCGAAATTCGGTTGGCGATTGGCCAAAGACGCGTTTGAACATGCGGTTGAACTGCGTGAGTGATTGAAAACCGACGTCGTAGGCGATCTCGCTGATTCGGCGGCTCGGATTCAGCAGCTGCGTCTTTGCGTCCTCCAGCCGCACCCGCGCGACATAATCGGTAAATTTGAGACCGGTAGTTCTCTTGAAGACTTTGCAGAAATGAAAGACGCTCGCGCCGGACGCCTGGGCCACGGTCGTTAATGAAAGGTGCTCCATTTTGTGCTGCTGGATGTATTCGCGCGCTTTGCACACCAGCAGCGGCTCGGCGTTTTGTTTTTCGAGCGTGATTTGGTTGATCAACGCCGAGAGTTGCTCGGCGAAGAATGTCAGGAGTCGCACGGTTGCGCCATATTTTTCCTTTGGAATAATCGGCGTTGTCTCCCATGCCTTGCGGATGCGGCCGCTGAACGGGGCGCCACATTCACTCAACTTCGCCGCCGCGCGTTTTCGATCCGA
>QHRO01000008.1:7530-10250 GCA_003220155.1 Verrucomicrobiota bacterium
CGATCGTCTTGTCTCCGAGTCGCACCGGCACTGCCGTGTCCGTGAGGCCGAACGGACAGGTCTCGGTGCGGGCCTTCGTGCCAGTATGTCGAACAATCTCGGCGTGTGACTGCAAACAGACGGCCAATGTTTTGGACCGTTGCGCGAGCAAAGCGCAGAACGGGTTCTCGTTCGTCTTTTGGTGATGTTCCAGTTGCCAATATTCGAGCGGTCTCAGCGCCAAGGGTAATCCGGTCGCCTTGGTGAAGACGTTCTCGTAGTCGCGAAACAATCGGGACCGCCGCAACATGTCGACCAATTGTTTGTTCTTATTATCGTTTACGGTCGCAGTATCGGGCATGGAAACAATTTCGAGCAGCTTCCTCCGGCTGCGAAAATGCGTCAAGCCGACCGCGAATGCGATTTCGCTGATTCGGAGATTTGAATTTCGCAGGAGCTCGGGCGCTTTTGCGGTCCGTGTTTGGCCAACGTAACGAACAAAGGTTACCCCGGTCACTTCCTTGAATTTTTCGCTTAGGTAGTTCGCGCTCAAGTGCACTGACTTCGCGATTTCCGTCAGCGAGAGTTCCCCATCCGAATGGTCGCGGATCAGTTTGCGCGCTTTCCAAATTTCAACTGGCTCGGCCCGGTCTCCACTTCTGGTGACGAACTGCGCGCGCTGTCATTTCGTAGCGGCATGGCAATCATCATATTGCAGCAGACGTCAGCGAGAGCGAGCGCGCCTACCTTCGGTTGGCAAAGGTGCATCCGACCTTGTGCCGACAACAAAGTCGAGCGCCTGCGGCGCGGACAAATTTTGCGAAGCAAAAGCCAAAGAATGGAGAGCACCCCTCCAGGCGGTCGCTACCTTGAAATCGAAAGGAGCAACTTTATGAAAAGAAACGTTGTTTTGGTTTTGGATGCCGATGCAGATACGGCCCGCGCCGTCGCAAGCGCCGCTACAACTCGCAATTGCGATTTGCGTTTCGTGCAGACCTCAAAAGAGTTTTTCCATTTCTGCAGGGAAGATTTCGGAAATGTCATTGCAATCATTCTGGACATAGACCCGGGAATGCATGGAATGGCGGTCCTGGAGGCCTCGGACGTGTGCGAAAACAGTCCGCCCATCATTGTTGTTTCCGCACTGGAAGAACACCACCTGGGCCCGGTCGTGCAGCGACATGGTGCGATGGCCTGCCTGGGAAAACCTCTAAGTTTCACGCGACTGGGGCGCGCGCTCGATCAAGCGATGGAGAGCGCAGTCGCACCTCGCTGCGATCTTTGGGGTCACGTCACCAATTGCCCCTGCACCTTTCGCAAAACCAGCGTTGTTCAACAATTCGCCGCAGCAAATTAGCCGCTAAAATATGGAATACGTAATTGTCTTTACCACTGCCGCGATGATCGCGTTGTATGCGCGGATCATTGGACGCTGCTTGCGCAACGCGTAATCGCACGAAGCTTCGATCGATATAAATTGCGGCTGGTGAATCTGGGCAACCGGTAGCTGGTCGAGAAACCAACGCGTTCCGCGATTTCGCGACCGGAATGCCGATCGCTTTGCGTGCCCCTCGAGCATTGGCAGCCGGCACTGCGCGGCGCCGGATCCCACGGATGAATTGCGGCCACGAGCCAGACGACCGCACAAATAGCAGCCAATCCATGATGAGTCGCTTGTTCTCCACAGGATTTACCGCCGAAGGATTAGTCGGCGATACTATTCGAGTCGCGTTTATGCGTTGAAGATCGTGAAAGAAAAGGCGGACAAGATTTGAGGAGAAAATGGCAATTGGCGGTGAGCCCGTTCACCCGGGGATATCCATCTTGGATCAAAAGGAGTCCTATATGAAAACAATCCATCCCATCGGACTAGCGAGAATGATCACCACGCACCAACCGTTTGATCTCATCGACGTCCGGACAAAAGAGGAATTCGATAAGACACACATCCCCGGTGCGCGTTCGATCCCGTTACCGGAATTACGAGCATCCAAAGTTCTGCGCGATCGCAAACTGTCGGCGACAGAGCCGCTGTATGTCATTTGCCGAAGTCGTGTGCTGGCTGGCCTTGCCAGCGGAATACTTAAAGGAGCCGGCTGCGCGAACGCCATTGTTGTAGACGGCGGGATGGAAACCTGGCAGGCGCAAGGTCTTCCTGTTGTGCGTAAAAAATGGTTCCCGAAAATTGCCATCGATGCTCCGATGCTCACTCTGGTTGCTGGATTCGGGTTCGGTCTCGGGCTCGCTGTTCACGAAGTGTTCTTTGTCCTGCCATTGATCGTTGGGTTTGCCGTTCTGAGTCCAAGAATTCATTCGTTCTTTCAACGACAGATGCGGCACGGTCACAGTGGTGATCTTACGCACACTGGTCCGAGAGAAGAATGGGCGGCTCCGCACGTTTTCGGTGTGGCAGCTCATCTTGGTAGTGCCAAAGATATCTTTCTACATCCGCACCACCAAGTCCGCTTCGCCAAGTGTCACTGAGGGTCGCGAAGACAGCGCCTACTGAGACAAGATCGACAATCAGTTCGTTTCTCAGGCGTCCTTGATGGGGCCGGCAAGAAATGCACGCTAATTCGCAATTGTTGTGGAGCGCCGAAGCAGACTCACCGTCATGCTGACGATATGAAAACACCAGTCATCCTTCTCCTCACAAACGATCCACAACTGGAAGAGACTGTCGCTGAGACGCTCTCCGAAAATGGCGGTGTTAGTCATCTTGCTTATGATCCCGGCGACGC
>QHRO01000009.1 GCA_003220155.1 Verrucomicrobiota bacterium
GAAATTCCGTTGTAAGCCGCTGTGATGATCGAATCGATCGACGCGACATCAGCGGGATTGGCTTCTGACTTCAACATTGGATGTTCGGTCTTGGGCGTTTTGCGTTTTGTTTTATGTCTTGATCGTCTCCAGAACTTTGCGCGCCGCGTTGTGCCCGGGGATACCACTGACGGCGCCGCCACGTAGCGCGCTTGATCCGCAGAAAAGGACTTTCTCGTATTGGGTCTCGACGCCCCAGGTCCCTGCTTGAGCTTTCGTGGTTGCGAATGGCCAGGTCGGTGCGTCGTGAAAAATGTTCCCATGATACATTCCTAACGAGTCTTCGATATCAACCGGACTTTTGCTTTCGATGCAGAGAGTGCCGTCGCGGCCGACCGCCAGACAATCTTCCAGCGGCTCTTCCAGCCACTGGTTCATGCTGGCGAGGAATTTTTTCTCCGCTTCTTTCCGCAGCGTCCTATTGTCGCGCGCGAACAAGCTCCAGGGCACATCCAGCCCGAACAGCGTCATGGTGTGATAACCTTGTTCACGCAAATCAGGAGCGAGAATGCTATCATCCGTGAGGGTATGACAATAGACTTCACAAGGCGTTTTGTCTGGTAGGCGTCCCTGCGCGGCCTGCCCGTAGCTCAGATTCATCTGCTCGTAACCTTCGTCACTGTGAAACGTTCCGCACCACGCTTCGGTCGCCGGGTGCTTTTTCGACTTCAACTTCGGCAGCCTGCGCAACAGCATGTTGATCTTGAAGACCGAGCCCTCATCGGTCGCGTCTGGCTGAAACGGCTTGCCGGTAAACTTCGCCAGCACGTTGCGACCGAAGTTCACGAGAACAAACCGCGCTTCGGTTGTCTCCTTTTTTTCCGCCATCTCGAACTCAACCGAGGAGCTTTTTCCATTCAATCCCAGAGCGCGTATCCTAATACCCGTTAGAAATTCAGCGCCGCTTCGGCGGGCCGCTTCTTCCAGTTCGCGCGCCACCCCGCCCATTCCTCCCACCGGCACCTTCCATTCTCCCGTTTTGTTTCCAATCAGATGGTAAAGAAAACAACGGTTCTGGACGAGAGATGGATCATGCGGATGCGTAAAGAGACCGATCTTCGCGTCGGTCAGGACAAGCCCGCGTACCAGATCATTTTGCAAATAACGCTCGATCGCAGCTCCAAGCGGCTCCTCCGCCAAACTGCGCCACGCTTCGCGCGAAATATCATCGACATCAAACCGGCGGCGAAACTCTTCTTTCGCGATCAGGGGTTCCAGCATGCTGTCCCAGGAATGCGTGGCGAAAACGCGCGAGAGATTATAAAACTTTTTTAACTGCTCAAACTCTTTGTTGCTGCCGGTCAGATCGATCATCGATTGGCGACCCACCTCGTCATCGAGATTGCTCAAGAGTAATCCATTATATTTTCCATTCTTGACATAAGGGGTGAAGGATCCGGTCGCGCGCCGTCGCAACTCGAGGTTCAACCCGAGATCGCGAATGATTTTCTCCGGAAACAGGCTAACGAGATAGGAATAGCGTGAGAGTCGGGCGTCATAATCGGGAAAGACTTTCTGCGAAGTAGTCGCTCCACCGATGTAATCGTTTTTTTCCAATAAGAGACCAGGCCATTATGCCCCGCTCCCAGAATAACGACGTCGTACTTCGATTTTATCCTGCTCATGCTCGTGCTCATGATCGATTAAACAATCAGAAGTTGAGTTCGCTTACGCCAATCCCCCGGGTATGGCAAGGGCAAAGCAGGACATGCGGAAGCATGTCCCTCCGCCTTCGGCGCAGAGCGCGGAACCACGACGAGGTGACGCACTTCTACGCGTCCAGGAGGAGGGGAAGCTCGCCCCTCCGAAAAGATAGAAACTTCATGCGCAGCCGATATAACGATGTAACGCTTTTAACGATTCAACGCGCATACCATGGATGCCTTCAGTTATCTTTCGGTCCTCATCTCGATCATTCTGGCTTTGGGAATGACGCGGGTCCTAGCCGGCGTCGGCGAGATGCTGCAGGCGCGCTCGCGGCGCCGGCTTTATTGGGTGCATGCTGTCTGGGTGGCGAATCTGTTTCTGTATCTGGTGGTGGCGTGGTGGATTTTCTATCGCTGGCGCAACCAGCAGCAGTGGACATTTTTCCTTTTTATCTTTGTTCTGATTTCGCCCACGATTTTATACTTGGCTTCTATCGTCCTTTTTCCGCCCGAGTCTTCTTTGGACGAGTTCGTCAATTACAAAACTCACTATTACTCTAACCACCGCGCGTTTTTCGTCCTCTTTGCCCTGTTCACGCCAGTCGATTTCGTGGACACCCTGCTGAAAGGCATCCCACATTTTCTTGCCTTAGGGCCGCAGTACTTCATCAGCAACAGTCTCTATTTCGCTGGGCTAGTGACCGCTGCGGTTACGCAAAATGAACGCTACCACCAATGTTATGCCATCATCTTTCTACTGCAGACATTTGTGATTAGCTTCAGCATAATTCGCACGCTGGCGTGACTCATGGGCGTGCTCCCTGACGTCCACGTCCGTTGCCTCGTCGTCGGCGGCGGACCAGCGGGCATGATGACTGGTTATTTGCTCGCACGTGCCGGAGTGGACGTCGTTGTTCTGGAAAAACACGCCGATTTTAACCGCGATTTCCGCGGCGATACCATTCATCCTTCTACTCTCGAGCTTTTGCATGAGCTCGGATTACTCGAGGAATTTCTTCGGTTACCCCACCAGGAACTGCGCGAAATACGCGGAATATTTAACGGTCACGCGGTTCCCATCGCCGATTTTTCGCGTTTGCCGACGCGCTGCAAATTTATCGCCTTCATGCCGCAATGGGATTTTCTCGACTTTCTCTCCAGCCAAGCAAAACGGTTTCCTACCTTTGCTCTGCACATGCAACATGAAGTCATCGATCTGCTTTTTGAAAGCGATCGGATTGCGGGCGTTCGGGTGAAAACTCCGGACGGCCAGCGTGAAGTGCGGGCTGACCTAACAATTGGCGCCGACGGTCGCCATTCGATTACGCACACGAAAAGTAATCTCGAGATGGATGAATTCGGCGTGCCGATCGATGTCCTCTGGATGCGGCTTTCCAAACGGGAAAACGACCCGCCACAATCGCTTGGCTTTTTTCGCCACGGGAAACTGCTCGTTCTCCTCGACCGGGGCGATTATTTCCAAGTCGGTTTTGTTATCCCAAAAGGCGAGCTTGACGCGATCAAGCAGCGCGGCCTGCCCGCCTTGCATCGCGACATCATTCGCCTCGGACCTTTCTTGGAAGATCGAATCACGGAGCTGGATGATTGGACAAAAATCAAACTCCTCACCGTCCAGATCAACCGTCTGCGAAAATGGTACCGCGAAGGCTTGCTTTGCATTGGTGACAGCGCCCATGCCATGTCGCCCGCCGGTGGCGTCGGCATTAACCTCGCGTTACAAGACGCAGTCGCGACCGCAAATTTGCTGGCGGCAAAGTTAAGAGCCGGGCCAGTGTCGGTCGCTGATTTGAAGCAAGTGCAAGAACGTCGCGAATGGCCTACCCGTGTAATCCAGACGATGCAGGCTTTCATTCACCGCCGAGTTGTGACGGGACGTGAATCCAAGAGCGGAGATTCGCTTCCAATTTTGCTCAAGTTCTTTCAATGGTTTCCGGCTTTGCGTTCGCTTCCAGCGCGCTTTATCGGTCTCAGCCCGAGGCCGGAGCACATTCATTCGCCGAGCAAATTAACCAAACGTTGCTCATAGATGACTCAGCCGTTCCGAATGGAGGGACGCGCTTCTGCGCGTCCAGATCTACGGAAGCATGCCTTAAGAATGTCCATCTTGTTTTGCGGCCGTTACCAATCAACGGGCAAGATGCCTGTGCTACGCCTCAAAAGCGTTTGACGCGAAATCGCTGCATCAACTCGAGAATTTTCTCCCGTACCTCAAATAATTCGGCGCGAAACGAATCCAGTCGCTCGGGCGGAAGCAATTGTTTTTGGGCAACGTTATCCGCCGCCGCCATGCTGGTATGCAGATAATTGAGCGCCCGTTTCAGGGCCGCGACAACGAACCCGCCGTCGCGAGAATCATCCTCATCATAAGCGAGGCTATCGAGCGCGCCCGCGATTTTTGCGCTTGCCGTCTGAAACTGAAAAACCATTTCGAAGAGATCGCTATCGCCATTGTCCTCAAGCAGACCGCGATCATCGCAAAAATGCCACATTGCGACTCCGCTTTCGAAGGCACGTTTCGTCAGCGGATGATGAATGTGGCCATCCTTGTCGCGCACCCACTCGACTCCTTCGGTCAACGGATTTGGCTCCAACGGCGGAATCTCTTCTCGTTCGCGCTTGGGAAGTGCTCCCCGCTCGTCCGCTTCCAACGCCTCCTCCAGCCAGGTCCAACCCATTTCACGCGCCACGATTTTTTCGCGATCCGGATGCCCCTCATACTTTTCGAACAGCTTCATGTACTTGTCCGTGCGCGCGTCCGATTCGCGCATGAACTTCTCGTAACCGAATTCATCCAGCGGTTGTTCATCCTCAATTTCAAATTCCCATTCTTCAGGATTCGGCAAATCGATTTGATCGAGCTGTTCCAGCCAGGCGCGCAGCGCCTCATTGCAGGAAGCAATTTGCTGCTCCTCATCTTCCGGCGAAAGCTTCCACTCCGCCGGTGAAACATCGATTTCATAGTCGCTACTCTCAATCACCACACGGCCATTGGCTTCGCTGAACCATTCCAGATAAAGGGCATTGGCAGAATGTTCTGGCGGCTGCGTACCAGATCTCGTTAGGCGCGTCGCTTCTTCCAGCGGCACATCGAGCACGCGCACTTTGCGCGAAGCCGTGATCTCGCCGGCAACACCACGCTGCAAAGGCGTGGGCAGGTTCTTCTCGTCCTCCGTTGCCAGCGGATGCGGATTTTCAAATCGCACGACAGATCCCGCCAGATCGCGTAAACAATTTCCCGTCAATTCCAGCATCAGTGGTCGCTCGACCCCGACGAGTGTGATCCATCCCTCAACGCGTCCGCGCCGGCGATTATCGATCTCGCCCCGGACAACGCTTTGACGAATACGTAACGCCATTAGCGGAATACTCCCGCGCCAGGACGATAACGCAAACCATCGGTCTTTTGGCCGGATCTTTAGCCCTTCCATCGCGTCATCGTTGAAACTTAAGAATCGTTCGATTGGCGCTTTAAAGTCGTCCGCGTCTCTCAGGCATTCGCGGGTTGCGATATGCTCGGCGGGCAGCTAACAATCCTACGATTGACTGCCTCCCCAGCGATGGTCGTCAAAGCCCGCCGATGATCATTTCTCACAAGCACAAATTCATCTTTATTAAAACGGTCAAGACCGCAGGGACAAGCCTTGAAGTATTTCTGTCGCAGCATTGCGGGCCGGATGACGTCCTTACCCCGTTCGCTCCCCCATCGAGGGACACCAGCCGCGTAACCACGAAGGATCCGCTAGATCCATCTCTGAAATCCTGCGTATCCCATTCGGGCCGCGGTCTGCCTGGCGCTGCCTCCTCGCTCGACACGAGCGCTTTTACAATCATATGCCGGCCTGGCTTGTTCGATTACGCGTTCCTTCCGCCGTCTGGAACAGTTATTTCAAGTTTTGCGTCGAACGCAACCCGTGGGATAAGGTTTTGTCGCATTACCACATGCACGCTTACCGTGCAGGCGGCGCCCTCTCCCTCGATCAATACTTCACCAGAGCCAAGTTCCCGATCAATTACCCGCGTTACACCGATCCATCCGGATCAAGAATTATGGTCGATCGAGTTGTTCGTTATGAAAATTTGACCAACGAACTTGCCGAGGTTTTTGCGCGCTTGAACGTGCCCTTCGAAGGCGACTTGGGCGTCAGAAAAAAGGGTCACTTCCGAACCGATCGCACACCGTATCAGTCGGTATTAAATCCGAAGCAACGCCAGATTGTGGAAAGAGTATTTGCCCGAGAAATCCAACTTCACGGCTACCGTTTCCAACAAGTCCCTACTGCTGAACCCACAGAGCAACTCTGAACGCTTCCGCTTCGATGTTCAGTGGTCGCTGCTGAATGTTTCTCTTCTCCCGATGGGAGAAGGTTAGGATGAGGGTATTCGACCGCAATCTGCGTCGCCAACGCCACTTTGAAACGCCTGTTAACATTTGAGTGTTGCAGGTGCGACATTTGAATGT
>QHRO01000010.1 GCA_003220155.1 Verrucomicrobiota bacterium
AGGAATTCATAACCGGCGAGCGCCCGATCGATTCCTTCGATCGCATCCTCGCTACCGTGCTCTTCCTCGATATTGCATCTTCAACCGAGCGCGCAGCAGAGCTTGGCGATACGCCATGGCGCAATCTTTTGAACTCCTACTACGCCATTGTGCGAAAGGAATTGGCGCGCTTCCGCGGGAAGGAAACCAACACCACGGGCGACAGTTTTCTCGCGACCTTCGACGGTCCGGCGCGAGCGGTGCGCTGCGCGCTCGCAATCGCGCTCGCTGTCAGACAACTCGGTATCGAAGTACGCGCGGGAGTGCACACCGGCGAATGCGAATTGATGGGCGACAATGTCGGCGGCATCGCGATCCACACCGGCGCGCGCATCATGGCGAAGGCCGAGCCCGGAGGTGTGTTTGTCTCCGGAACCGTTAAAGATCTGGTGTCAGGTTCCGGAATTAATTTTCAAGATCGCGGCGTCCACCAGCTCAAAGGAATTCCCGGCGAGTGGAGACTCTTCTCGGCAGACTCCTGATAGTCGCCGCAAATGTTCAGCTTTTGGTATCAGGCTGTGCTGCGGCACCAAGTAGTAATATCGCGGTCACGCCATCGAGTGCGCACCTGATCCAACTGAGGATCACCCATCTCATAATATTGCCCGCGATTTCCGGCGATAGTGCTGACATTTCCATCGCCGTGCTCAAGGCGCCGGACATAAGATCGAGTTGCTGGAGTATCACGCCCCGCCGACCGCAACCGACCCGACGGCACGACGATCGAGCTGATGCAGCTGCCGAGTCCAGCGCCGACCGAGCTACTCGAAATAGCCACGAGGTAGCTCCGGTCACAGGAACTAGATAGAAGATTACGATTCGTAAGGTTCTCATCTGCTTTCGCCTGCACCCAAACGCTTGTATTTGGATAAGCTTTGAACCGAAGATCCGAGACCCTGCGGCTAGGTGCCGCCGAGGTTATGAGCGCAAGAGGCGCAGGATCGATGGTAAAAAGGCAAATGCATAACTTGCGGCAACGTTATCGCTTGCTTCTGCGCGACGAGGTCGCGCATATCGTGCAAGACCCAGCAGATGTTAGCGATGAGATTCGTTATCTCTCCGCCGTGCTGGCAGAGTGATTAACGTGATTCAGCATGTGCGGAGGTCACACCGCTGGCATTTTCCAGCGGAGGAACACGAACCCCGCACTGGCCGCGCCTAGGATCAAGAGCGTCGATCCTGTGTCCGGTGTCGAGAATATGAGGAAGCTATCTCCCAGAGGCGAATCGGTAGAGAAGCCTGGCTGGCCTTCACCTGGGGTATAAATGGTTGGACCGTACGCGTTCTCCTGAATAGTCACCGTGTTGCTAAACATCAGAGAGGGAAGCCCCGTGTCAGCCAGCAGACCCGCGTGATCGTTCGAATAGAAGAAGATTAGCTGGGGCGCTCCTGGTGCGGGGCTTGTTTCCGGATCGAACCGCAGGATGTCGGAAACGTGGCCGCTCGCGTCGAGCAGCACCACATCGCCCACCGGAAAGGGGGCCACCTGAGGGTGCGCCGTAAAAGCCAGAGCACTCGCCAGCCCGCCCGGTCCGGGATCGGATGTGAGCGTGCCAGGTAAGGGAATGACGCCGCCGCCAAAGAGAAGGGGAAGTTCGAGCTGGCCATTGCCATTCTCGTGAAAGCTAAATGTTGGAAGGGAGGGCACAGCGCGAAGGGTGTTGGCACTTGCAGCCAATGCGAATAAGACGGCGAGAACAATTCGCGAGATTTTCATAGCGTTAACGCTGTCTTCGTGTGCGGTTTTGCGAACAGAGTTTCACTTGTCTTCTAACGGGAACAAATTGGCAATTCAAGGAAAATTTTAGAAAGACGGCCGAAAACATCGACGGCAAAATTGGATGGGAAGCAATAATGATGACCTACATTGCGATGCTGCGCGGAATCAACGTCGGGCGCGGTAAAGTGGTCAAGATGGAGCGATTGCGGGCATCGTTTGCGGCTCTGGGCTTCGGTGAAGTCAGGACATATGTGCACAGCGGCAACGTTGTTTTTCAATCGGAACGAAAGTCTGAATTGACCAGAACGATCGAGGCAAAAATCCAGCGCGATTTCGGTTTTATCGTCCCGGTTTTGATCAAGATGTCAAAGGAGCTGGCGCAAATTGTTCGCGCCAATCCGTTGCTGAGAGTGTAGGGGATCGACCTTTCCAAATTACACGTAACATTCTTGTCCGATGCTCCACCGAAAACCGCGGCCAGGGTGCTGGAAGATTTGGCCACGACACGGGAACGATTTCGAATTTTGAATCGCGAAATCTATCTCTATTGCCCGGACGGATACGGCAACAGCAAGCTCACTAACAACACCATTGAAAAAAAGTTTTCTCTTGTCGCGGCGGTGTATGACTACCGACCAAAGGCATGCGCTCCATCATTTCGATTAGACCTGGAATCACAATAAGGCGGAGTTTGTCGCGTCTGTGAAATCGCGCTAACAAAATCGCGTGCAAATTTTTCACGACCCACGTTGTACCGAGTACGGCAGGCCCGGTCATCCGGAGCGGCCGGAGCGGATTGTACGGACCGTGTCGCTTTTGAAGAGTCGGCACGGTCACTGGCAATGGCGCGAACCACGCGCGGCCTCCGATCAGGAATTGTTGCGCGCACACTCGCGCGAGCATCTCGCGCGGATAGCGAATGCGAACCAGGATTTCGATCTCGACACTCCAGCCCATTCCAACATCGATTTCTACGCCCGGCAATCAGCGGGCGCCGCGATGGAAGCAGCACGCGCAGCAATCGGCGGGAAACGCGCCTTCAGTTTGATGCGGCCGCCCGGTCACCATGCCCTGCGCGATCGCGCGATGGGGTTTTGTTACTTCAGCAACATTGCGGTCGCGACGCTTGATGCTCTCGCTGTAACCGGCGTCGCCGACGCCGGGCCGCGGCCAAGGACCGCGGTAAAAGGGAAGATTGAGCGGGTGGCGATTTGGGATTTCGACGCACACCATGGCAATGGCACCGAGGCATTGGTAGCGAATAATGAAAAGATCATGTTCGCGTCGATTCACCAATACCCGGGCTGGCCGGGCACGGGAACAAAATCCTTCGCAAATGTTTTGAATTTTCCGATCGCACCTTACTCTTCGCGCAGCAACCATGTGCGTGCCGCGGAGCAAGCCTTGCAAAAGTTACTCGGATTCAAGCCGCAGTTGCTGCTGGTCTCAGCGGGGTTCGATGCGTATAAGCACGACCCAATTACTCAAATGACATTGGAACGCGACGATTTCGCGACTTTCGGCAAATGGCTTGCTGACGCAAAAATTCCAACCGCCGCAATTCTCGAAGGCGGCTACAGCGACGACCTGCCAGAGTTGATCGACGGGTTTTTGAGCAGCTGGGATTCCTGATTGAACTGGTTTGTCTCTTCAGCGAAGTGCAACTCCGCTGGGCGCACTGACTGGCAGTCTGTGTTCCGCGCCGGGCTGATTTTCCTTTTTCGAATTAATAATCTCGATTAGCTGGGTAGCTGCCTTTTCGATGTCGGCATAGCCGAACTGATGTGCTCTGCTCTTCACCGCGAGCAGACCGCAGCGATGAACATTTTTGAAATCCCCGAACGGAAACTTGTATCTGGCTTTGGTCGCTTCGGCATGGGTCTCATCGATCCCGAGATGCCATTTGCTGTATTGAGCGAATCCGTGCGCGCGAATGAACTCGTTCTCGTCCTCCGCCATCGGATGATGATCTCTCCACGCATTTTTCTTATCAATGACAACACGTCCCTGAGCGATTAGTTCTTCAGCATAAGCGAACGCGGTTTCGTTTAGTCTTATCGTTCTGCTCTGAGCAAACGAAAAAGCGGGGCAAAGGATGAGAATGCCGGCCAAGAAAAGTATGGCCGGGGCAAGTCGAGTTCGATCCTTCATTCGCTGACGAACTGCACGAATGATCAAGGTCTAGGCCTGTCCGGGAAACGTCTCAATAACAATCGGCGCATCAAGCCAACGGAACACAGGCTTTAAAGCCTGTGCGCCCCACGGATGTCCTATCCGCGGCTTGTCCTATTCCG
>QHRO01000011.1 GCA_003220155.1 Verrucomicrobiota bacterium
CACAACGCTACGCGCCCGATATCGTTCACCCAAACGGCGCCTCGCGCATCGAATCATTTGAGTACGAACCCTGGCCGCGCTGGCGATATCGCCTGACGGACGATCTGATCATTGAACAGGAAATCTTTGTTCCACACGGACAATCAGCGGTGATGCTTTCGTGGAAGCTCGTTAATGCCGATTCGACTTCGGTGAAACTGAAAGTGCGACCGTTCTTCTCCGGTCGCGATTTTCATTCAACCCATCACGAGAACGGTTCGTTTCGATTTCAAGTCGATGTCAACAGCGAACGTGCAACGTGTCGACCTTACGATGGCGTTCCGGCAGTAGTTGCATTCTCGAACGGTGAGTACACGCACGAACCCACGTGGTATCGGAATTTTCTTTATGCGGAAGAACAGGCGCGTGGACTTGATGCCGTTGAGGATCTCGCTTCGCCTGCCATTCTGACTTTTTCAGTTTCCAAAAACCCGGCGGTGCTCATGCTCGCCGCTGAAGGACACGCGATCACCGACATCGAATCCATCGAAGCGCGTTACGCCCAAGTCAGAACGAACGAGCGGCATCGCCGAGAAAATTTTCGCACTCCGTTGGAATGTGCCGCCGATGCATATCTCGTTAGACGAGGGAACGGCAAAACGCTCATTGCCGGTTACCCATGGTTCGGTGATTGGGGACGCGATACGTTCATCGCATTGCGCGGTCTCTGCATCGCCACCGGTCGGCTCGAAGACGCGCGCGACATTTTGGTCGAATGGGCTGGCACCGTTTCACAAGGCATGCTGCCGAACCGGTTCCCCGACTCGGGCGAGCAGCCTGAGTTCAACTCCGTTGACGCATCACTCTGGTACATCATTGCTGTTGGCGATTATCTGTTGGCGGCGGAGAAACGGCCCGGATTAACCGACGATTGTCACACCGAACAATTGCGCGCTGCGGTTGAGGCGATTCTTGCAGGCTACTCCGCTGGAGCCCGTTTCGGCATTCGCGCGGAAGACGACGGACTCCTTGCGGCCGGTGAACACGGCCAGCAGCTAACGTGGATGGACGCCCGCGTGGACGGTCGTGAAATCACTCCGCGGATCGGAAAACCCGTCGAAATTCAAGCGCTGTGGTTAAACGCGCTGGCGATTGGCGGAAAATTTTCTGCGCGGTGGCAGCCATTGTTTGAGAAAGGCCGCGCGGCATTTGAAAACAAATTTTGGAATGATCAAGCTGGCCATCTCGCGGACGTAATCGACTGCGATCATCGCGCCGGGAACGTCGATCTTACGTTTCGGCCAAACCAAATCTTCGCGATTGGAGGATTGCCGCTACAGTTGCTATCGGAAGAGAAGGCGCGTCGCGTGATTGACGCAGTCGAGATGTTGTTGCTGACACCTGTCGGACTGCGGTCGTTGGCTCCAGGCGAGCTGGGTTACACCGCACATTATGGCGGAAGCGTTGCACAGCGTGACGGGAGCTATCATCAAGGAACGGTTTGGCCCTGGCTGAGCGGCGCGTTTGTTGAAGCTTGGGTGCGCGTGCGCGGTAATACTAAAGTGGCGAAAGAAGAAGCGCGTGCCCGTTTCCTTCCACCTCTCTATCGACATCTCGATGAAGCAGGGCTCGGCCATATTTCCGAAATTTGCGATGCCGAGCAGCCGCACACTGCCCGCGGCTGCCCATTTCAGGCTTGGTCGTTAGGCGAATTGCTGCGCCTCGAGCGCAGCGTGCTCTGAAGTCATATGGCCGGTACTAAAACTCGCGTCCTCATTCTCGGCGGTGGATTTGGCGGTCTTTATGCCGCGCTGCAATTCGAGAAACGTCGCGATCCGCGGTTAGAAGTGACGGTTGTCAACCGGGAGAATTTTTTTCTGTTCACCCCAATGTTGCACGAGATCGCCGCGAGCGATCTGGACCTGACGAACATCGTTAACCCCGTTCGTAAGATGCTTCGTCATGTAAACTTTTTTTGCGGCGATGTGGACAAGATCGACATCCAGGGCAAGCGTGTGACGGTCTCACACGGTTTCGACCGTCATTCACACGATCTCGAGTACGACCATCTTGTCCTCGCGCTCGGCGCGGTCACAAATTTCTTCAATCTTCCCGGGGTGGCTGAGCGCGCGCTAACAATGAAATCGCTTGGCGATGCCATCCAATTGCGCAACCGCCTGATCGCGCATTTAGAAGAAGCCGACACCGAGTGTGCGCAAACGGCTCGCCCAGCCCTGCTGACTTTCGTCGTCGCGGGCGGCGGCTTTGCTGGCGTGGAGACAATCGCGAGCATTAATGATTTTCTGCGCGACGCGCTTCCGTTTTACCCAAACCTGAAAGAGGAGATGCTACGCATTGTTGTCGTGCATCCGGGTGAATTTATTTTGCCAGAGCTCGGCGAAAAGCTCGGCCGCTATGCCGACAAGAAACTGCGGGAGCGCGGGGTCGAGATTTATGCGAAAGCCAAAGTCGCGGCTGTTCGCCCGAACGAAATCGAGCTCAGCACCGGCGAGCGCATCAGCAGCTCGACATTGATTTGGACTGCCGGTGTATCCCCGAATCCGATCCTGGACTTGGTGGCGTGCGGAAAGGAGCGCGGCCGAATCAAAGTCAATGCGAATTTGGAGGTGGAAGGCGTTTTGGGACTTTGGGCGCTCGGTGATTGCGCGTTGGTGCCGGATTCTGCGACGGGCGGCTTTTGTCCGCCCACCGCTCAACATGCTTCGCGCGAAGGAAAAGTTCTCGCGCAGAACATAATGGCGGACGTTTATGGCAGACCGAAAAGGCCATTCAGCTTTAAAACGCTCGGCCTGCTGGCGGCGATCGGTCGCCGGACAGGCGTCGCGCGAATTCTGGGTGTGAACTTCTCCGGATTCCTCGCCTGGTTTCTGTGGCGCGGAATTTATTGGAGCAAACTGCCACGCATGGAAAAGAAGGTCCGCGTGGCGATTGACTGGGCGCTGGACGTCTTCTTCTCGAAAGATTTCGTGCAGTACCTCGATCAACGCGCTCTCGCGCACACCCAAACTGAAACCGGCGCGGCACCGTGGAATCGCGACCAAATTTCTGATACAACCAAACGCAACAATGCCATTACTGCTTGAGGAACCAGTTGAAACCCACGAAGGGTGGGAGGCATCTCGATTCGCGCGACGCGCTGAGATAAACTTTCTTTACCGAACTGAGCCAAACCGGCTAATAACAGGCGACCAACTAACACTTCATGCTTGCGCGTCGGCAACCTGCCCGGCGGCGAGAATGACTCCTGCGCCATGAACACAACTGCAGAGTCAACCGCAGCGCGATCCTTTCTTGGTGTTCTTCTCGTCGGCATCGTCGCCGGCGTGCTCGCGGCTGTTGCCATGCTTGTCACGATGGGCATTTTGCGTCTCGCGTTCGGCTGGCCGACGCCTACGGAGCTGATTTTTGATCGGCTCTTTCCGCTGCTGACGGTTGAGTTCTTCATTGGCTCGCTGGTAAAAGCCGGTGGTTACACGCCACTGAAATTGCAGGGTGTTTATGGCGCACTGGCCGGACAAGTGGCCGTTGCAGCGATCGGCGGAGTTATTTACTCGTGGTACTTGAATCGACTTGAGCAGCGTCAACGCTCGGACAACGTAGATCCTGGAATTTTCGACGCGCGCGGATGGCGGTTGATCGTGCCCGGTGTGCTGGTGGCTACTGCCCTGTTCGTAATCCTGCTGTGGCCGACGCTGATCACGAACTATCATGGGCTGCCGCCAGCCCGCGCACGAATCATCGCTTCGCTCGAAATGCTGATTTCGTTCAGTGTGTGTGGATTCGGCATCATGCTTTTCCACGCGCTGATCTCGGCGCGCCCCGCACAGAGCAGTGCCAAAAGCGCGGGCGTGCGCACGACCGGCCGGAGACGTTTCCTCGCGCTAGGGATCGGCGCCGCGCTCTCCATAGCGCTGGACGGATTACTGCGCCGGCTTTACCGGATCGGCACATTCGCCTACGACGGCCGACAGTACGGCGGGCCAGGAGTGCAGAAGATCACACCGATTCGCCCGCGTGATGAATTTTACCAAGTCTCAAAAAATCTCATCGACCCTATGATCGTCCGCGATTCATGGCGGCTCGACATTGTTGGCCAGGTCGAGAACCCGCAAGTCTACAGCTTTGCCGATATCGCAGCGATGCCAGCCGTCGAACAAGAGACAACGCTTCTTTGTATTTCCTATGCAATTGGCAGCGGACTCTGCTCCAATGCGATGTGGAAAGGCGTGCCGTTGCCGAGGCTCCTCGCGCAGGTGAAGCCCAAACCGAATGTCACGACGGTGCTGTTCCGCGCTGCCGACGGCTATTACGAGACATTCCGCTTTGAAAAGGCAATGGAGCCTACCACCCTTGTCGCCTACGAAATGAACGGCGAACCGTTGCCGCAGGGTCACGGTTTTCCGCTGCGGCTCATTGTTCCGGGATTATATGGCGAGAAAAACCCAAAGTGGCTGACGCGGATTGAACTGCTCGACGAAGCGGACGCGCGTCTCCATCGGCGCCATGGCTGCGGTTTTTACAAGCAACAAGGCTGGGGCCGTCTCGGAGACGCGATCCCCACACATTCTCGTTTCGATGCGCCGCAGGTCGCGGGCGATCACTTTGCACAACCGTTTATTCTCGGCAGGATGGCCGAGCTGCGCGGAATGGCCTTTGGCGGCGACCGCGGAATCTCAAAGGTCGAGATTAGTACGGACGACGGCAAGACGTGGGAGGAAGCGGAGATCTCGTACCCGGGCACAA
>QHRO01000012.1 GCA_003220155.1 Verrucomicrobiota bacterium
CATTGGCTGGGCGAGGTCGATCGCGATCTTCAGGAGCGTTGCACCCAACATATCCTGCAGCGGCAATTGCCCGATGGCGGCTGGAACATTTATTTTGGCGGGCCCAGTGAAATTAACGCTTCCGTCAAAGCTTACTTCGCTCTGAAACTTGCCGGCTATTCAGCCGATCTGCCATTCATGCGCGAAGCGCGCGCCAACATTTTGCGACTCGGCGGCGTCCCCCGCGTAAACACCTTCAGCAAGCTTTATCTAGCGCTCCTGGGCCAGTTTCCGTGGAAATATCTGCCAACGATACCGGTGGAAATGATTCTGTTGCCAACCTGGGCGCCGTTTCACATTTACAAAATGTCATCGTGGAGCCGCGCCATGCTGGTGCCGCTCGCCATCATCAATCATTTCAAGCCGACGCGCGAGTTGCCCGGCGAAAAACAACTGCACGAGTTGTATCCGCTCGGGACCGAGCACAAAGACTTCCGGCTGCCGCGCGACGAACGGACCTTTACCTGGCGCAATTTATTTCTCCGCGGAGACGACGCGCTCAAGATGCTGCATCGAATTCCCTGGAAACCATTTCGCCGGCTCGCGCTCGAGGAAGCCGAGCGCTGGATGATGGAGCGCATCGGCGATGGCAGCGATGGCCTGGCCACCGTTTACCCGGCAATGCTCAATGCGCTCATTGCCCTGCACGCCCTCGGTTATCCGAACAGCCATCCGGCCTTGGCAAAGGCGCAAAAGGATTTCGAAGGATTGTTCGTCAACGATCCGGAAGATTTTCGGATTCAGCCCTGTCTTTCGCCGGTTTGGGACACCGCCATTAATATCATCGCCTTGGCGGAAAGCGGCCTACCTGCCGAGCACCCTTCTTTGCAGAAAGCGGCTGCATGGTTGTCGAACAAAGAAGTTCGAATCCGGGGGGATTGGGCGAAGAACAATCCTCATCCCGAAGCCAGCGGTTGGGCCTTTGAATATAATAATGTTTATTATCCGGATACCGACGACACTGCGATGGTGCTGATGGCGCTCCGCCTGGTTCATCCGAAGGATAAAAACGGCTACGAAGATTTGTTCCAGCGTGCTCTGGCCTGGCAACTGAGCTTTCAATGTCGCGATGGCGGCTGGGCCGCTTTCGATAAGGATGTGATTGATGGTTGGCTTGAAAATATGCCCTTCGCCGATCACAACGCGATTCTGGATCCGACTTGCAGCGATCTGACGGCGCGGACACTTGAGCTTTTCGGTTACATCAACTTCAACCAGCACGATGCGAGCGTAGAGAGCGCGATTCGGTATTTGATCGCCACCCAGGAAGACGATGGCTCGTGGTATGGACGCTGGGGCGTGAATTATATTTATGGCACCTGGCAGGTCCTGCGCGGGCTGCGCGCCATTGGACAGGACATGACACAGGACTGGATTCTGCGCGGACGCGATTGGCTCGAAAGTTGTCAGAACGACGACGGTGGCTGGGGCGAAACGTGTGCCACCTACGAAGATCCTTCGGCCAAAGGAAAAGGCGAAAGCACTGCTTCGCAAACGGCCTGGGCAATCATGGGCATTTGCGCGTGTGGCGATCTTAACCGGCTGAGCGTGCAACGCGGCTTGCGTTATCTTCTTTCGACCCAGCAGGCAGACGGGTCGTGGAACGAACCGCAAATCACCGGTACCGGTTTCCCCGGCGTGTTTTACTTAAAATACGACATGTACCGGCAAAATTTCCCGCTCCTCGCGCTCGCCACCTACGTGAATTACCGCCGCGGCTTGGGTCATCCGCCGAGCTTTTTCCGCTGCAACTGACCGACCGTCGTCCCGAGCGCAGCCGAGGGATCCCGTTGCGAAAGCTTTAAACTAACTTCCACGGGATCCCTCGACTACGCTCGGGATGACAGACATAATTGACGCGCCGCCGTTCGCGCCGAAGAGTCTTTATTATGGCTTACGAATTACCAAAACTTCCCTACGCATACGACGCGCTCGAGCCGCACATCGACGCGCGCACGATGGAAATTCATCACACCAAGCATCATCAGGCTTACATCACCAACGTTAACAACGCGCTGAAGGATCAACCTGAGCTGGCGAAGAAATCCGTCGAAGATTTGATTCGCGATTTGAATGCCGTGCCCGAGGCCATTCGCACCGCCGTCCGTAATAATGGTGGCGGTCACGCCAATCACTCTTTCTTCTGGAAGATCATGGGCCCTGGGAAAGGGGGCGAGCCAAAAGGGAAGCTAGCCGATGATATGAAATCAACCTTTGGCAGCTTCGATCAGTTCAAGGAGAAATTTGCAGCTGCCGGCGTCGGACGTTTCGGCAGCGGCTGGGCGTGGTTGATCAAAAACAAGAGCGGCAAACTCGAAGTGATTTCGACGCCAAATCAGGATAGCCCGCTGATGGATGGCAACACGCCGGTCCTCGGCGTCGACGTTTGGGAACATGCTTATTATTTGAACTATCAAAACCGTCGTCCCGATTACATCAAAGCCTGGTGGAACGTGGTGAATTGGGACGAAGTAACGAAGAATTACGAATCGTAGTGGAAAACAATCGCGCGTTTGTCTCGCGATTGCCATTCCTGGTCGTCCTGGTGATTCTCGGCTTGGCCACGATTTGTGCCGCGGCCGTGCAACTGTCCGACCGTGTCCCGCTCAGCCCGTGGGAATCAGCCGTCGTCATGGAAGCCGTGCGCCTGAATACTGGACTTCCTGTTTGCGAAACCGCACACGCCACCCACATGTACGGGCCGCTGCTCACCGTTCTGCTCGCCGGCGTCTTTCAAGTCTTCGGCTTCAACGTGCTTGCCGCGCTTCTGGCCATCGTTGCTCTCTACTTTTGGGCCACTCGAAAAAGCTCATTGCTCCTTTCTCTTGCTTCCATCGCACTTTTTCTTTGTGCCACGCTGTGCAAGCAAACCAGTGCCGCCTTCGCGCTATTCCGTTCGTTTAAGCCGTGACGTGGAGAAGGCCGCTGCAAGTTCGCGAGCTCGTCCCGGCGCTCGCGCCGACTATATCAATCTTGCTCGCGCTCGCCGCCATCCGTTCGATCTGGCGGCAAATGTTTGCCGCCATGGTAACAATTCCGGCGTCGATCAAAGTCTACCCCGAACGCGCCTTCAACGTATCGTTGTATTTGTTCGCCACATTCCCGATCTTTCTCATCGCCCTCTGGTCGATCTGGCGATCGCGCCACGCGATCACGCCACTCGAGCGCTGGATCTTGTCCGCCCTCGTCGTGCTCATTCCCATTTCCATTTGGACAATTTGTAAGAGCGGCGGCGGCTATAACTCGCTCCTCTTCGCCTATCTCGCCATGACTGCGCTCTTCGTTGCGCGATTGGACGGGATCTTCGGCTGGTTGCGCTCGTTATCGATCCAACGAAGTTTTGTTGCGGCCATCGCCATTGCCCTGGCCATTCTCGCTTCGTTCTTTCTCCAATTCGACCAAACAGTCGCACTTCTCTCAGTGCGACATGGTGACGAAAAATATGACACCGCTGTTGCGCTCGCGCGCCATCTCGACGGCGTTGTCGTTAGCCCGCAGGATCCGACCATCGTCTACCGTGCGAAGAATTATTTCGGCCGCTCACCTTTCTTCGAGCTGGACACGAATGCCGTAAATGGGAATTGGCCGAACGAATTGCCGATGGCGATCTTGCAGGAATTGCAACAGGCCGATCGCGTCATCGCGGTGCGCAGTTATGTTCCCACGCCTGTTTTCGAAAACTCGCTGCCGGCTGGGGACTCCATCAAGTTTCAATTCCAGAACTAGCCAATTCGGCTTACACACTCTGGAGTAAGAACAGCGATTAGGGTCGTGGCTTATCTAAACGAAAATTATCTTAAACTTCGGGCTGGTTATTTATTTCCGGAGATCGCGCGACGCGTCCGCCGATTCTCAGAAGAAAACCCCGACGCAGCCAGGCGATTAATTCGTTGTGGCATCGGTGACGTGACCGAGCCGTTGCCACGGGCTGCGATCGAGGCAATGAAAGCTGCGGCCGAAGAGCTCGGAAATCGTGAAAGCTTCCGTGGCTACGGGCCCGAACAAGGTTACGAATTTCTCCGCACTAAAATCACGCAATTTGATTATCGCGATCGCGGAATCGACATCGCGGATGACGAAATTTTTCTGTCGGATGGCTCGAAATGCGACTGCGGTCACATTCTCGATATTCTGGGTGAACAAAATAGGATCGCAATTAGCGATCCGGTCTATCCAGTTTACGTCGATACCAATGTAATGGCGGGGCATACCGGACCAGTCCGGACCGATGGCAGCTACGAAGGCATTCTCTACTTACCCTGCACGATTGAGAATAATTTCGTTCCGGAACCTCCGCGGGAACACGCGGACGTCATTTATCTTTGTTTTCCCAACAATCCAACCGGCGCGGTGGCGTCGCGTGCGCAACTGACGAATTGGGTCCAGTACGCGCGGGACCATGATTCGCTGTTGTTGTTCGATGCCGCCTACGAAGCCTACATCAGCGGTCCCGAGATTCCCCATTCGATTTTCGAAATTGATGGTGCGCGCGAATGCGCGATTGAGTTTCGCAGCTTCTCCAAGACTGGTGGCTTCACCGGTGTTCGTTGCGGTTTTACCGTCTTGCCAAAGTCTGTTCTTGCCAGAACTGAAAACGGCAAAAAATTAGCGCTCCACCCGCTTTGGCATCGGCGCTGGAGCACGAAATCAAATGGCGTGAGTTATCCGGTGCAACGCGGCGCGGAGGCGCTTTATTCCCCGGAAGGTCGTGAGCAAGTGCGCGCGCTCATCGATCATTACATGGGCAACGCGCGGATTCTCAGCGACGCGGCCCGCGCCGCCGGTTTCGCAGTCCATGGCGGCACAAATGCGCCTTACATTTGGGTGGAAACGCGGCCCGGCAAAACGAGTTGGCAAACCTTTGACTGGATGTTGCGTGAATTAAATGTCGTCATCACACCCGGGAGCGGTTTTGGTTCGAGAGGGGAAGGCTTCTTTCGGGTTTCGGCATTTAACAGTCGTGCCAATGCCGAGGAGGTCGCGCGGCGGCTGCGCAACGCGAGCGCTTCAGACTCGAGAGCCTGAGAGGCAATTTGCCCGCGGCCGCCTTCGTCGCGAGTTAACATTCCACTGTCGCATATGCAACATCTAAATAT
>QHRO01000013.1 GCA_003220155.1 Verrucomicrobiota bacterium
CCTTTGTTTATTACGAAGAAGTCGCGCCCCTGATGGAGAAGAATTTGATTAAAGGAGGAAGTTTGGAAAACGCCATTGTGGTTCGGGGCGATGCTGTCCTGAGTAAGGAACCGTTGCGTTTTGCCGATGAATTCGCGCGGCACAAAATTCTCGACATCATCGGCGATATCGCGCTCATCGGCACTCGCATTCGCGGGCATATCATTGCGGTAAAGCCGGGTCATGCCGCCAACGCGGAACTGGCGCGGGCGATCGTGAAACAACACGCCAAGATCACTGCGCTTTCCGTTCCGCGGACCTTTCCACCGGGAGAAGGCGGTCTCGATATTAATCAAGTGATGGAAATTCTACCACATCGCTTCCCATTCCTGATGGTCGATCGAATTCTGGGCTTCGAGGGGGAAACGAAATGCACCGGAATGAAAACGGTAACGGTGAATGAACCGTATTTTGCCGGGCATTTCCCTGGCCACCCGGTGATGCCTGGCGTCCTTCAGGTCGAAGCGATGGCACAGGTCGCAAGCATTTTATTGATGAAGCTGGCAAAGAGCGCGAGTCGAATCGGTTATTTCATGAGCGCGGACGAAGTGAAATTTCGCAAGCCAGTTTTTCCAGGCGACACGCTCTTCATTCACGCGGAATTGATCAAAGCGCGCAGCAATCGGCTGGCGAAAGCACGTTGCAGTTGCGTGGTGAACGACGCCGTCGTTTCCGAAGGTGATCTCATGTTCACGTTCCTGGATAAATGAAGTGAATGACGAAGCACAAATAGTCCGAGCCGGACTGGCGTTGAATGACGAAAGAGTGCCGAAGCACCGATGTCGAAACCCTTCGTCATTCGTCATTCGTCCTTCGTCATTTTAATCATGAGCGGCGTCGAAATTCATCCGAGCGCAATCGTTGATTCAAAGGCAGAACTGCGCGCGGGAACAATCGTTGGTCCGTATTGCATCGTCGGTTCCGACGTCATGCTCGGTGAAGGATGCTGGCTGCAACATCATGTCACCCTTTGCGGACCGATGCGGGCCGGGAGGGAAAATAAATTTTATGCCTACTGTTCGATCGGCCAGCAAACGCAGGATTTAAAATACGCGGGCGAACCGACCTATCTGGAAATTGGCAACGAAAATACGTTCCGCGAATTTTGCACGGTCAATCGCAGCACCAAAAGCGATGGCAAAACGCGCGTTGGCAATCGCGGAAATTTTCTCGCTTACAGTCACATCGGCCACGATTGCACGGTCGGCGATTCGGTAGTGTTCTCGAACAACGGCACTTTGGCCGGGTATGTTGAGGTGGGCGATCACGCGGTCATGGGCGGACTCACTGCCGTGCACCAATTTTGCCGGATTGGACGATTCGCGATCACCGGCGGTTGCTCCAAGATCGTCCAGGACGTCCCGCCGTTCTTGATCGCGGACGGAAACCCCGCCCAGATTCGCGGAGTCAATCTCGTCGGACTCGAACGCGCTTGCTACGCACCCGAAAGCGTTAAAGCGATCAAGGAAGCGTTTCGGTTGATTTACCGATCGAAATTAAATACGCGCCAGGCAATCGAAGCCGTGCGCAACCAAATCGAGCCGCGCGAAGAGGTCACCCATTTGATCGAGTTCATCGAAAAATCCGAGCGCGGGATTATTCGCTGACCGGCTAGTAGGGCGTGGCTTTGGGCACGAGGTCGCTCTCGACGTTGCGCAACAACTTCAATGCGGAGGATTCCGGCACAATGCGCAAGACCCTGCGAGCAAGATCGACGGCACGATTCGGCTTGCCCGATTTTACGAAAGCGTCGTATTCTTCCAGGACGCAGCGGATGATGTCATCCCGTTTGGAATAGGCGCCGCGGGCCTGTTCCAGCGCCGCGATTGCGGTGGAAAATTTGCCATCGCGCATTTCCATTAGTCCAACGTCCTCCAGCATGGCGGCGTTGCGGGTGCGAGCGGCAACGACGCGGGCTTGAGTGCGATAATCAGAAGACTCCAGTTTGCTGTTCTTAATCGCGAAATCGTGATAGGCACGCCATTCGGCGGCGGACTTCGTCGGAGTTTTTGAGTCGATCTGTGTCCAATTGAGATAGGGACGATAGAGTGGATCGCCCAAGGCCACTCCCATCCAGGAAAGCACGCGCGACGACATGAAAACGCTTTCGGCAAAGGTGAAACCGTGCAGCAGACGATCGTTTAGGATATCCAGATGCGCGGTTAGCTCGAGATATGGTTCGTAAACGTTGCCGACGGTGGCAGCGGCGCCGCGTGAGACTAGCGGGCCAGCCCAGCCTAAATTCTCGTCGCGCAACGTCGCCGCGCTGTCGGAATGAATGTGCGCTGCAATCGCGCCCGGAACGAACTTGAAGCCCGGCTGGTTAAACGGGCCAGCAACGTTGCCAGCATACCATCCATAATAAAGAGCGCAGTCGCTCATCGGAAAGGCATCCGGAAAAATCGTGGGCAGATCATCAAACACGACCGGCACCCCGTCTTTGTGGCATCGATCGACAATCGCGCGCATCCAGGCGTCGCCGATTTCCCTGCCGCCACTGGTTTCGTGGGTGCCGTCCACGAATGCGCGCCCCCACAATCCGTTTTTCTCCGCCTCGATCGCATCAGTAATCATTTGTCGCACCGTTGCGCTGTCCGGCGCATCGAGCCGGGTAACGAGGAGAAGAGGTGCTGCTGTCACTTCTGCGATCGGACGGAATCCTTGAAAATAAGGATTGGTAACCGCGCCCGAGATTTGTCTCGTGAGGAAACCGAGCGCGCTCAACTCGGAGTCAATTGAAGCTTCGTTGCGGCCCTGAACGGGGCCGCCGCCCGCCGGATTATCACCCGGATACGGCGTCGCGATAGGACGTATCTTCAGCGGCATCCCCCTGATGAGAGCGACGAAATGAATCCGAAGTGCCTCTACTCGCTTGCCTCCATCAGGCGTTTCGTGAACGTACCACCATTGCCGCTCCTCAAAAATTTTGCGCAACGGCTCAGCCACCGTGCTGTCGTACTGCTCGCGGGAAATTTCTTCCTCAGATGGACAGTCGAGTCGGACCAGATGATCATCAGCGATTCCACGTTTCTCGGCATAAAATTTCGCAAGCGCTTCTGAATCGGGAAAAGCGGTGTTGAAAACGACGATGGTTTGAGCCGGCAAATTGTCCGTTGCGTATGCGCTCCCGCGAACAATTACGAGCAGGAGCATGAGCCCGAGCATGAGTGTTTTCATCAAAAGCTCAGCTTCAGCCCGTCGTAGGCGATGTGGGTATGCGGCGGCAGATTTTGCTCGAACGATTGCGCCAGCTCATGCGCGATGTGGATGAAATAAGTTTCTTTGGGCTGAACGCGCGTTGCGACTTCGAGCGCTTGCGCGACACTCAAATGAGTCGGGTGTGGCTTCTCCCGCAGCGCATCGATGATCAAACATTCAACGCCGAAAATCTTTTGCGCTATTTCATCCGGCACCGCGCTGCAATCGCTGAGATAAGCGATGAGATTACGTTCTTGTCGGAACATAGGGCTTTGCCCTGTGCGCCCAGCGGACATTTTGTCCGCTGCCTGAGGAAGCACGTCTTCTCTTCCCGCCTTCGATTCAGCGGAGTGCAACTCCGCTGGGCGCACAGACTGTAAGTCTGTGTTCCTGGGGCGGGAAAACAGATAACCATTCACCTCCGCCCTGCCGTGCGGAACCGGCAACGGCGTGATTGTTGTTTCACCCAACCGAAATGGGCCGCAAATAAGGTGGGGCTCAGGTTTCAAATAACCAGGAAATGGGTTGATCCCTTTGAAGGCGAACATAAAAACGCGCTCGAGATCGGCCATGGTTTTGGCGGAGGCATAGACCGGCATCGAGCCGCGTTGCCAGGAAAAGCGCCGCAGATCGTCGAACCCCATGATGTGGTCGGTGTGCGAGTGAGTGAATACGACCGCATCAACGCGGCGGATATTTTCGCGTAAAGCCTGCGTGCGAAAGTCTGTTCCGGTATCGACGATAAAGGCGGTCTCGGGCGTTTCGAGGTAAACGGAAGAGCGCAGTCGTTTATCGCGCGGATCCGAGGAGCGACAAACGGCGCAATCGCAGCCGATCATTGGCACGCCTTGTGAAGTCCCGGTGCCGAGAAAAATGAGAGTGAGTTCGGAGTTGAGAGTTGCGGGCGGAGAGTTCAAGATTTTTCGGCGCGCGCACTCTCAACTCTGAGCTCTCAACACTCAACCGATGCTTCTCCAACTCCTACGAATCAAGAATCTCGCGCTGGTTGAGGATTTGGAATGGGAAATTGCGCCGGGATTCACTGCCATCACCGGCGAAACCGGCGCCGGCAAATCAATCATTATTGGCGCGCTCCAGTTGTTGCTTGGCGAACGCGGCGACAAGTCGCTCGTTCGCACTGGAGCGGAGATGTGCACGGTCGAGGCAATTTTTCAGGGCGATGATTTCGCGAAATGGAATGCGCGCTTCGAGGAATCGGGAATCGAACCATGCGACAACGATTTAATTTTGAAACGCAGTCTTTCTCTTTCCGGAACGAATCGCCAGTTCATCAATGGGTCGCCCACTACCCTGGCGAATCTCAAGGAACTCGGTGATGACCTGGTTGACCTCCACGGACCACACGATCATCAATCACTCCTGTCGCCCGATCGACAGCTCGATTTGCTTGATGCCTTTGCTGCTGCTGGCGACACGCGGGAGAAATTCGCAAAAATTTTCCGGCAACTGCGCGCGCTCGAAGCGGAACACGCAGCGCTTAATACGGCCGAGACCGCGCGTGAACAGGAGCTCGATTTGCTACGACATCAGGTGAATGAGATCACGTCGGCTAATTTGTCGGCCGAAGAAGAAGCGCAGATTGAGGCGCGCTATCGGCTCGCGAGTAACAGCCGGCGATTGATTGAGATTGCATCCACCGTGGCTGCGAAACTTTCCGAAGCGGACGATGCGATCTTGTCGCAGCTGGGCGAAACGCAAAAGCTGTTGCGCGAATTGGAAAAGTTGGATCCGGCGATGGCGACCGCGGCGAATACGCATGAAACGGCAGTGGTCGAGTTATCGGAGATTGCGCGCGACCTCGGCCGCTACGCCGAGAACCTCGATCTCGATCCTGAACAACTGGCCGCTCTTGAGCAACGGGTTTCGCTCTTTGAAACGTTGAAGCGAAAATACGGAGCAACGATTTCTGAAGTCATCGCTTTTGGCGAGCGCGCGGCTGAACGAATGCGGAAAATCGAAGGACGCGACGAAGAATTACAGCGTTTGGATTCAAGCAATCGCAGTTCGAAGCGAGAATGAGCGAAGCGCTAGTGGCCCGGGCTTCTGGCTGTGATGCGGTTGAGCTTTTGTTTTCGCCTAATCCGGGCGAGCCGCTGAAGCCGATGCGTGCGATCGCATCGAGCGGCGAAATTTCCCGATTGATGCTAGCGATCAAGTCCGCCCTGGCCGCGCAGGATGCGGTGCCGTTGCTGGTCTTCGATGAGATTGACGCGAACGTCGGCGGCGAGATTGCCCACGCTGTCGGCGCGCGCATGCGCGAGTTGGCGAAGCGGCATCAGGTGCTTTGCATTACTCATTTGCCGCCGGTGGCGGCGGCGGCGACATCCCAGTTCGTCGTGACGAAAGAAGTGAGAGGCGGTCGCACCTTTACTCAATTGCGTGAGGTTAGCGGCAAGGCGCGGCGCGAAGAGATTGCGCGCATGCTCGGCGGAAAGGGTGATGAAGCCCTGAAACTGGCTGCGACCATGCTGGATCAGAATTAGGGTCAGCCCCAGTCCCGCAACCGCGGGATCGACGGATCCCATTGAATCTACCTTTAAGGTTGCGCTTCGGGATCCCTCGACTGCGCTCGGGATGACCATTGCGGTGAATCGCGCTGGCCGCGGCCAAAGACTGCGGTTACAGGTTCGAGGTGCTCAATTACATTTGGCTCGCGCTGGTACTGCTCGCGGTCGCGATTGGCGGATGGAACAATAGATGGAAGGAAGTGACAGACGGCGCATTCGACGGCGCAAAAACCGCGGTTACAATTGCGCTCGGTTTAATTGGTGTAATGGCGCTCTGGTTGGGGGTGATGCGTCTGGCAGAGCGCGCCGGGCTCGTCCAAAAAATTGCGCGCGCACTGCGGCCAATCATGCGGCGCTTATTTCCCGATGTGCCGGGGGAACACCCAGCAATGGGAGCGATGCTGATGAATATGGCTGCGAACATGCTCGGCCTCGGGAACGCGGCCACGCCCCTCGGTTTGCGCGCGATGCGCGACCTCGAGTCGCTCAATCCGCATCCGGGCACCGCTACCAATGCGATGTGCACCTTTCTCGCGATCAACACCGCATCTGTTCAACTGATTCCGACGACTGCGATCGCGATTTTGGTCGCGGCAGGGTCGACTCGGCCCACCGCAATTGTGGGCACGGCGCTACTCGCGACGCTATGCGCAGCAACGACTGCAATTATCGCGGTGAAAACTTTGGAGAACTTACGGTGGTTCGCTCGCCCTGTAGCCGCCGTCGCTGGCCGCGGCTCGGGAGAAAATGCTGCTGCAGCTAACGATCTTAATGCGAAGAGGACCCCCAACAATCGCTCGAGCAACGAAGAAGTCGCGGCCGGCACCGGCGGCTACAGTACGGAGCCAACGTTATTGGGACGCATCGCGACGATCGCGCTTCTTATTTTCTTTGTGTTGATCTTTGTGCGAATCGTTTGGCCACCGGGTTTCGGAAATCCACTCACCGACGAGGCGAATGCTTTTGTTCGAAGTGTGAACGCCCTTTCATTGCTGGCAATTCCTTTCCTGCTTAGCTTCTTCCCGATCTATGCCGCGGCGCGCCGGGTCAAAGTTTATGAGGAATTCGTCGAGGGCGCGAAGGAAGGCTTTAATGTTATCCTGCGCATCATTCCGTTTCTGGTCACTATCCTAGTTGCCATTGGAATGTTTAAAGGCGCAGGTGGAATCGATTTGCTGACGAAATGGCTAGCGCCGGTTCTCGCGCCATTGCATTTTCCGCCCGATCTCCTTCCGCTGGCATTGATGCGGCCTTTGAGTGGAAGCGGGACGCTGGCGTTATTAACTGAAATCGTGCATCGCCTTGGCCCGGACAACATCGTGAGCCTTACCGCCGCGACCATTTACGGAAGCACGGAGACAACATTTTATGTCGCTGCGGTTTACTTTGGATCGGTTGGCGTGAAACAGACCCGGCATGCCATCCCGGCGGGACTGCTGGCGGATCTCGTGGGTGTGATCGCTTCAGTCGCGATTTGCCGTGCGGTGCTTTGATGATCCTGGAGGGCCAAGCTCTGCGACGCCGTGTTTCACTTCGCCCGGGCTCGCAAA
>QHRO01000014.1 GCA_003220155.1 Verrucomicrobiota bacterium
CGTTGTAACGATGCAATCGTTTTAACTTTTTTACATCAGCCCGCGAAGGGGCTTTCATTTTTCCCTAGCCAGCCACGCGGTGGTTTCTCTATCGTCACATTTCTAAAATGATTCAGCGGGATTATCTCATTATCGGCACAGGTATTGGAGGGGCATGCGCATGTGAAACAATTCGCAAACACGATAAGCGCGGGAGTGTGACGTTGGTCGGCACCGAGGCCTACGCGCCCTACAAGCGCTGGCTGCTTTCGAAAAGTTTCCTGCGCGAAAAAACGATCGTCCCCAGGAAATATGCCGAAGTCGATGGACGCTGGTACTCCGCGCATAAGATCGATGTACGTTTCAATACGGCGGTAACACAATTAAAC
>QHRO01000015.1 GCA_003220155.1 Verrucomicrobiota bacterium
TTTTCATTCACCAATTTTTCCACGTTGTGTTTTTGTTCTGGCGTGAGTGGTGCGCTTGAAAAGTCGAACGTCAATTTGTCCGGACCGACGTAGCTCCCTTTCTGTGACGCATCACGCGAGACCACTTCGTGCAACACCCAGTGCAACAAGTGCGTCACGGTGTGATGTCCTTGAATCAATTTGCGCCGATCTGCATCCACTGAGATGCGCACCGCCTCGCCCGGTTCGGGCGCGCGACCTTCCACAATCTTCGCGCGATGAAGAAAAATATCGCCCCGCTTCTGCGTGTCGATCACGCGCAATTGGCCAACTTCGGTCCAATCATGCCCCGGAACATGCAGCAATCCCTGATCCCCGACCTGACCGCCCATCTCTGCGTAGAAGGGCGTCCGGTCCAGAAGGATATTGAGTTCATCCCGTTTCTTACCAGGCAGAACGGTTTCAACGACGGCTTCGGCTTCTAGAAAATCATACCCCAGGAATTTGGTCGGCTCGACCTTGAGCTCGTCTTCTTCAACACTGATTTCCTCCTTTTTCTGCGCCTTTCGTGCGCGCTCGCGCTGCTCGTCCATGAGGAAATTGAAAGTGTTCTTATCGACTTCTAACCCGCGCTCTCGTGCAATCAGTTCAGTCAGATCGAGCGGAAAACCATATGTGTCGTAAAGCTCGAACGCATGTTTTCCAGAGATAGCTGGTCGAGCTTTGAACAACTTGTCAAAAAGAGCGCTATTGTCTTTCTCGGCAAAGATTTCGATTGGGTCGGCGCCTTCTATTCTCGTGAAGAAATCATCACGCGTGCGTGTTTTAACACGAATTTTCCCGATCGCCTGTGTTGCCATCGCCTGAGTTATGACCGCGTTGACCGTCGCCTTATCAAGCAGCTCCAATCCTCGATCGAGTGTTCTGTTAAACGCCTCTTCCTCGCGCACAATTGTTTGTTCGATTGCTTTTTGTTTCGCGCGGACTTCGGGAAAAACGTCGCCCATCGTTTGCGCGACGACGTTGACCAATTTGAAGAAGAACGGTTCGTGAAATCCGAGCGCGCGACCGTAACGAACGGCGCGACGAAGGATCCGGCGCAAAACGTAACCGCGGCCTTCGTTTGAAGGGATGATCCCATCCGCGATGGCGAAACTGAGCGTACGGATGTGGTCAGCAATGACGCGGAAGGCGATGTCAATCTTTTCCTGATCGCTTTCGCCGGCCGTTCCATGCTTCGGAAGGGTCGACTTGTATTTCTTGCTGCTCAGTTTTTCCAGTACGTCGAAGATCGGACGAAAAATATCAGTCTCGTAGTTGGAGACCGCGCCGGAGAACTCGGTGAAGTTTTTTGTGCCTTGAATGATTGCGCTGGTGCGTTCCAAACCTAGTCCGGTATCGACGTGACGTTGCGGAAGCGGACCAAAGCCTCCGTCGGCATTGGCGTTGAATTGAATAAAAACTAAATTCCAAATTTCGATGCAACGCGGGTCGTCTTTGTTCACGAGCGTGCCGCGAGTGTCGCCGTCCGGGGTTAGATCAACATGCAATTCCGAACACGGTCCGCACGGACCGGTATCGCCCATCATCCAGAAATTATCTTTCTTGTTTCCGTTTACGATATGAATCGCAGGATCAAGATCGGCCTCACGAAATAATCTTTCCCAATGATCGTACGCTTCCTGGTCGAACTCAGCAGGCTCACCGGGCCCCGGTTTGTAAACGGTCGCGTAAATTCGTTGCGCAGGGAATCTCCAGCGTTCGACCACAAGCTCCCACGCCCACTCGATCGCCTCCTTCTTGAAATAATCACCGAAGCTCCAATTCCCCAGCATCTCAAAAAAGGTGTGATGATATGTGTCGAGTCCGACGTCTTCGAGGTCGTTATGTTTCCCTCCGGCGCGAATGCATTTCTGCGTGTCGGCGACGCGCGCCGGATTCCACGGCGGTTTTTGTTGTCCGAGAAAAACGGGCACGAACTGGTTCATGCCAGCATTGGTGAAAAGCAGATTGGGCGCGTCTGGCATGAGCGACGACGAAGCCACAATCGCGTGCTGCTTTTCGCGAAAGAAATCGAGAAAACTTTGACGAATCTCGGCGCCAGTCATGCTGCCGGAATTAAACGCGACATTTAGTAAGACGCGAGAATTACCGCAATCCTGGAGGGAGAATAAAGCGCTCCCAGCAGAGCTGGGACGAAGGTTCAACTGGCACTTGGTTGGTAATCGGCGTCACTCCCGGCAGCCTTCTTTTACCGATTCCAGGCGATGGAAATTGCGACGGTATGAAAGGTCATGCACTGCGCAAACGTCCTTGGGGAAGATAAGGTCAAGTGTCCAGTCGAATGCCACACGGACCTTCTTGTCCAGGCCAGGCAACTTGCTTAGGTAAATCGTCCGCCATATCCACCAGGCGAAGAAGCCCGAAAAATTGTAGCCGAAGATGCGCGCCACGCCGGTCCGACGACCGATTGAGGCCAGCAACCCGATGGTCTTGAACGAAAATGGTTTTCCAGGCCGGCCCAGGAGTGCAGCTGCGATATTCTGTGCCACCACCTTGCCTTCGCGTATGGCATGTTGCGCGGTTGGCGGATGAGATTTCCCCGGATTTTTGATGTCTGGCACAAACGCACAGTCACCCACAGCCCAGACATCAGGCCAATCAGGAACTTGCAAGAATTGGTTCACAACTATTCGGCCTCGTTCCTTTGCGCAGAGGAGCGTGGAGATAAGCGGGCTCGGCACAGTTCCGGCAGTCCACACCAACGTGCCGCATGGAATTGGGGCCGTGTAAGCCAGGAAAACCTTGTTCTCTGTCATGCTCTTGACCCGGGTGTTAAGCTGGATCTCCACGCCGCGGCCCTCGAGCACCTTCTGCGTATGTCGCCCCAGACTTTCACCCAGTTCTGGCAGGATCACCGGCCCGGAATGCACGAGCACAACTCGCAACATTCCTTCACTTAGATTGGGATAGAACGGCAGCGCGTCCCGCACGAAGTCATTTAACGCCGCAACCGTTTCCACGCCGGCAAATCCGCCGCCCGCCACTACGAAAGTAAGTAACGATTGCCGCTCAGCCGGATTGCATTCAAAATTTGCCTCTTCCAAATGCCGGAGGATTTGAGCGCGCAACTGAATGGCATCGCGGAGCGATTTCATGGGCACGGCCAGGTCGGCGAGACCCGGAATGTCGTAAAAGTTGGTGATCGATCCCAGTGCGATGACCAGATGATCGTAGTCGATCTGGAGAGAGTGTTTGCGGTAACCATGTGAAATCAAGACCCGCTTGTTTGGCAGATCGATTTCGTTCACATCACCCACCAATACCTCAACTTTGCGAAGCAGCTTTCGAAGCGGATTTACGATATTTGTGATTTCGAGATCGCTCGCTGCGATCTCGTGCAACATCGGCGTGAACAGGAAAAAATTATCGTGACTAATGAGACAAATCTCTACCGCGTCGACTCGCGCGAGCAATTTCTCAAGATGAATGGCCGCATAAACACCGCCGAAACCACCACCGAGAATGATGATTCGTTTCTTATGCGGCTTATCAGTTACCGGATAGATCATCGAGTTCTTTCTGGCGAATGGCCGATCGGAGCCGCAATTTCAATTGGACAGCCGCGTTATTCCGGAGGTAATCCGTTGCCTTTTGTATCCAGCAATTTTGCCTGCGCTACTCCGCTGGGGCCGGACTGACTAAGCCCTTTCTCTATCTCGTCTCGGGCTGCGCCGAACTCTTTTACCGCTCGACCCATCCCTCGGGCGAGCTCCGGCAGCTTCTTCGAACCGAACAGAAGCAAAACGATGAGAAGGATCACCATCATGTCAGGCCCGGCAAAATTCAGGATACTAGCGATCATTGGAGTCATAAGCATGTTTCGTTAAACGGCAGATTGTTCGTCACTCATTCAACCATTTTGGCGGATTTATATTCCCGAAAAGGAACCTGCGCGCCGTTCACCAGCTACCATTTGTCAGATCCCTATTTTTTTGCTGAGGTCTTCTAAAGAAAATGGAATAAAGACAGGCGATCCCGGTCTTATTAGAAAATGGCAACACGCGCGGAGGCGCTGTGCCGTGCCGAGATATGTCCCCAACAAAATTGCCATGGCCTTGCCGTTGAAAACAGCAGATGCTTCTCAGACCGAAGATTTTGAATCGGATTCGAAGATTGTGAAATTTGTCGTACTTAAGAAGCACGAAGAACAAGACGCCACCCAAGAGCACGAATTAGCGTCTTTTGAAGAAACAATGTTGCCTCACATGGATGCGGCCCACAACCTCGCCAAATGGCTGCTTCGTAACGAAGAGGATGCGCAGGATGTTGTTCAAGAGGCATATCTGCGTGCATTTAAATCTTTCGGCGGATTCCATGGCTCCAACGGCCGAGCCTGGCTGCTAACGATCGTTCGAAATACCTCCTACACGTTACTAAAAAAGAATAAAGCAGTCGATCTCACTACGCCTTTCGATGAAGAGGTTCGTGCGACCGGCCACGAGTCGGCGGGTCCCGTAACGATTCTTGAGCACGCTGAAGACACCGAACTGATAAGGGGCGCGGTGGACGAATTACCGGCAGAGTTCCGGGAGATCCTGATCCTGCGTCACCAGGAAGATTTATCTTACAAGGAGATAGGTGAGATCTTGAAGGTTCCGACAGGCACGGTCATGTCGCGACTGGCGCGCGCCCGTGCCAAACTTAGGGAATATTTGGCGACCCGCATCGGTAAGGAGATATAAGATGAACTGCGAGCAAGCGATAAAACTGATGGATGGTTATTTGGACGGCGAACTGGATCCGATTACCAGCCAGGCGATCGAACAGCATCTGCGAGACTGTGGCCACTGTGATCAAGCCTACAAAACGCATGGTTCACTAATTCATGCGATTGGCAACGCGACTCCTTATTTCAAGGCATCCGCAGAGTTACGTGAGCGAATTCAATCCTCGTTGCGAGACGAGACCACTGAGCACGCGGTGCG
>QHRO01000136.1 GCA_003220155.1 Verrucomicrobiota bacterium
AAACTTGTCGGCCACTGCCGTCACGGTTTCGTTTTCGCGCGCGCGCTGAATGATTTTATCGATAAAACTTGGTTTATCCGGTCCGAAGACCCAGGAAAGCCGGATCACGAGATTGTTTTGGGAAATTCTGAGCGTCTCTTCTTCGCCTGCTAGTTTCGATTCGGCATAGACGCTCAATGGCCTTGGTGTGTCCTCCTCGGTGTAAGGAGAGTCTTGCCTTCCATCAAAAACGTAGTCGGTGCTAATGTGGATCAAGGCCGCCGATTTTTGCCGGCAGATTTCCGCCAGCAATCGCGGCGCTTCCGCATTAATTAGAAAAGCTTCGTCCCGATTTGATTCGCAGTAATCGACATTCGTTAGGGCGGCGCAATTAATAAGCAGATCAAATTCGGTTTCTGAAAGAGTGGAACGAACCTGATCGAGTTTGCCAAGATCGAGCTGACTGCGTGCAAACGCCTTAACCGAAAAAGCGCGTTGATACTCGCGCGTGAGAGCTGCACCGAGGCGCCCGTTCGCGCCGATAACAATAATACTTCGCACGTTCTTCACGCGTTTGCACTTTTATGTCATACCGGGCGCATCCGCCAGTCCGGTGGCCGATTCGCCATCGAGAGCTTAGAACGAAGTGGACGATTGAGGTCAATCGTATGTGTTTAGCGCCAACGGCGCTGCCTCAGTCCAGCCTGGGGCAACGCCCCAGGAATCGGGATTACACCTTGTCTCAGCGCTGAAGGCGCGACTCAAGGCATTCTTTCCCGCCTTCATTGCGACTATCAAATGAAACGCCCTTTCAACGCTGAAGAATTAATTTCCCGCACGAGTTTCTAGGGCGTTGCCCTAGGCTATTTTGATTCGCACTTTTGGCTAAACAGATCCGGTTAATCGCCCCGACATGAACGCACCGTTAACGACCGGAGGCAGAATCAGGCGTTATCGCCCCGTTTTTAGCGTCGCTTCGCAGTCCGCAAGTTTACGACGGGTGTTGTCGACTTCGGGTATTTCCTCTGCATCCAGAATTCCGCGCTTTTGCAGGTCTTCCAATACGCTGAGACTGCGTTGGTACATGTCGCGCGCGGCGCGCCACTCTTGCTTCGCTGAATCACGAGAACGATTGTTCGTGGCAAGTGTGGCATAGGCTTCACCCAGATCGCCAAACGCGATCGCCCGCACCCGACGCGCCATCGCATTCGCCGGATCGTTTGCTGCACTGAGAAGCAGCTTCGCTGCCTTATCACATTGCTCTTGCGCCGCGCTGCCATTGCCCAGCTTCGCCTGCGCTAATCCGAGACGGGCGTAAGCGCCCGCTGCTCTCACCGGAATGCCCTCATCTTGCTGGTCGATCGCCGCACTCTTCTCGTAGAGATCGGCTGCGTGCATGAGAAAACCAATCGCTTGCGTGTAATCATTAGAACTGACGAGCAGTTCGCCAAGCCGCAGATTGGTGTAGGCCAGGTCACCGACAGCTTGCGCATTAGCCGGATCAGCCGCGACGGATTGTTCATCAAGCTGGAGCTTCCTGCGAAAACTCTCGAGCGCGCCGGAAGTATCTTTCATCCACGCGCGATAATCGCCGTTGTTCTGATAACTAATGGCGACGATGCGGCGGTAATCTGTGTTCGTCGGATCTTCGGCCAGCAAAGATTCTCGCAAGGCGAGTGCCTTTGCGTTGTTTTCCAGCGCGCCTTTCGTGTCACTACGGAGAAACAAGGCATTCCCCATCTTCTCGTATACCACGGAAAGGCTGCGACGAAGTACGCGCTCTTTCGGATTACCCTGGAGTAGTTCCTGATAAATCGGCAGGGCTTTACCATACTGTTCCAGCACCGCAGACTCATCGCCGTTCGCTTCCAGCCCATTGCCAAGCGCGGTGTATGCTTCTGCGAGATCCTGTTGCAGCTCGGCCTTCATCGGCTGTTCTACCGCCAGTTCAGAATAAAGCGAGAGCGACTTGCGCAGATACTCAAGTCCGCGAGCAGGGTCGGCTGTATCCAGGAATTGGTTGCCGATCTTCCTGCTGATGTCGGCGACATCGCGCCGATCCTGCACGTCACGCGGCGCAGCAGCAACCAGCGCCTCACGAATCGTTAGTGCTTTGCGATAGCTGTCAGTTGCGCCCGCCCGATCACCCAGACTGGCACCGAATGCCTCCCCGCGCACATCGCCCACCCGTTCGTAAGCCGCGGCTAGTTCGCGTTGTAGAGCCGGATCGCCGGTGGCTTCGCCCGCCAGACTGTCGAGGTAAATCAAAGCATCTTTAACCAATCGCTCACGCACCCGGGTCGCTCCGGGCAAGTTTTTGATCGCATCGTGATAGTCGAACAAAACCGAGTGCGCCAGTTGTCGCACATCATTGAAGCGACGTTCCGCCAGTGCTTTCTGCACCGTCGCTCGATGTGCCTGCCATGCCGTAGCGATCAATCCGCCAATCAAGCTAACGAGAATTAGTAATGAAGCAGCGACAGCCACTTTGTTGCGCCGCACAAATTTCCGGGCGCGATAGCCAATGGTATCCTTGCGCGCCCGCACCGGTCGTGACTCGAGGTGGCGCCGAATGTCCTCCGCGAACTGGTCAACGGTTTGATAACGTCGTGCCGGCTCTTTGCGCAACGCCATCAGCAGAATGTTATCGAGATCGCCGCGGAGTAATTTCCGATTGCTGAGTTCTGAATGCTGATTGCGATGTAAGCCCGTCGCCGTGCTCGGTCGCATGGGTTCCTGTTCAGTGATCGCGCGTTCCACATCACGCGGCGCGCGACTGGTGAAGCGATAGGGCGAGCGTCCTGTGAGAAGCTCATATAAGACGACGCCCAGGGAATAGACATCGCTGGCGGTGGTTACTGGTTCGCCTCGGATCTGTTCAGGGCTGGCATACTCCGGCGTCATTGGGCGCAGACTCGTCATGGTCATCAATGCTTCCGCTCCCGCGCCCGGCGTCAGAATTTTTGCAATACCAAAGTCGAGCAACTTCGGGATGCCTTCGCTGGTCACAAGGATATTCGACATTTTTATGTCGCGATGGATCACAGTGTGACGGTGCGCGTAACTGACAGCCGCGCAGACTTCACGAAACAGCTTCAAACGATCGACTAAGGAAAGCTCGTGATTTGTACAATACTCGTTAATCGGAAGACCCTCGACGTACTCCATCACGAAGTAGGGCAATCCATCCTCCGTGGTCCCGCCATCGAACAGGCGCGCGATGTTAGGATGATCAAAGCTGGCCAGAATCTGTCGTTCATTGCGGAAGTGCCGGAGCACCGCGTCGGTGTCCATCCCCGGCTTGATCAGCTTGATCGCAACCTGCTTCTCGTATTGTTGGTCGGCGCGCTCGGCCAGGTACACCGTCCCCATCCCGCCGCGGCCGATTTCGCGAAGCACGCGGTATGGCCCGATTAATTCCCCAGCCGCTGCGGCTGCGCCAGTTGCCTCACCTTCCTCGTCGGATAAGAACAGGCTGCGCTTATCAATAAAAGTCCCGGCCCGTGCGTGTGATTGGAGCAGCGACTCCACTTCACGTCGCAACTCTTCATCGCCATTGCATCGTTTTTCGAGAAACTTCCCTCGCTCAGTCTCAGGCAATTCGAGCGTTTGCTCGAATAATGCCTCAATCTGCTTCCAACGCTCTGACGTCACGAATGCTCTACTCCTTTGCTGCCAAAGCCGCGTCACATTTGGCAATCTCACCAACTGTTTCGTCCAATTTCGGCGCGTTGTCGGCCGTGAGGACTCCCCGTAATTTCATGTCCTGCCAAATTGCGAGGCTGTGCTGAAAGAAATCGCGCGCGGCACGCCAATGTTCCTGTTGTTGACTCGCCGTCAGTTCTGTTGAAGCGGCGAGCACAGCGTGAGCAGCGGCGAGATGAAGGTAGGCTTGCCCGCGGAGACCGGAATGAACACTGTCCGCGAAGTTTTCAGGGAGCGCCTTCAACAAGCCTAGTACCTTGCCGCAGGCGGCCAGCGCTTGTTCCCGATTGCCTAACTTTGCGTATAGCTCTGCGATAAAGCCGCCGAGGATGGCAGTTCGATATCGCATATGCACGTCTTGCGGAGAATCGGCTGACAGTCTCTCACAGAATCCAAGGGCTTTGCGTTCCTGGCTAAGCGCTTCGGCATAATCGCCTTTGGTCGCCAATATTTCGCCAATTCGGCTCCATGAATAGGCAACGTCGCTGCGCGCCTGCGCGTTGGCCGGATCATCGTTAAGGTTTTGCTCGTCGAGTTGCAGTTTTTTACGAAAACTCTCCAACGCGCCGGCCACATCACCGGCGAGCGCGCGATATTCTCCGTCCATTTGATAACTAATCGCGACGCGGGCTCGATCCTTGATGTTAGTCGGGTTTTCGGCGAACAAGGGGACGCATAGATCCATGCAATTCCGATTCGCCTCCAGCGCTGCGTTGATGTCGCCGCTGCGCATTAGCGCCTGGCCAATGTCCCAGTAAGTGATTGCGAGGTGACGCCGATATAGGTCATTTCGCGGGTCGACAGCGAGCAATTCTTTACGAAGGCGCAGCGCCTCGCGATGATTTTTCAGTGCCTCGGCCGGATTGCCCCAGTTTTGGAGCGCCATACCAAGCTCATTGTGAGAGCG
>QHRO01000137.1 GCA_003220155.1 Verrucomicrobiota bacterium
ACCGGCCGGCGACAAAAAAGATGATGCCGGCTGTTCCGCAGAGGGCTGAATGCAACAGCCAGAAATTTATCGCGGGCATTTTTTCCAAAAAGCCGCCGATCCAACCCACCAGGTTATTCGCGGCAAAGAAAGCCAGATAATAGATACCGATGATGGTGGCGGACAATGCAGCGGGTGCGACGCGCGCATAGAGCGCGAGCGAAACTGGAAAAACATTGGCGAATCCGATGCTGTTGAGGAGATGAAATGTAATCAGCCAACCGATTGGAACTTTCGCGCTGTTGGCAGCGGCGATGGCCGTCCCGGCGGCGAGCGCGAGAAAACCGGTTACCGCGATAATACTGCCAATGCTAATCTTGGTAATCTCGGCCGGCTCCGGATATTTCTTCGACCACAGCCGCCAAAAGACCACCGCTCCGGCGAGACAACTTACGGACAAGATTGAGTCGAGGGTGATCAGCCAAGTCGTCGGCAGTTGGTAACCAGAAAAGGTGAGATTGGCGTGTTCTTGTGCCCACACCAAATAAGCGTTGAAGATTTGCTGATTGCCAATGACGGCGATCGTCAATACCGGCAAAAGCAGGAGCAATAATAGAATTGCGGTCCGTTCGCGCTTGCTGAGGCGGGGTTTCGGCGCGCTCGCGTTTTTCTCGACGACCGGCGAATCGGGCGGGAGATATCTCCGGCCGGCGAGATAAATCGCCAAGCCGATCAACATCCCGACGCCGGCGGCGCCGAAGCCGTAATGCCAGCCTACTTTTTCTCCGAGGGTGCCGGCGATAAGCGGCGCGGCAATGACTCCGCCGTTGATGAACAGGTAGTAAATCTGGAACGCATCGGCGCGCCGGTTGTCGCCGATGGGGTATAATGCGCCTACCTGGCTGGCAAGGTTGCCCTTGAAACAGCCAACGCCGGTGAGCAGGCAAGTTAGCGCGAGAAGAAAAGTTACGTCGAAGGCCATGAGGAAGTGCCCGGCCGACATGAGGAGCGCACCGATTGTGATCGTGCGAGTGCGACCAAGAAAGCGGTCGGCAATGAAGCCGCCGGCGATCGGCGTGAGATAAACGAGACCAGTGTAGAGACCAAAGATGGTCGAAGCGAGCGGTTGCACTGTGAGCGGACCACGAAAGATCTCGATCAAGTGGCGAAATGGGCCGAACCCGGCGATGCGCTCTATGTGCCCGGGGTGTAGCAATCGGTTGACCATGTAGAGCACAAGTAGCGCTTGCATCCCATAATAGGAGAAACGTTCCCAAGCCTCGGTGAATGCGATGTAGGCGAGTCCGCGCGGATGACCGATGAAGCTGCGGTCCTCTGGGTTGTGCATGGTCGCCGAGTGTTGCGTCCGGCTCGGTTTTTGGCAAGCGCGGGGAGGGATCGGAAGTCTGAGGATCCTCCTTTATTGAGCTGAAGTGCGCAACGGGGTACTGGTTAAAGTCGACAAGTTGATCGACGGCACGTTTGCGCAGAACAATAGCACCTGTGGTGATAATTATTTGCGGTGTGGCTGGGGCCGGCAAAACCACGATCGGCCAGTTATTAGCGCAAGCACTGGCGTGGGAGTTCTACGACGCCGACGATTTTCACTCCGTGGCGAATATCGCGAAGATGGAAAGCGGCGTTGCGCTGACGGACGAGGATCGCCAACCCTGGCTGGACAAGCTGCGCGAGCTCATTGAACACTGCCTCGTGGCGGGAAAGAATGCCGTTCTTGCCTGTTCTGCGCTAAAGAAGGCCTATCGCGATCGCCTGCGCGTAAGCGAAGACGTGAAGTTCGTTTTTCTGCGCGGAAATCGGCGCAACATCACTGAGCAACTTCAGCAGCGGCGCGAACACTTTATGAATCCGGCGCTTCTCGACAGTCAGTTTGAGGATCTGGAAGAGCCGCAACCGTCGGAGCGTGCGCTATCGCTCGAGCTCGGGCGCAGTCCTCGCGACCTGGTTGAGGTGATCAAAACAAAGCTGAGAGTACCAAGTTAGAAAATCTGCCCATTCGCTTGTGGTTGCGAATCCGTTGCTCCGAAAGGATGTTGATCACACAACATGAAACTTCCATTTATCCACGAACAACGACGGTTTCCTTCCCCGGCGCTGACGCCGCAGGCGCTGGCATGGGAAGCCAGGCGGGCATTGCTGTGGATGGGCTCGCGCGACCTGCGGCGGATTTATGCAATCGATCCGGCGGATTGGAAAGTGGTTCAAGAAACGGAGGCGCCCGGCACTCCCTGGGCGGCGATGGCAACCAATGGGATAATCCGCTTCACCATCGGCGAAGGCGCGAACGATGATCGCTACATTCGCTCGTTCGCTCCCAATACTGGCTTCTCGGACACGGAACGAATCGCTTGCCCGGAATTTACCGGATCATATCTCAGTTACGACGGAGAAAGTCTTTACTTAAGTCAATGGTATAAGCATCGAATCCTGAAACTCGGCGCCAAGGGCAACATTTTGCGCGCGATCGATGTTGGCGCGGAGATTGCCGGCCACACATTTGTCGATGGAGCGATCTACGCGTTGCGCGGGACCGAACAGAATGGCGAGAACTGGACTATCGCGCGACTGGATTTGAGTGAGGAAACGCCCGAGATCAAAGATCTGGCGACGGTGCCATTCGCCTGCCGTTCACTGACCTTCGATGGCGAGCTCTTCTGGTCGAATCACCGCGCCGCTAACGAGATCGTATCATTCTCGCTTTCGAACAGTTTGTAGCACGGCCATCTTGTCCGCCACCGGACGGACTCGCCGTGGCGAGGCTGTGGGGCCAGCGGGCATCTTGCCCGCTGATTGCAGCAGCTAAGTGTGCCCGGCCGCCCTAAAGGCTTAGAGGCCTGAGCCCCGGCTAGTTGCTGTGCCTGAGCAGCTTTTCAACAAAGTCATTCCACATCTACGAATCGATTGGCTCGAAACCGGCGAACATTTCCGCTGCTTCCGCCAACGTATTCAGCGGAACACAGTGGCACACGGTGAAGAATTTTTGTCACGCGGCATCGATGGCCTCCCGTGATTTCCATTCCGATACTTCGATGATCGTGCCGTCACCTGCGCGCATGATGGTCGGAGCCCGATCCGATACGAGTCCTTCCTGGCGTAGGGTTGGAACGCGACTTCGCACCAATTCGAGAAGTCCGTCTTCCTTGCCGGGTTTCGGGCGGTAGGCAACGATGACACAAACGCCGGGCATGACGGGGAATTAAAAATTAGAAATTAAGAATTAAAAACGGAAGAAATCGCGGGCTAGAGGACGGAGATCAGAGGTCAGAAGTCGGAGGTTCAGGGATGCAGTGATCTGAAGTCAAATTGTCCGGCAAAGATGGCGTTGGATTGCATGACATTGTCGCGCTCCTTATGCTCGTGCCATGTCGAGGGCGGTGAAATCGAAAACGGCTGCGCCAAAGCGGAACGGTCTTGGCTCCCTTCTTCGCTCGGAGTTTTCCCTGATCATCGGCGTAATCACCGCAGCGATCTTTCTTTGGTTCGGAAGCCGACTGGTTGAAAACCTTGAGCACCCGGGCGCAGTTGGAGTCGTCTTTCTGTGGCTTTTCGTCGCCGTGCTCTGGTCGGCGATTTCAGTAGTGCGGCACGCTGATTGTCTCGCGATCAAATACGGAGAGCCGTACGGGACGCTCATCCTGACTTTGTCCGCCATCACCATTGAAGTGATGATGATTTCGGCAGCGATGCTTCACGGGAAGAACAATCCAACTCTTGCTCGTGACATGATGTTTGCAGTAATCATGATCGCGCTCAATGGCTTGATCGGGTTATCGCTGCTGCTGGGCGGCCTGCGTCATCACGAGCAGCATTACAATTTGCAGGGAGCGAGCGCGTATCTCAATACCATCATGGTGCTGGCCGTGCTCGGCCTGGTCGTGCCCAACTTCACTACATCCATGTCCGGCCCGAGATTCTCGACGGAGCAAGAAGTCTTTCTCGCGACCACATCGATCGGGCTTTACGCAATTTTTCTTCTTATCCAGACGACGCGTCACAGTCAGTATTTCATGGAATCAAAGGGCGCGGGGCACGCTTCAGAGCATCGCGCCGGGCCGATGCACTCGACTATTTATCACGCTGTGATGTTAATCCTTTATCTCCTTGTGGTCGTCGTGCTGGCGGAAAAGTTCGCCATTCCTCTGGATAACAGCATCGAGCGTTTCGGCATGCCGCAAGCCCTTGGTGGCGCGATTGTCGCGGGCCTGGTGCTAGCGCCGGAAGCCTTAAGCGGTATTAACGCCGCGAGACAAAATCAGCTGCAAAGGTCGGTCAACATTCTGCACGGATCGGTGCTTGCATCCATTGGTCTGACGATTCCCGCTGTCCTAACCATTGGGATGATATCGAAGCGCAGCGTTACGCTCGGTATTGAAGGCGGCAATCTTCCGCTGCTTCTACTTACCCTGGCTGTGAGCGTAGTTACCTTTACGAGCGGAAAGACGAACGTCTTGCAGGGGTGTATTCATTTGCTGCTATTCGCAGTGTTTCTACTGCTGATATTTTGCCCGTGAGATCATCGCGGAGTGAAGCGTTCTGGCTCGACAGAGTTTCGTCCTACCGATTCGGATTGCAACGTCGTTGGTAGGGCGACGCTCTGCGGAG
>QHRO01000138.1 GCA_003220155.1 Verrucomicrobiota bacterium
CGCAGTCGACAGCAAAAGAGGGCGGCTGACGCAATCGAATTTTAGCATATCGCCGGCCGGCCGCTTATTACTCGGCCTGGGGAACTATTTGCAGGTATTTTTGGCGCGCCGCACCTACGCGCGTCATTCCGAACTTCGAAGGCTTTCCGTGAGACCTCACATCGCGGGTTGGCGATGCCGATTCGTGTTTGTGTGATCAACCAGCTAAAGGGAAATCCTTTGGTCCGAGCCGGACTGGCGCTTTCTCCGTGACTCAGGATGACAGAGGGGATTGTTGTAATGAACGGCGACCGAAGGAGCACTGGTCGCACTTGCTCCGGAAACGGTAGTCGCAGACAGCCGCTACAGTTCCCGGAAGGCGCGTCCAAGATTTGTTAGGACATCGCGAGGCAAAAGTGATTGTTCACTTTCGCTGTTATTAAACAAGGCAAGCTCGGCGGCGCGGGCGCAGGCCCACGCACCGACGCGGGCGGCGTCGAAAGGTGAAAGGTTTTGTGCGAGCAAGGCAGCACAAACGCCGGTCAGAACATCGCCCATTCCGCCGGTGGCCATTCCCGGATTTCCGGTGGTGTTGTAACTGATGCGCTTGCCGCTTTCTGCAAGGATGGTGCGACTTCCTTTTAATAAAAGCGTCACTGGAAATTCGCTGGTGAATTTTTTCGCGAGCTCCGCGCGCGAAATTTTTTGATCACCGGCGAGCCGTTTCATTTCGCCGGGATGGGGGGTGAGTAAACGCGGCCCCCGACAATTCTTAAGGATGCTCACATTAGCCGAAATGATGTTGAGGGCATCAGCATCGACAACCATCGGACTTTCTGCGTGCTGAATTAATTCGATAATTTCATTGGCGTTGTCTTTGCCCAGTCCAGGGCCGATTCCCCAGACATCGATTTTTTCCTCGATCAAATCGCGATACGATTTCACCGGTTTGACCATCGATTCGAAAGGCGCGGCGGCGGCGGCGATCTCGTAAATATTTTCGGGGACGAAGACTTCGACCAGGCCGGCGCCACCACGCAAGGCACCCCACGTGCACATGGTGGCTGCACCGGCGAAACCGCGTGAGCCCGCGACAATTCCCACTCTGCCGAACTGATTTTTGTGAGCATCGAATGGGCGGTGCGGCAGCAAACCGTGCAGTGAAGCGGTGCAGGTAACGGTTTCGTCAGCCGTCTCGAGCGGTAGATCGGATAGTGGGACGACTTCGAGCCTGCCGACAAAATTAGTGGCATTGTCTGCAATGAGGCCGCGCTTTGTCGCCGCGATCGTGACAGTAAAGTCAGCGATCACACAATCGCGATCGGCCTCTCCAGAATCGCCGTCGAGACCGGTTGGCTGATCGACCGCGAAAACGTATGCCCTGTGTTCCTGGCGCAACCGATTGATTTCACGACACGCCGCCAGAATTGGGTCGCGTAAAGGTGGTTTCGATCCGAGCCCGAGGAGACCGTCGAGGATGATTGTAGGGGGCGAGCAGCCGTGATTTGCAGCCGACACGGCTGCCGCTACAGGGGATGTATCGCGGAACCCTGTGATTTTTTTGCGCGAGAGGTCGCTGCATTGCGATTCCGGAAAGGAGAGATGAACATCGGTGTGCCAGCCAGCGCGTTTCAGATGCGCCGCGGCAACGAGGGCATCGCCGCCGTTATTTCCTTTGCCGGAAAAGACAAGGCAGTATCCGGGACGCGGAAAGAATTGCTGCACTGCCCGCGCGATCCCAGCCCCAGCCTGATTCATCAGAGCTTCGGCGGAGACGCCGCGAGCAAATGCGACATTTTCTGCCTCACGCATTTGCGCCGAGGTAACGACCGGCGAGTTCACTGTTCCTCGGAGCTTACTTTCTTTTTTTCAGTGCTGGAGGATTTTTTCTTGGTCGAAGTTTTGTGGCGGCGGTGATGTGTGCCCGATTCGCGCACGAAACGCTGATCGAGGAAAGGCTGCAAACCAACGTCCACGCGTGATGATCGATTAGTGTAAGTGGTGCGAGCGGCAAGGGCGGGACGGTTGAGAATGCCGCGGGCAATTTCCTGGGCCAGTTGCTGCCGGTAGACATTGGTTTGGGCGTATTGCGCCTCGGTCGGGTTAGTGAGAAACCCGCATTCGACCAGCACGGCCGGAACTGTTGTTTTCCGCAAAACAAAGTAGCCGCGACGCCGGACTCCGCGATTTTCCGAGGGCGCGCCGCCAACTACGGCGGAATGAATACTGGCAGCGAGCGGCGCACTTTCGGTACTGTAGAAGTATGTCTCGATCCCGTTAGCTCCGCTGCGAGTGGCGGAGTTGAAATGAATACAGACAAAAATCGCGTTTGGATAAGAATTGGCCATGGCGACGCGCGTGCCGAGGGGAACGAATACGTCAGTGTCTCGCGTCAGGACTACCTTGTAGCCGGCCTTTTCCAAAAGCGGTTTCAATCTTAAGGAAACATCCAGGGTCATCATTTTCTCCGGCACTTGCTGACCGGGAATGCCACCGCGGTCAAAGCCACCATGGCCGGGATCGACCACGATGGTGGTGTAGCGTGTTTGGCCTGATGCGGTGGCGGTGAGTGTGGCTACTGCGAAGCAGCAAACAACATATCGCTTGAAACACGCGCTCATTATAAGCGGAGCCTTAATCGCCGCGCGGCTTCTCATTCGGTCGCGTCGATAATTTCGGGACTGCGCTGCGCACCGTCTGGGCCGCGGCTGCTTCCGTCATCCCGCCAATAACCGCGACTTCGCCGTTAGCGGTGCGTTTGAAATGCGGGCGCGATTTTGTTTCGAGCAAGGTCGAGTGAGAAAGGAGCTGTCCGTTTAAGCCGATAATTGCATAAGACCAGGCGCGCGGGGCCGAGCAATGCAGAACGTGGAGTCGATTTTCGCGATCGATTTCCGCATGCGGTTCGTCGAACGCGATAACGTGGCCGAGCGAATAAGTGGCGTAAACCACGCTGCGATGTTCATCTTCGACCCGGACGTAGAGCGAAGTGTGATCGGCAAACCGATTCGTCAAAAGCGAGTAAGTTCGGGCGTCGCCGCCAGCCTCGCTGCCCACGGGGATTCCTACGCTTTGCTTCCAGATTGGACGCGCGTCGGTTACTTCAACAACCTTGGTTGGGGAATAGAAGTAGCGCCCGAGATCGGAGAAATAAACATGCGCCCGGACGTGGTAGGTCCCGAAGTCCTGAAGTGGATAGAGAGTAGCGAGATTAATTTTTTGGGTAACGGTCTGGCCCGCCTCGATGCGGAGCGGTTCCATTTTCTGCGACGAATCGGCTGGGATCGATTGACCATCGCTGCCGGTGATTTCGAATCCGAACCAGCGTTCACCGGCGTCGTTGTTTAAGTCAATGTCGCGTCCGGCGCGATTGGTAATCGTGACGGTAGCGAGGAGTGGTTCGTAAGCGATGTATTGCAAACGGCTAAATTTTAATTGCACCTGGATCTGAGCATTGGCCGCACCAACGACCGAGCCGAAGAGAAGAAAAAGGGCGGCGATTCTTAGTGGTTGCATTCGATTAGAAGCGATGAGCAGGATTATGAGGATAAAGCAGGAATCTCACCGGCGGGTTTCGGAAAAACGATCACGCCGTTTGCTGTCGCCACACGGGAAGGGCGCGACGCCTCCCTTCTTCCAGCGCATCGATGAGCAACGCTTTCCATGCCTTCTTGATTGTTTCAACACCGGCATGAACGCTTCGGTCGTAGGCAAATTCGATCTCCCCCCAGCTCACGATTTCAAACAATGCGGCATCTCCGCATTCAGTCGCGGTTTCCGCGTGCACAATCTGGCCGTCGCGCAAGTACGCGGTGCCGACGTTTGAACCCGAGACCATTTGCACGGCACCACTGCGTTTGGAGAGGCAGCACATTTGCAAAATGTCGAGGACATGAAAAAGATCGGGCGCATCGGAAAACATCCGCACCGAGCGCTCGATCGTCGAGATCAGTCGTTCGCCGTCGATTGGTTCCGGAAAGACTTTTGAGCCGGCAACTTCCATTCGCTGTTCGGAAGCGGCATATTCGGGCAGAAACAGCGTTTGCAAGCCGGAGAACATTTCGCCGAGCAAGGCGCCAAGGATAAAACCATCGAGCCCGGCGGCCTGAAGCTGGGTCAACAAAATTCGCGGCCGCAAATTCGGCTGCCGCCGCAGCCAAACCAGGGTCTCACTTTCGCTCTGGGTCAGGACACTTTCGTATCCAGTGTAATCTTTCACCAGTTGCACCAGGTCCCGCCCAATCTCGGGGTCGCGATGCACGATGAGCAATTGCGTCACGGCGATACGGAAGGATTGGGCGCGTCGTTGATCAATCGTGCGGGCTCGGCCCGAACGGTCTGCAATTTGTCGTCATACAAAATGCGAATGACGTAGCCAAGATATTTTCGTCGACCGGAATCGCCGGAGAGCGAATCGGTGCCAGCGGCGGGCTCGCCGTGCTTCTTCGCTCGAGGCGAGTTTTTGCCAGGGGTAACCGCGGCTGCGGCAGCGGAGAGTGCCGCTTCCGAGGTGATGGCATGAGTTTTGGAACGAAGATAGGTGACGATCAGTGTTTCGGGGTTGGATTCCAGCCAGTCATGTTTCGGATTCATCCACTCGTAGTTAACGTCCGCGTCTGTCGCCACGACCTTGTCGTTATCGACCGAATCATAGAACAAAACCATGATCCGCAATTTCGAGTGATCGATTGCCACGCCCTGTCGTTTTTTGATCCCGATTTTCAGGCGCAGATTTGTTTCTGCCTCCGGATCCGGGATCTGCTCCGTCTCAATGCTGGTCACGCCGAAGACTGAGCCTTCGGGGAGTCCCTCCGCATCCAGGGGCTTGCCCGCCGTATCCATCGGCACGCCGGCCGCCGGCGTCGCCGCTGCCCCAACGCGCAATTTCATGTCGGCCAGTTCGTAGAGTGGGCCAGCCGATGGACCGAGATCCTGAATTTTCCGCCAAGTCTCGTTAGAACGATCGAAGAGTTGGATTGATTCGTAAATCGCCGCCATTTCCGCCAGCACCTGCGGATTTCTGCGTTGGCAGTATCGCCGTGCTCGCGGAGGACATTGGCTTCCTTGAGCAAATGATCGGAAGCGGAAAGAGCCACGGAGCTGGGAGCATCCGGTTGCGCGGGAAGCGGTGTCGCTTCCGGCTTCGCACTAGTCGATACAGCCGGTCTTTTCAGCGATTGCAATGTCGCTCGCTCGGCGCGGTACTCCGCGCCGAAATGGATTGCGATCGCAAGAATTTCCAACGCCGCAGCCACGAGAATAACACCGACCGCGACGGAATAAGTCCGGTCGCTGGGCGATGAAGAAGCGGCGAGAACGGGCATTACACCTATTTCAGTTAACGGGACGCGAGTCAGCTGTCAATCGACTGCACGTGGACAAGGTGAGGCAAGGGATTGTTCAAAAAATGGTCCGGGCGCCTTGGTGGTGCTCAGCCAAGTCCCGATCTGAAACCGAGACTGAAATGACGAACCGCAAATGACGAAGGCGTTTTGATAAGGGCGTTTCGACGCGTCCGGGACTCGCCGCGGCGAGTCCCTCCAGTAAAGATTCACCGCGAGATGTCGCGTTGCGAGAGCAGGCGGAAGCCTTCGCCCTGCAAAACCGAGGCGGCGCATTCCGAATCATCGACGTGCATGGCGAGGGCGGCGCGACCATTGGGGCGGGTCAGGAGCGGATAACTGAAATGCACATTCACTTCCGCCATCAACAGTGTGGCCAGAATTTTGATGAACTGGGTGGCGACTTCGCGCAGCTCCACCACCATTAACTCGCAAACCCCGAAAGCGACATTGTTTTCGCGGAACAACTCTTCCACCCGCTCGGGGTCGCTCACGATGATGCGTGCGATGGCAGCATCGGTCGACTCCGAGACGCTGAGGGCCACGACGTGAGTGGCGTGGGCATTGAGCAGCTTTACGACCTCGAGCATGGCACCCACCTTGTTCGGCAAGAAAACGGAGAACTGCCGGACCAGTGGCCCGCCTATTTTGGAAGTCGTTTCCGGTAAATCGACCTGCATGTTTTTCGAATTCAGGGACAAAAAATTCGGGGTCGAAATATCTCACTGTCCGCCTTCCATTTCCAACCGAATTTGTCCCGGTAAATGTCTGTCTGGTTGGAAGGCAAGCTGCCGGCGAAATGCTCGCGATTGCGATCTGGCCATGTGGAAGAGATACGCAGAATGAATGGAGGGACGCGCTTCGGCGCGTCCGGGACGTGCGGAAGCATGTCCCTCCGGTAAAGATTCCATCTTGTGAGACCAACTCCATTTTTCTCACTTCACGACAGCGATCGGGTGCGAGACCCGCGCTCCTATCAGAGCTTCGATCTGTTCATCGCGCTGATTCTGTTTAGAATCGCTCCCGGGCATGGAACAAACCGAAAGTGAGTTGCTGGCGCTGCGGCGCGAGAAGTTAGCGGCTTTGGAAAAGCTTGGGGTCGCACCTTTCGGCGCGGCGTTCGAAACCTCCGGCGATATTGCGCACGCGCGGGAGAAATTCGCCGAAGGCGCAAGTTTTCGCATCGCGGGCCGGATCAGTGCACATCGCGACATGGGCAAGAGCCACTTTGTTGATCTCAAAGATGCGAGCGGACGGATGCAGATTTATTTGCAGGCAAAGGAACTCGGCGCGGAAGCCATGGAAATTTTTAAGCTGCTCGATCTGGGCGATTTCATCGGAGTGGAAGGAACCTGTTTCACGACTAAAACGGGCGAGCCGACGCTGAAGGTGCACGAGCTGGAGTTGCTGGCGAAATCGCTGCGGCCATTGCCGGAAAAATGGCACGGCTTGCAGGACATCGAGGCGCGTTATCGCCAGCGTTACCTCGATCTGGTCACGAACGATCAATCGCGCGCGGTTTTTACTAAGCGTTTTGTGATTGTTCGCGAGATCCGCCGTTTCCTTGAGGATCGTGGTTTTGTGGAAGTAGAGACCCCGATGCTGCAATCGGTCGCAGGCGGAGCGGCAGCCGAGCCATTTGCGACCCATCACAAGGCGCTCGGGTTGGATCTTTATTTGCGGATCGCGCCGGAACTTTATCTGAAGCGTTTGTTAGTGGGTGGATTCAATAAAGTTTTCGAGCTCAATCGCAATTTCCGGAACGAAGGAATTTCACGCAAGCACAATCCCGAGTTCACCATGCTGGAGGCGTATTGGGCCTATGCCGATTTCGAGAAGATTGCGGACTTGGTAGAGGAAATGATTTGTCATGTGGCCGAGGCGATTATCGCGATGGAGGGTGGAGCTCCTGCGACGCCAGAGCGGGCTCGCCCGCCGCGGCGGGTAAACTCCAGTTCACCCCTCCAGTTTCAGCATCGGGATGCGGAGGGAAACGTGACGCGGACGATCAATCTAACGCGGCCGTGGCGGCGGGCGCGTTATCACGATTTGGTGCGGGAAGCGGCGGACGCGGATTGGTTTGAAATCTCAAGCGAGCAACGGCGGGAGCGGGCGAAAGACCTGGACGTGGAAATTCTCCCACAGCTGGCCGATTTCGAAGTAACGCAACACGTTTTCGAAAAACTGGTGGAAGAGAAAACTTTCGATCCGCTTTTCGTCACACATTGTCCCAAGGAATTGGTTCCGTTGGCGAAACAGAATCGTCAGCAACCGGAGGTGGTTGACGTTTACGAATTGATCATCAATGGCGTGGAAATTTCACCCGGTTACACGGAACTAAACGATCCGGTCACGCAGCGGCGACGGTTGCTCGAACAGGCGGGGGAGGAAACACAGAAAGTGGACGAAGATTTTTTACTCGCGCTCGAACATGGTATGCCGCCGGCCGGCGGATTCGGGCTCGGGATCGATCGGCTAACCATGTTACTTACTGGTGCCGAATCGATCCGGGATGTGATATTGTTCCCCCTGTTGAAACCGAAACGTGTCACCTGAGCCAACCTGGTCATGCAAATGCCGTCTGCCCCCCGATCTTTAGTTGAAGACAAGCGGCCGGATTCCGGTCAATACGCCCTTTTGCGCAGTGTCCCGATGTTCGCGGCTCTCAATGATGCCGCAGTAGAGGAACTTTGCGGCTACTTGCATCCGATCGAGCTCAAGCGCGGCTCGAGTTTATTCCGGGTCGGCGATTCCGGTGACGCGATGTATTTTATCGAGAGTGGGCGGGTTCGCATCACGGTCACGGACGCCGATGGGCGTGAAGTAATTCTCGCGTCGCTCGGTCACGGCGATTTCTTTGGCGAGATGGTAATGCTCGACGGCCATGGCCGTTCGGCTGATGCCACCGTGACGGAGGACTCGCGTCTGGCGGTGCTGACGCGGGAGAATTTTCTCACCTTCGTCTCGAGTGATTCGCGCATCGTCCTGGAAATGCTGAGCGCGATTACGGGCCGGTTGCGCCGCACCGACGATCTGCTGCGGCATCGCGTTTCGCGCAATGCCAATGAAGAAGACGCCAAAAATCTCACCCTGGCGGATCGTGCCGCCGATAAGATCGCTAAATTCGGTGGAAGCTGGAAATTCATTTCGGCATCGATCCTTTTTACTTTGTGTTGGATTGCGTTCAATACCTGGTTGCTCCACGACAAGGGCTTTGATGCCTATCCCTACGTCTTGCTTAACCTGGTGATCGGGATGATCGCGTCGTTGTCGGCCCCCGTCATCATGATGTCGCAGAATCGCGAAGCGCAGAAGGACCGGTTGCGGGCTGATCTTGATTATCAGGTCAATTTGAAAAACGAAATGCTGCTAGGGGAAATTCTGCGTCTTTTAGAAAAGCGCGAGAAAGATGCGCCGAAAAGATATGAGGATGAGGAGTGACAGTGTCGCAAGGCGACGAACCCCCCAAAATCCAAATCCTAGGGAAGCACCAAACTCCGACGTTCAAGACAATCTTCTAAAAGTGTGGTCCCCAGAAAAGACTTCGATTTGACGATTGTTTGAGACTCGAGCTTTGGGCATTGGGATTTATCCGCGGACGAATCGGAGAGCCACTCTCTGACAGGGCATTCGTCCTGCTCATAGTCTGGTAATGACATTGCATTCGCGTTCCAAAGAGCAGCGGGAAGCGGTACGGCAACTCGTTTATCTCGTGCTCACGCGCGACATGGCCACCTTTAACCCCGACCGCTTTAAGTATTGGATCAAGGAAACTGACAGCAAGTTCCGCAAAGTCGGTCTGATGCTGAAGTTCGAGATCCGGGATCGGTTCGTCTATTTTCGGATCAAAGAGATTCGTAATGGGCGAATCATTTATCAGTTT
>QHRO01000034.1 GCA_003220155.1 Verrucomicrobiota bacterium
ATATTCGCTCAATGTTCTCTGCTCGATCTCATCAAACTTCACCCGGCGTTTCAACGCGCTGTAGCGAAACTCAAGTTCGTACTCTTCGAATCTGCCGCGGACTTCAAAAAAAGTTTTTACCGATTTGGATCACCGGCGCGAGCGACGAAGAGCGCTGCGATTGCAAACGCAGAAGGATACAGGCTGCTTCCAATATCGTAGTTTTTCCCTCGCCATTCGCACCGAGAAACAAATTCAAAGCAGGACCGATATCGATCGACACGCCTTCGAAGCAACGGAAATTGCGCAAGCGTAAATTTGTCAGCATTTAGGAAAATTTTCTGATTGCCTATCGGTGTCATTCGCATTATTCGCGGTCAAACTCTTGATTCGATAACCGGGCAAGATGCCCGGTTGCCCCACAGGCTGGAAGCCTGTGCCACGAGCGCCCTAAAGCATGATCAGCTCGAGCCGGCTTTTCATTTCCGCCGGGACGCGATCCCGATGATAAAAACTTCCGCTGATCGGCGTGATATCCGCAGGCCGTAATCCAACCGCAGCCGGAATGAAATTATCATTGCAGAAAATGCCATTGGTCGGGTCGAGTCCGACCCAGCCGGCCCCAGGCAAAAAAACTTCCGTCCACGCATGCAACGAGCCTTCGGCGCGACGAACTTCCTCATCCGTTTCACGCAAATATCCGGAGACGACTCGCGCTGCCAGACCGAGATCGCGCAGCAATTCCGCCAGCAACACCGCGGTATCGCGGCAAGCCCCCCGTTGCCGACGCAATGTTTCGGCCGGCGATTGCGCCGCGCCTTCTTCACGGCGCTCATACGAAATTGTCCGGTGAAGAGTCTTCGTTAATTCCACCAACGTTGCCACAGTTTCTCGTGGCGATTCCTGGGACGGCGGCCTCCAGTCGGGCAGCGAAACGGACTCGCCAGTTTGGCGTTTGCAATAAGCGCAAATAATCGAGGCGATATCTTCCTCGTAGTTGAAGGGCATTTGGACAGCGCGACGGGACAGAACAAAATCGAAAGGATTTTTTTTGGTCGCCTCCACATCCAGGGCCAGCCGCAGCTCCAGCATTTCCGACGGCTCATCGAAAAAACAGGAGGCGACGACATTGTCGAAAACATCGCGTCCAAAGCGCACCGTCGTTCCCGGTTTGGTTTGAAACTCGAGCCGGGTTATCCGTAGAAACCGATCGGTCCGGGGAAACAGACGCACGTCGTGCGGAGAGAACCTGACCGCCCGATCGTAGCGGTAAATTGTTTCGTATCGAATCCCGATTTTCACCTGGCGGATTATGGCATCTAGACAGACCGAATGCATTTAGGCTAAAATTTTGTTGCGAGCCGCGCCAAGCTCATCTACTGGACGAGAAGCTTTCCAAGATTGTTCTGGGGGGAACAGCCGCCCTTCGCGTCCTTTCGGGCGTGGGGGGCGGTACTTCCTTCTGATGACGGCGCCGCCATCTTTTTCCCGACATTTCAATTGGAGGCTGGCGTTTACCATTATTGGGCTGAGCACGATCGCCGCGGCAGTTTTTGCCTTTAACCGCTGCGCCTCATTGCCCGGACGCACGACTAAGGAAACGGTCGACCAAATGGAGCGGGTCGGTCGCGATTTGCGCGATGCGATTGTGCAGATCACACAATTGCAGCCGCGCGTCACCGTCAACAATCGCGTCTATTTTGAACAAACCTCACCGATCGCCCAGCTGGCGCTAATTTCCCAAAAACTCGAAGTTGAGCACGAGTTCCTCCACACTTGGGCCGGAAGCACCAAACGGCTGCGTTTGCACGGGACCTACACGGCTAAAGCCGGCTTCGATTTGCGTCAGGAATTCAGTGTCACTGTTACCCCGGAAGCGACCATTGTTCGTTTGCCGCATGCACAAATTCTCGGTGTCGAACAAAACGCCGTCGAACTGCTGGCCTACGAGAATGGTTTTTGGAATCCAATTTCTGGCGCTGACGTGCAAGCGGAGTTGGCTACTCTTGGCAAATTGGCGCGCGATCGGGCCGCCGCGCGAAATCTTTCAGCCGAAGCCGAAGAATCGTTTCGGACACAACTGAAAGGCCGCATCGGCGACACGCCGCCGGTGCAGGTGATTTTTTACCTGCCGCCGAGGTCCGATTGATGCGCCTTTCCGCCGGCGCGGTTGCGCGTTAGAACATTCGCCATGTCGCTACGGAAAAAACCACTGCTCGCGCTCGGTTTTGTTCTGCTGGCGCTTGTCCTTCTGAACTTTGGTGTGCCACCGTTGATGGAGCACAGTATTGCAGCCTGGCTCCGCTACGAAGCGCGACGTTCCGGACTCGTTCTCGGTTTTTCCGAAATTCGCGCTCCACTCTTTCGTCCAGTCGAAATTCGCGAGCTGAAAATTGTCGGCGCCGGTCTCGATGCCGAACATTTCGAGTTTGACGCCGGACGCATCGAAGCCGGTCTCAGTTTTGTCACGTTTTTCGGCGGATCGGAAAAGTCACACCTCCTCTCTTCGCTTCGGGTGGAGCATGCAAAATTTTTCATTCGTGGCCGCGCACCACTCTCGGCCGGTCCCATTGATTGGACCGCGCTGACCAGGCTTTTGCCGGAACGCTTCGAGATCTTTGCGGATCAGCTCAGACTCGAGCAACCGTTCTCTTTGCTGTCGTTTGAGGATACAAAAGTTTCGGCGAGTAAAGGGAACAGCGGCATACTTTCAATTGGTGCGGTTGAAATGCGCGCGCCGTTTTTGGAAAAACGCTTCGCGCATGTTCGCGGAATAACACGCTGGCAGGACGACCGGCTTTCCATTGGTTCGATCAATCTGCTGGAGGGTTTCACTATCGATTCACTCGTAATCGATCTTACCGGTTTGCGCGCCGGGCGCGTCGGCACGGATCTCGGCGTGTCCGTTTTGGGTGGCAAAATGCGCGCGAATATTGCGACCGAACGCCCCGGCAAAACGCGACTATGGGAAGCGGCCGGCACGGCATCAGGAATTTCCCTTCCACAAGTTGCCAGCGCTTTGGGTTTGACCGTGCCGGTCCAAGGGATGATCCGCGGATCGAAATTCACTTTCCGCGGTGATCCACGCGACTTCCTCAACGCCACCGCGTCGATCTGGATGGAATTGACTGGCTTCAGCTGGCGCGAGCGCAAGGCCGACGTCATCATGCTGGGCGCGAATTTTTACGGACACACCGTCCAATTACAACAGCTCTTTATTAAACAACGCCGCAACGAATTGACGCTCAGCGGCGAAACCGCCATCGGGACAGAGTGGCTTAATCCGGATTTTCGCGGCGACATTTCCGCATCAATTAATGATCTCGGTCAATTTGCGGAGCTGTTCGGCGCCAGGCCGGAAGTGTTTGCCGGCAAGGTGGCGGCTCGCGGTCGCATGCATGCCCACGAGCGAACCGTTGATGGCGACCTTGCTCTCACCGGCGACAGCTTAAAAATTTTTCGGATACCGGTCGATTCGTTAACGGCGCGAATTGGTCTCGAGGCGGGACGAGCGCAGGTGGATCAATTGGAATTTAAGCGCGGTGAAGATTTTCTGCGGGCGCAGGGAAAGATCGATCTTGCGCAGAAAAAATCATTCACGCTCTCGGCGGAAAGTTGGTGCCATGAACTGCGCGACTACGCTCTGGAATTCCCAATTATCGGAACGTTGTCCGGCGCTCTTTCAGCCAAGCTTACTGGCGCCGGCGACGAAAATAGTTTCAGCAGCACCGTTTCCGGGGAAACCAATCAATTCTCTTTTTCTGCGCAAACCAATTGGCGCAGTGATGCCATTGCCGTCAATTCACTCAAGATAGAACTGAGCGACACCGCCGAAGCGGAAGTGAAGGGAACGATCGATCTCACCGATCCAAAACATTTTCGCGCGAATCTTTCTTCAGCGAACGAATTGCGCTGCAATGGACCATTTGCCGACAACAGTTGCGCGCACGGTCTTGACTTGCGTGAGGGCGAAACCGGCTTGCCCTTCTCCGAGATTACGCTTGATGGACGCGATCTCACGCTGCGTCAATCGTCTCCGTCGGCTGTTGCGCAATCGATCACTTTCTGCGACGAAGGTGAGCCAGGTCAGCCGGTCCAGATCAATATTCCAAAGCCCGTGGAACAGCCGTCGCCGCCGCCGCTTCCTTCCGCTGCTCCGCTTCCCTCGCCCGCTCCTCCACCGCCGTAATCAGCCAACGCTGCAATTGTTCTTCGAGCTCGGCCGTGACCGAAACATGAAATGCTGCGCCGGCATCGACTCGCAGCGTTTCTCCTTCGGCCGTCTCGAAAATCAATTGCACCGGCCGGTGACCCGGCGAAGCCGCTAGCAACGCCTGAACCTCCCGCAATTCAGCACTACCCGCATTCGCCGAAAAATGCAGACAAAGTGGCGGCGTCACGACGCCGGCTGGGTTTGAAGCGCGCGGAACTTCGAACGAGAGGAGGCGCAGTTTTTCCGCTGTCGCCCGCAACGATTCATCGCGCAGATCGAGTTTGCCGCGGACCCCGACGACATTTCCCGGCACCAACTTTTCCGCGCATTCGAGATAAAGCTCGTTCCAAACTACCAGCTCAAGGGTGCCCGTTAGATCTTCCAGCCAGACAACGGCGAACGGTTTGCCTTCTTTCCTGGTAAATTTCTTGTCCACCTGCGTAATCGCGCCCGCGACCCGGAAAGTCGAGCGATCAGAGAGTTCACCGAGCGATGCAATTGATTGATATTTTCTGTTCGCAATAACATCAGCGTAGCCATCGAGCGGGTGTCCGGTGACGTAAAAACCGAGCAACTCTTTTTCGTAACTCATTTTCTCGCGATCGCTCCATGGAGTGACGGATCGCTTTCGCGCGGGCGCAACATGTTCATGCGCGTCCCCGAAAAGTGAGACCTGTCCCGCCATCCGATCGCGATGCGCCGCGGCCGACGAGGCCAGCGCATCGTCGATACAGGCGAAAAGTTCTGCTCGTTCGCGATGCAGAAAATCAAACGCGCCGCATTTGACCAAAGATTCCAACATTTTGCGATTGGCGATACGGGAATCGAGCCGGCTGCAAAAATCTTCCAGCGACTTGAAGTCGCCGCCGCGCTCGCGTTCGCGAATGGCAAGCTCCATCGCTCCTTCGCCGACATTTTTGATCGCTGCCAGCCCAAAGCGGATGGCGCGCCCGTGTAGCGGCGGGCTATGACCGCCGTTTTCGATTTCTTCGTCTTGCGGTCGGCGGTCATAGGCCGCCGCTACAGTCTCTGGCACGAACTTCAACCCGCTGCGGTTCACGTCCGGCGGCAGGATGGTAATGCCCATCCGTTTGCATTCGCTCACCAGCACCGAAATTTTTTCGGTGTTATTGATTTCGTTCGAGAGCAAACCAGCCATGAATTCGACCGGATGGTTCGCTTTCAAAAACGCCGTCTGATAACTGATCAGCGCATAGGCCGCGCTATGGCTCTTGTTGAATCCGTAGCCAGCAAATTTTTCAAGCAAATCAAAGATCGCGTTCGCCTTTTTCTCCCCGATCTCGTTGGTGCGTGCGCAACCGGCAATGAAATTTGCGCGCTCTTTCGCCATCTTTTCCTTGTCCTTTTTGCCCATGGCGCGCCGCAGCAAATCCGCCTGCCCCATCGAATAACCAGCCAGCTTGCTCGCTGCCGCCATGACCTGTTCCTGGTAAATCATCACGCCATAAGTGTCGGCGCAGATTTCCTCCAGGAGCGGATGCTCGTATCTAATTTTCGTTAGCCCCTTCTTGCGTTTGATGTAATCACCGATCAATTCCATCGGCCCCGGTCGATAAAGCGCGATCAGGGCAATGATGTCGTCCAGTTTTCGCACATCGAATTGCTTCGAGACCGAGGTGATCCCGCCCGATTCCATTTGAAACAAGCCAATGGTTTCGCCCCGGTTGTAGAGCCCGAAGGCGGCCGCATCATCCAGCGGAATGTTCTTGAGCGAGAAGCCGGGAACACTTTTTCCAATCAACGTCACCGTGTCCTCGATCACGGTCAGCGTCTTCAATCCCAGAAAATCCATTTTCAGTAGCCCGAGGTCGTTCAATGGATTCATCGAATACTGGCTGACGATGTCGTTGCCTTTGACGTCACGGCAGAGCGGCACGTACTCAGAAAGATCGCGATCGCTGATCACCACTCCCGCCGCGTGCACCCCGGCGCTGCGGGAAAGTCCTTCCAACGCGGTCGCGTATTCCATCAACTGCTTCGTCTGTGGCTCTGTCGCGACTGCGCGTTTCAACTCCGGATTTCTCTCGACCGAGGAATTCAGAGTGATGTTCAGCTCGTTCGGGATCATTTTCGCGATCCGGTCGCCGTCCCGCACGCTCAGTCCCATCACCCGCGCCACATCGCGCACCACGCTGCGCGCTTTCAACCGGCCGAAAGTGATGATCTGCGCAACGCGACGTTCACCGTATTTTTACCGGACGTATTCGAGGACTTCGCCGCGACGCGCCTCGCAAAAGTCCACATCAATATCAGGCGGAGAAATGCGTTCGGGATTGAGGAAGCGCTCAAAGATCAGTCCGTACTGCAACGGATCGATATCTGTGATCCCCAGGACATAAGCGACAATCGAACCGGCGGCAGAACCGCGACCCGGTCCGACAGGAATTCCACGTTCTCTGGCGAAATGGATAAAGTCCCAGACGATCAGGAGATAACTAACAAAACCCGTTTTTTCCAGAACATCGACTTCGTAATCGAGCCGCTTGATTAATTCCTGATCGTTGGCCGCGCGTTCGCCGTAACGCTCGTGCAGCCCCTTGTAACAAAGCTCGCGCAAATAACCTTCACGCGTTTTTCCCGGCGGCACCGGATACTCAGGATACTTCGATTTACCGAACTCGATTTCCAGATTGCAACGATCCGTGATTTCGAGCGTGTTCGTGATCGCCTCCGGAAAGTCGCGAAAGATTTCGCGCATTTCAGCGGGCGATTTGAAATACAGCTCAGGCTCATAACGCATCCGCTGTTCGTCCTCAATTTTTGTGGCGGTGTTGATGCAGAGAAGAACGTCGTGTGCTTTGTGATCGCTGCGCCGGAGGAAGTGAACATCGTTGGCCGCGACCAAACCGAGACCGAATTCGCGAGCGAATTTCGGCAGGTGCGCATTGCATTGCTTTTGCTCGGCCATGCCGTGGTCGTGCAGTTCGATGAAAAAATTTCGCGGGCCGAAAATGTCGCGATATTCCGCAGTCAGATTTTGTGCTTTTTCAATGTTGTCGACTTGAAGAGCGCTATTGATCTCACTCGCAAGACATCCGCTCAGTCCGATCAGACCGTCGGCATGCGCTGCGAGCAATCCCTTGTCGATGCGCGGTCGATAATAAAAACCATCGAGATGAGCCGCCGAAATCAGCTTCACCAAATTGCGATAGCCGGTCTCGTTTTCCGCCAGCAGGGTGAAATGAAAGGTGGATTCGCGTGATGGTTTTTCTTTGTATGAGCCGCTGGTGATGTAGGCCTCGCAACCGATGATCGGTTTGATCCCCGCCGCCTTGGCGCATTGGTAAAAATCGATCGCTCCAAAAAGATTGCCGTGATCGGTGATCGCCACCGCCGGCATTTTCATTTTCACCGCCTCATTCATCAGCTCTCGCATCCGCACCGCGCCATCGAGGAGCGAGTATTCGGTGTGCAGATGGAGGTGAACGAAAGAATCGCGGGGCATCGAGCGTCAGTATTCAGCGAAGAGAATTTTTCGCAAATTTACCCAGCATTTCATCGCAATTTCTCGTGCGCCCCGGCAATTTTCGTCTTCCCGAGCGCAAGCGAGGGACCTCCCCGACGGCCATTGATCACACAAGCCCATTGGGTGATCGCTGCTCCGATCGCGGGCTCCCTTGGCCGCCATGGCGCCCCCGGATCACATTTCTTTTATTCTCGCAAAATCGTAATTGCATCGGGCGTGTCGCGTTGCTAAGAGAGCGCGTGCCGCGATCAGCTTTCGCTTTGCAAAGAGGCGCGCGCACGCAAGTTTACCCGCAATGAAAAAACTCGAAGCGATCATCAAGCCCTTCAAACTCGAGGAAGTGAAAGAGGCCCTGGCCGAGCTCGGCATCGAGGGCATGACAGTGACGGAAGTGAAAGGTTTTGGCCGACAGAAAGGGCACACTGAAATTTATCGCGGCAGCGAATACACCGTTGATTTTCTGCCCAAAGTGAAAGTCGAAGTCGTGCTCGCAGACGACATGGTGGATAAAGCCGTCACCGTGGTGGTGAGCGCGGCCAAAACCGGCAAAATCGGCGACGGCAAAGTTTTTGTTCTTCCGGTCGAGCACGCAGTCCGCATCCGGACAGAAGAGATCGGCGAAAAAGCGGTGTAGCGCGCTGACGCGCTGATCGTTAAAACGTTGAAACGTTACATCGTTAAAACGATTTAAGCGATTTACCTTTTAACAATTTAACTTTTAACTTTGTAACTTTCCATCTTCACCACTCCATCACTCCACCACTCCATTCGCACCCATGGCTAAAGACAAAAAGACCCCGTCCGACGTTTCCAAAATGATCAAGGACCGCGAGGTGAAACTCGTGGATTTCAAGTTCACTGACCTTCCCGGCACCTGGCAGCATTTCACCACCACGCTCACCGAATATAACGAAGACATTTTTACCGACGGCCTCGGCTTCGATGGCTCGAGCATTCGTGGATGGAAGGTGATCAACGCCTCCGACATGCTTGTCATTCCCGATCCGGCCACGGCCTGGATCGATATTTTTAATGCCGAACCGACGCTCTCATTGATCTGCACTATCGTCGACCCGATTACGCGCGAACCATACGATCGCGACCCGCGCGGCCTCGCCGAAAAAGCGGAGGCTTATTTGAAAAGCACTGGCATTGCCGACACCGCGTTTTTCGGACCAGAAGCGGAATTTTTTATATTCGATGACGTCCGCTTTTCCTACGGCGCCAATTCATCATTCCATTGCCTCGAGAGCGGTGAAGGTCATTGGAACAGCGCACGTGAAGAGTTTCCGAATCTCGGCTATAAAATTCGCGCGAAAGAAGGCTACTTTCCCGTCGCACCCGCTGACACCCTGCAAGACATTCGCAACGAAATGTGCCTCGAGTTGGAGAAAGCCGGCGTTCCCATCGAGAAACAGCATCATGAGGTGGCCACCGCCGGCCAGGCCGAGATCGATATTCGTTTCGCCCCGCTGAAAGAGATGGCCGACCACATGCAGTACTACAAATACATCGTGCGCAACGTGGCAAAGCGGCACAACAAAACCGTCACCTTTATGCCCAAACCCCTTTTTGCAGACAACGGCTCGGGCATGCATACTCACATCTCGCTTTGGAAGAGTGATAAACCGCTCTTCGCAGGCAATGGTTACGCGGGATTGTCCGATACCGCGTTATTTTTCGTCGGCGGAATTTTGAAACATGCGCCAGCGCTTACCTGCTTCACCAATCCGACGACGAACAGTTACAAACGACTCGTGCCCGGATTCGAGGCACCGGTCAATCTCGCTTATTCCGCGCGCAATCGTTCCGCTGCGATCCGCATTCCCACTTACTCGGCCAGTCCGAAATCGAAGCGGATTGAGTTTCGCACGCCCGATTCTGCGGCGAATCCGTATCTCGCCTTCGCCGCGTTGTTGCTCGCGGGCTTGGATGGAATCCAGAGCCGCATCGATCCCGGTGATCCGCTCGATAAGAACCTTTACGATCTTCCACCGGAAGAACTCGCTAATGTGCCCAGCGTGCCCGATTCGCTCAGTGGCGCCATCGCCGCGCTGGAGAAGGACCACGATTTCCTGCTGAAAGGCGACGTCTTCAATTCCGACTTCATCACAAACTGGCTGGAGATGAAACAAAAGGAATACGACGCTCTGCGTCTAAGACCGCACCCGTACGAGTTCTCGATGTACTACGACGTGTAACCGCCTTGTAGCACAGCCATTCTGGCTGTGGGGCCAACGGGCATCTTGCCCGTTGAGTTTTGTAGGGCCGTCTACGACCGCCTCGGCAAGCCAGTGGCCTGTTTCCCGTATTGCAATCTGAAAGGCGGAAACTGAGGTAACCGTGCAACAGGAAAATATTTTCGCGCCGGTGAAACGCCGAGCACCATATTTCCTCGGGGCGGTCCTCGCAGCCTGTATCTTGATGATGTTTTGTACGCCATTACCCGATCAATTAATTCTGTTTCCCACCGCTCAACGCATCGATGCGCATGGCGCAACGCGGCAGACTATTCCATTCCAAAATGGCGACCTCGAAATCTGGACGGCGCGTTCGCGGCTCGCGCAACAACGCAATCATGTAGATGCCTACATTCTGCGTTTCTACGGCAACGCCGATCGCGCGGAACGATGGGTTGCACTTGAAGCCGGCGCATTCGACGAACGCGCGATCGAAATTTGGGGAATGAATTATCCGGGCTTCGGTGGCAGCTCCGGCCCAGCACGTCTGAAACGAATGTCGCCCGCCGCTCTTGCCGCCTTCGATGCACTGAAATCGAGGGCCCCGAACCAGCCGATCTTCGTTTTTGGCGCGAGCATCGGAAGCGCCGTGGCAATGAACGTTGCGGCCAGTCGGGAAGTCCGCGGGCTCGTTCTCCACAATCCGCCACCATTGCGCCAAATCATCCTGCGTAGTTACGGCTGGTGGAATCTTTGGCTCCTGGCCGGACCGGTCGCCCTGCAAATTCCCCACGAACTAGATAGCGTTGCCAACGCGAAACGAATTCATGCTTCCGCAATTTTTCTTCTCGCCGAAAACGACGAGATCGTTCCGCCCAAATTTCAACGTCTGGTAGTCGACTCTTTCGCCGGAGAAAAACAGGTGATCACCTTGCCCGGCGCCTACCACAATTCGCCGATTGAAGGCCCGGTCGTGGTCGAAATTCATCGGGCCTACGATTGGCTGTTTGGTGCCATCGCCCGCTAACGAGATACAGCAAGGGCACCGATGCTGGTCACGATGCCGAACAATTGGCAATCGAGCAGGTGCGAGGGTGGTGACGGGATGCCAGTTCGCTGCAGCCTCGGCGGTTGCGACGGTGCTGGCCCAACACGGCCAGATCGACACCTTTCGATTCTCGCTGCCGTTGCGTTTCGAAAACGCAATTGTTAGCTACGCGATCTATTTGCGTCAGCTGATCTGGCCCATCGATCTCGCCGTTCTTTATCCGCATCCGGAAAAATTCTTCCCGTTCCCGATCATCGCCGGTTGCATTGCGCTCCTGATGGCGCTTGCGCGTATCATCAAACCGCTTTTTGGCGCAACACCGATTCGCTTTGGCCGCATACGCTCGCGGTAACCACAGATAATGACGGCGCACACCTTGCCTTCGCGCTCTTCGTCGAGGGCAAAACCGAAGAAGCAATTGTGCACGCGCGCGCCGCGGCGGAAATTCGCCCGGCTAATGCGGGTGCTTATGGGGAAGTGCCGGTTGGTCTGGAAGGGAAAGCACTCGACGAAGCGATTCTTTTCTGGAGCGCGCGAGTCGAAAACGAGCCGAACAACATCGGCGCCCGCAACACATTTGGTGTCTTGCTGGTGCAGAAACATCGGACGCGCGCCGCCATCGAGCAGTGGGAAACCGCGCTGGCATTAGACGCGAATGACGGAAATACGCAGAGCAACCTGGTATGGGTGCTCGCCACCGCGCCCAACGCCTCGCTCCGCAACGGAATTCGCGCGGTCGAATTGGCTGAACGCGCACTGAAACTCGCGGGCGGCGTCAGCCCGATTTTGCATCGCACATTGGCCGCGGCCTGCGCCGAAGCCGGTCGATTCGACGATGCCATCGCAACAGCGGAGCGCGGCCGAGCATTGCCAGAGCGCGAGGGCAACCGCGAGTTGGCTGACGAGTTTACCGCCGTCCTCGCCCAATACCGACAGCACCAACCCTTCCGCGACGCCAGCCTGCAACTGCACGAAGATTTAATTACAAGAAGCGCTTGCGAGCAAGAGCTGGAGGGGCGAGCTCCGCGAGCCCGCGTAGCACAGCCATCCTGGCTGTGGGCCAACGGGCATCTTGCCTGTTGCTCCGAGCCATACGGCGATCAGTCAAGAGGGGGCCTGGCCAATCCCTCCACCGAATTACCTTGCAACTTTGGCGAGCGGCCTAATGTTGAAATATACATTATGAGCTTGCTCGCGAGCTTCATGAATCTGGCAGGGCCAGATCTGATCGTTATTCTGTTGATCGTCCTTGTCCTTTTCGGGGCAAAGAAATTGCCGGAACTGGCGCGTGGAATGGGACAAGCCGTTCGCGAATTTCAAAAAGCAAAAGACGAATTCAGCGACGAGCTAAACAAAGCCGGCAAGACCGAGGAAAAAACAGTTCACCCGGCCCAGGCAAACGTCCCGCGGATCGAACCGGGAACTCCCGGTGCTACCCAACCCGACCCGAACCAGACCGTCGCTCCCGGTAACCGCGCCGATCGAGTTTAGGCGCCTGCTGCGCGACTTTACGCCGGCAGCAGCACCGATGCGATCGCGAATCCAATCAATCAAGTGCTGAGCTTCCTCGGCGCGACCATGGTTGGGCAGTAAGAGCTCGCCGATTTACAATTCAGGTGCCCGTTCGTCGCCAGGCGAACGGGCATTTTTTGCTTGTCCCTAAACTCCGGTTTCTCTTCTCGTTCCCAAACCGGTGTGTGTTAGCGGCGCTTGCGGTGAGCGTTTCCTCTCCTCCTCGATCGAGGAGAGGACTAAGGTTAGGAGTCGAAAGATCGGATGCTCCCTTCGAACGGATCAACCCAAGGAGAAGAAAATCCCTCACCTGTATCCTCTCCCTTTTTAGAAAGGGGAGAGGCGAAATCTCCTGCAGCGGACGGTGAACCGGTAGCCAAACTCTGTTTGGGAATGGACTCTCTCTTGAGGAGCCTTAAAGATGCTGCAACGATGCCGCATCTACATGGCCCCTATTTATGAGACGGCTTAGCGCGCTCTACCTCTCGAGTTTCCCGACTAACTAAATCGATGCGCAAGCCAAATCTCATCGTGTTTCTGACGGACCAGCAGCGCGCCGATACTATTGCCTGCGATGGCAGCAGAAAAGTTTATGCACCGAACCTGTGCAAGCTTGCTTCAGAATCGGTCATTTTTGACCACGCCTATGTTACCCAACCTCTGTGCGTGCCTTCGCGAGCGTCACTACTCACTGGAATGTGGCCGCATCAAACTGGCTGTACGAAGAATGGTATTTCACTTGATCCCCGAATTCGAACCTTTGCCGAGCTAATTGGCGACGACAGTTACCATCCCGCCTACATGGGAAAGTGGCAGTTGGGGGATGAAGCGAAGCGACAGCGTGGATTTGGCGATTGGATTTCCACCGAAGGCGTCGGTGATTACAGCCGATTCCTAGACTTGCGAGGCTACACTCCGGACAGGCCGGACGGATCTTTTTCCGAACGTCTGGTCAGCCAACTGCCGCTGGCGATTTCGAAACCCAGATTTCTGGAAGAGCATGCCTGCGAGTTTATCGAGATGCATCGCCGCGATCCGTTTGTTCTATTCGTTTCGTTTGTTGAGCCCCATTCACCCTACAACGGCCCTCTAAACCTTGAGCACGCGCTCGAAGATGTGGAACTTGATGCAACCGCGGTCGCGCCAGTCAACGACAATATTCCACTGCGCTACAAACTAATACGGGAATGGCAGCAGGCCGAGGCGATCCTGGATCGGAAGCGATTACCCAATCTCTATTTCTTCGGAGTTACTCCAGACGAGTATCGCGCGATGAGACAACGGTATCTTGGCCTGGTCACGATGGTTGATCAAAGCATTGGCGGAATTTTGTCGTGTCTCGAACAGGCTGAATTATTGGATGAAACCATTGTTGTCCACACCAGCGATCACGGAGATATGCTTGGGGCGCATCATCTGTTTGGAAAAGAAGTCATGTTCGAAGAAGCGGTGCGCGTTCCCTATCTTGTTCGATTGCCCAGCCAACGCCAGGGCCTGAGGGTTGTTCAACCGGTGAGTCATATCGACTTCCTTCCGACTTTGCTCGATCTCCTGGGTGAGCCCAAACCAAATCAATGCGCCGGCAAAAGCCTGGCTCCACTGCTGCGCGGCGAAACCATGCCACCGGAAAACATTTTTATGGAATGGTCCCCCAATCGGGTCAAGGTGATGAAAGGGACAAAGCTCGCGCCGCGCCGGACGATTAAACGCGCAATGAATGAATCTACCCGCGCTGTAATCTCCCCCGAAGGCTGGAAACTTTGCCTGAGAGACCGGGACTTGAATGAATTCTACAACTTGCAGGCTGATCCAATTGAAGCGCGTAACCTCTACTACCAGGCTGATTATCGATTGGTTATCGAACAGGCGACAAGCGACATTCTTTCCTGGCAGCAAACCACTGGGGATACCTTGAAGCTTTAGCGCTGAAGAGCTACGATACCGCATCTTTATGGACAAGCTGCCCAGAGTAATTGCTACCTCGGTAGTTCGCTCCGCGCATCAGGGTGAGAGTCACGGAGGCGTCTACCTGATTGACCTAAACTCCGGCCGGTTCGATCAAGTAATCGATTGGAATGACGACAGTATTAGCTGGGAAGGTCGCGGCGGCGACCGTGGTCTCCGGGGGATTGCATTCCATAACAATCGACTTTTCCTCGCCGCCAGCGACGAGATTTTCGTTTACGACACTGCTTTCAACCGTCTCGATTCTTACCGAAATCAATACCTAAGACGGTGTCACGAAATCAGCAGGTATGAAAATACGCTGTATCTTACCTCGACCGATTTAAACAGTGTTCTCGAGTTTGACCTCAACACGAATTCCTTTTCTCGCGGTTATATCATCAGGCGCACCGCGAAGCTTATGCGCGGCTTTCTTAAGCGCATTGCCAATCCCGCGCCGGCCGCGTTCCATCTTACCTTTTTTGACCCCAATGATAGCAGAGGACCAAGAGTAGGCCCAAATAGCAGTAGCCTTCATATTAATAACGTTAGCCACCACGACGGCTTGATCACAATTGCTGGGACGACAATCGAAAGCTTGCTCGAATTGAAACAAGATACGTTGCGAGAGTATGCACCGCTACCACGAAAAACTCACAATGCCGCAATCTACAAAGATGGAATAATCTATAACGATACCGCTTCCAATAGGCTGGTTATTGCAGATAGAAAGAATCGAATTAAGCAGTGTTTCGCTGTTCCTGAATACGAACCATCGACGTTATCGAACGCGCATTTGCCAAACGATCACGCTCGCCAGGGGTTTGCCCGCGGCCTCTGTTTGTACGGCGATGATGTGATTATCGGGGGTTCATCCCCATCCACCGTTTCCGCCTACAGCCTCGCCAGAGGAAGGCGGATTAACAGCGTTAATCTCTCAAAGGATGTCCGCAACTGCATTCATGGCCTCGAGGTGTGGCAGGGATAAGTCGCGCGTTATGATGAGGAACGATTCTGATTGGTTTGCGTGTCGTAGATTTCAGCTAAACTGCTGGACGTATGCTGAACTATCTCGTTCTCAGTACGAGTGGAAATCCCGACAGCAATAGCCGACGGATGGCGCAAATCGCCTTTGACTGGCTAAAGAAAGCAAAGCTGAATTGCGAATGGCTCGACATTAGCAAGCTCGATCTTCCTTTGTGCGACGCTGACGCCTGCTACAATCATCCGGCTGCGCAAAATTTAACTGCCGCAGTCGAAAACGCCGACGGAATCATTGTCGCGACGCCAGTTTACAACTACGATGTAGCCGCTGCGGCCAAGAACATGGTTGAACTAACTGGAAGTGCTTGGGAAGACAAAGTCGTCGGTTTTCTTTGCGCGGCTGGTGGAATGGGCAGTTATATGTCGGTCATGAGCTTTGCTAACAGTCTCATGCTCGATTTCCGCTGTCTCATCATTCCGCGATTTGTTTATGCTACCGGTAATTCTTTTGACGGCGACAAGCTGACCGATACCAAGGTTGCGAAACGGATCGAACAAGTCATCGCCGAGCTTGTTCGGGTGACTATAGGAGTGCGCAGCTAACCCGTCCCGATAACGTAATGCCATTTCTATCATTTAGCACCGATTCGGCCCTTACCTTCATCCTCTCTTCTCGGAGGAGCGGGCAGGTTGAGAGGCGCGACGCCTGAGGCGGATACTCGAGGTTTATGAAACCGTTCGCAGCCTGATGAACAAGTGGATTGGCACTTCCGGATTCCAGTACGCGGAATGGAAGGGAAGCTTTTATCCAGAAGATTTGCCGGCCGCGAAAATGCTTCCGTTTTACGCCGAACGATTCAATA
>QHRO01000139.1 GCA_003220155.1 Verrucomicrobiota bacterium
CGCTTCTGTTTCATCGAAATTGATTTTCGAATGGCAGCCACAATTTTCTGAACATCAGGCAGCGCAGCGTACTCGTAAATCGGGTTGTAACCAATCATGACGTTGCCTTTGCTAACGAGAATTGGGGGACTAACTATCTTGCTCCAAAGATCGGTTTGCGACATCAGATGCGCGATGATCATCTGCCCCACACTACAGTTTTCGGTGTCTTCCTGGATAATGATAACCCGTCCAGTTTTTCGCACCGATTCCTCGACTGTCTCGCGGTCCCATGGGGAAATCGAACGCAGATCAATCAATTCGATACTCGCTTCATTTTCGATTTGTTGAATTGCTTCGAGCGCCTTCTCCACCGTGTTGCCCCAGGCAATCAGCGTCACGTTCGATCCAGCCTGGCGTTTGCGTGCTTTCCCAAGCGGGACCGCGCGAATCGCTTCCGCGCTTTCGCCTTCCGCCCAGAACATGTGTTTTGGAATCAAAAAAAGGACCGGATCCTCGCAGTGCATCGCGGTCCACAACAATCCTGCGGCATCTTCCGGCGTGGATGGAATCACCACCGAAAGGCCCGGATAATGCGCCAGCGCTGCTTCGTTTGCCTGGCTATGCCATAAACTTCCGCCCGGCAGATACGCACCGTAAGGCGCATAAATCACCATCGGACATTTCCACTGGCCAAATGAACGCCAGCGCAGACAGCAGATGTTGGTCACCAGTTGGTTCCAACCGGGCCCGATGAAGTCGATGAACTGTAATTCGAAAACGGGGCGCTTGCCGTAAGAACCAAGGCCACACGCGACACCAAGAATGGTCGACTCCGCCAGCGGTGAATTGAAAACCTGATCCGGGAATTCGGTCGAAAGTTTCTGCGTCAGCCGAAAGACGCCGCCTTTCGGGTCTTCAATGTCTTCCCCAAAAATGATTCGACGTTTGTCGCGCTCGAGACCGAGCCGCAACGTTTTGTTAATGGTATCGCCAATGCGATATTTTCCTGACGGCAAAACTTCGTCGTTCAATTCTGGGAATTTTCCTGTGACCTCGAGGAAGAGTTCGTCAGCTGACGGGTCCTGCTCTTTTTCCGCATCCGAAAATTCGCGGCGAATCCGTTCTTTGATTTCGTTGTCGAGATTGGCGTAATCGGATTCGCTGATCAGTCCTTCCGCAATCAATTGTTCCTTCCATTTCTTTAGCGGATCGCATTCCGCACATCTTTTCAGCTCTTCCGCGCTGCGATAAAGCTTCTGGTCGTCGGAGCTGGTGTGACTGGAAAGCCGTTCCATCATCACCCAGAAAAAAACCGGTCCTTTTCCGGCGCGAATGTGAGCGAGAGCTTTCGCCGTCTGTTCATACATTTCCCCAGCGTTGGCGCCGTCGAGTTCGCGCCAATCATTCGGTTGCACCACATCGAGCGCACGGGGATTGATTTTGCGAGTGGGACTACTGATGCCGTAACCGTTGTCCTCGACGACGAACAAGAGCGGCAATTTCTTTTCTTTCGCGAAACAAATAGCTTCGTAAAAATCGCCTTGCCGAGTTGCAGCATCGCCAACGGTTGCGACCACAACAGCATTTTTCCCATCCAGTTTGATTCCCCACGCTATCCCGCACGCCGGCAGAAGTTGTGAACCAGTTGGGGTCGGCACACTCCAGATGTGTTTTTCTGCGCAGCTGTAATGCGACGGCATTTGCCGTCCGTGGCTTTCGCCTTTGGCCTTCGCGAAATAATCAATGGCCAGCTGTCGCGAGCTGACTCCACGACCGAGTACCAGTGCGCGATCGCGGTAGAAGGGAACAATGTAATCATTCTCCTGCATTTGAATGGAAATGGCAGCGAGCGCTTCGTGGCCCATCCCAGAAACGTGAAAGTGACCTTTGCCCTGGCGATTGAGATTTTGCTCGCGCAGGTCACCATGCCTGCTCTCAAGCAGAATAGTTAAGAGTCGCAGTTTCTCTTCCTTGCTCAGTTCAGGCATAGACCAACTTTAAACGAAAACGAGCACGTGCTTTTTGCAACGCATTTCGGCAAGTTACGCTGTCGCAGATGCAAAACGAATCGAAAAAGTCCTGGGGTAGGGGAGTAATTGCCCGCTATCGCGAATATCTGCCGGTCAGCCAAGCGACGCCAGTCGTTACGCTCGGCGAAGGCTCGACTCCGCTAATCGAAACCCCAAAGCTTTCGGACCGGATTGGCGCCCGCGTTTTCGTTAAATACGAAGGCTTGAATCCGACTGGCTCCTTCAAGGACCGCGGCATGACTGTTGCAGTTTCCAAAGCGCTCGAACGCGGAGCTCAGGCTCTAATTTGCGCATCGACCGGAAACACGTCCGCCTCCGCCGCGGCCTACGCGGCGCGCGCAGGAATTCGTTGCGCCGTGATTTTGCCGGCCGGGAAAATTGCCAGCGGCAAAATGGTGCAAGCAATTGCCCACGGCGCGCGCGTCGTCTCCATCGACGGTAATTTCGATGACGCGCTCCGAATCGTTCGCGAACTCGGAGACCAGGGCGAGTTCGCTATCGTGAATTCAATTAACCCCGACCGGATCGCTGGACAGAAAACCGCTGCGTTTGAGATCGTCGATGAACTTGGAGACGCACCGGATATCCACGTTCTTCCACTCGGGAACGCCGGAAATCTTACCGCCTACGCCGCTGGATATTCCGAATACAAGAAGCTTGGCAAATCGCGTGGGCTCCCGCGCATGATTGGAATTCAAGCTGAACACGCCGCGCCGGTGTTTCATCGTCGCGTGATCGAAAAACCTGAAACGGTTGCGTCCGCCATTCGCATCGGAAATCCCGCGAGCTGGGAAGCGGCGCAGCGCGCAATCGATGACTCAGGCGGCGCAGTTGAGATCGTGACGGACCGCGAAATTCTGGAAGCGCAATCATGGCTCGCACAAACAGAAGGAATCTTCGTTGAGCCGGCGAGCGCCGCTCCAATTGCCGGATTGTTAAAATTGGCACGGGAAAAACGGCGCGACCTGATGCCGAAGGACTTGACTGTTGTTTGCACTTGCACCGGCCACGGTTTGAAGGATCCCGAGATCGTGTCAGCTAAATTTTCCCAGGCGGCGCCGGTAGCGCCGAACATCGAGGCCGTGCGCGAAGCGATCACGCGCAGTTGACAGAAAGCCGACCACATCGCAAAGCCTCGTCTGGCGTGCCGCTCCAGCTTTTATTAAACACCGCGATTTCACGATGCGCCTGATCGTTCAAAAATACGGCGGCACATCGGTCGGCGACGCCGCCAGAATTTGTAACGTAGCGCGACGCATTCTGGAAACGCAGCGCGAAGGTTGCCGCGTCGTCGCAGTCGTTTCAGCAATGGCTGGCGTGACCGACAATTTACTCAAGTTGGCGCGCGAAGTTTCGCCGCAACCGACCCCACGCGAACTCGATCTTTTGCTCGCCACCGGCGAATGCGCCGCCAGTGCGCTGGTCGCGATGGCAGTCAACGCGTTCGGTGGTCGCGCCGTTTCCCTGACCGGCTCGGAAGCAGGCATCCTGACCGACCGCACGCACACAAAAGCGAAAATCGCAAACATCAGTCCTCGACAAATCCATTATCTCTTGAATGAAGATTACATCGTCGTCGTTGCTGGATTTCAGGGGCAAACGAATGAGGGCGAAACCACGACACTTGGTCGTGGGGGCTCAGATTTGACTGCCATCGCGCTGGCTGGCGCACTGAATGCCGATGCCTGCCAGATTTTCACTGATGTGGACGGCGTATTTACTTGCGATCCGCACCTGATCGGTGACGCAAAAAAAATCGACGAAATTTCCTACGACGAGTTGCTGGAAATGGCAGGTGCGGGTTCCAAGGTGATGCAGTCGCGCGCCATCGAATTCGCGAAAAAATTCTCTGTTCCATTTGAGGTCCGTTCCAGCTTCCACGACGCGGCTGGAACGCTGGCGAAAGAGGAGATGGCCAACATGGAAGATGTGGTTGTGCGTGGAGTCAGTGTCGACCGCAAACAGGCAAAGCTTACCGTCGACGATGTTCGCGACAAACCCGGGATCGCCGCCCGGATTTTCTCGACAATTTCGGAAGCGAACATTGTCGTCGATATGATTGTGCAAAGCGTTTCTGAACATGGAACGACCGACATCTCGTTCACGATCCACGAAAACGACCTCGATCTGGCGAAAAAACTACTCACGCCGATCGTTGCGGAACTTAAAGCAGCGCAGTTGATCGCCAAAAGCGGCGTCGCTAAGCTAAGCGTGGTCGGCATCGGAATGCGTTCGCACTCGGGCGTAGCCGCGAAATTCTTCGACTGTCTCGGCCGCGGCGGAATTAATATTCAGTTGATCTCGACTTCCGAAATAAAAATCGCGGTCGTTATTAACGAATCCGAGGCCGATCAAGCAGCACGACTAGCACACGAAGCATTCGGTCTGGCGCGACTCGGACCGGTGGCGACCACAATCTGAAGTTGTAGCCGCGGCGCGCTCGCGAACACTTTCGGAGTCGCCGGCCGCGGCCGAATTAGAATTGGTTCTGACGGCCTTAAGGTGGCGTCACTTTTCAACGCCTGACCGGATCGACGTAAAACTCCGGCACGCCTTCAACGCGCATTTTGTAACCAAAAATGCCGTGGATCACGGCAGCGCCGGGGTGATCAACGGGCGACCCGCGGAAGCGATCGTCGGTATTCGCTTGCTTCCACGCCGTCCCGTCCTCCAGCTCGATGACAGTTCTACCGCTCAGACCGCCAAAGCTGC
>QHRO01000035.1:0-4822 GCA_003220155.1 Verrucomicrobiota bacterium
AGGACAGAGGACAGAGGACAGAGGAAAGAGGAAAGAGCAAAGAGCAAAGCGGAAAGAGCAAAGAACAAAGAATAAAGAACAGAGAATAGGTTCCTCATTCCTTCGCCTCCCTCGCTGCAACTTAATGGAGGCGGGTCATTCGTCATTACTCGCCCTTGCGTGGTCATTGGGCCAAAAAACGGGCAGGATGCCCGTTTGCCACACAGGCAAGATGCCTGTGCTACGTTCGTCGCGATGAACACCGCCATCATCGGCCGGCCAAACGTCGGAAAATCGGCGTTGTTCAATCGGATTGCGGGCCGGCGCATTGCCATCGTGCATGGCCAGCCAGGGATCACGCGGGACCGGATTTCTGCCAAATGCGAAATTGCGGAAAAACTTTCGCACTTTGGGACGCCGGCGGGATTGTCGGCGCGGGTGAAACTCAATTGACAGGCGACGTGCGAGCAGCTGCCGAACTGGCAATGAAAGAGAGCGATCTCGTTCTTTTTGTAGTTGATGGGCAGGACGGGTTAAATCCGATGGACCACGAACTGGCTCGCCTCGTTCGGAAATTGCACAAACCCGTGCTACTTCTCGTTAACAAAATCGATGACCCGAAACACCAGCCGCGAGTAGACGAATTTTCCGCGCTCGGTTTCGAGAATGTTTTCCCGATCAGCGCGGCCCATGGCCGCGGCGTTCCGGAACTGCTGGAGGCGATCGACAATTTTCTGCCCGCTTCCCAAATCAAATCTCAAACCTCAAACCTCAAACATCCGATCGCCGCCGCGATCCTCGGCCGCCCAAATGCAGGAAAGTCATCGCTGATTAATGCGTTGCTCCGCGATCCGCGCACGATCGTGAGCGAAATCCCAGGCACTACACGCGATGCCGTAGACATCGAGTACGAACGCGAAGGCAAACGCTACCTCTTTACCGATACCGCCGGGATTCGAGCGCGGAGCAAACATTCCAGCTCGGTCGAAGTCTTCTCAGTGATGCGGGCGGAGAAGACTATTACGCGTGGTGACATTTGCGTGCTGGTGATTGATGCTGCCGAAGGGATCAAGGCGCAAGACCGCCGCATCGCGGCATTGATTCAGAAGGCACGAAAAGCTTGCGTGATCGCACTAAACAAATGGGACCTGGTACGCACGCACCGTAAGCAACGGCAGACCATGGAAGACGCCATCGCCAACGCCCGCACGGAATTGTTCTTCATCGATTACGCACCGGTGTTGGTAACGAGCGCGTTGACGGGCGAGTATGCGGATCGCATTTTCAAAATGATCGAACGCATCCGGCGGGCTGCGCGCGCGCATATCGGCACCGGAAAATTGAATCGTGCGCTGCGGGCTGCTTTTGCGGCAAACCCGCCGCCGATGGCAAAGGGCAAACGGTTAAAGCTATTTTACGCGACTCAATCCAGCGGGGACCAATCGCGCGAGTTCGCGCCGCCGGAGATCGTGCTCTTTGTCAATTCCCCTCGCCTTCTGACACAGCCGTTCGCCCGTTTTCTTGAAGCGAAGATTCGTGAGCTCGAGCCCTACCCGGGCTTGCCGATTTTGCTAACCTGCCGGGCACGCACTGAACGTCATTCCGAGCGAAACGGCAGTCCGGCTCGGATTCGAGGAATCCCGCAATGAAAGCTTCAAGGTGACTTTCTCGGGATCCCTCCCAGCCTTCGCATAAAGCTACGGCGCCGCAGGCGACTCGACTTGCGATAACTCTTAATCAAGCGTCGAATCGACAGAGGCGCCTCTACGATTCCGCGCAATTGATTCGAACGTTCGGTGCGTCGATTCTGTCTTACAGGACTCATGAAATCGGCTCAGGAAATCTCTCAACAGGTGCAGGAACTCGGTCGGTGGATCCCGCCGCTGCGCGAGCAAGTTGCGCACGTCGTCGTCGGTCAGAAATATCTGGTCGATCGTTTATTGCTCGGGTTGCTGGCGAACGGCCATGTCTTGCTCGAAGGCGTTCCCGGCCTGGCTAAAACGCTCACCGTTAAAACCATCGCCTCCGCCATCCAAACAGGGTTCCAGCGCCTGCAATTCACCCCCGATCTTCTACCGGCGGACTTGATCGGCACCCTTATTTACAATCCGCGTGACGGTGAGTTCACGACCAAGTTCGGTCCAATTTTTTCGAACCTTATCCTGGCCGATGAAATCAATCGCGCTCCCGCCAAAGTGCAGAGCGCCTTACTAGAAGCGATGCAGGAGCGCCAGGTCACCATTGGCGAAAAAACGTATCCGCTGCCGGATCCGTTCCTTGTCCTGGCAACGCAAAACCCGCTCGAGCAGGAAGGCACCTATCAGCTGCCCGAAGCGCAGCTCGATCGTTTCATGTTCAAGTTGAACATCGGTTATCCACAAAAACCGGAGGAGCGCCGCATCCTCGATTTAATGGCGACGTCCGCGCCCGATCTCAGTGTTTCATCGGTGGTCGATCCACAGCACATCATCGCCGCGCGCGATGTGGTGAACAACATTTACATCGACGATCGTGTAAAGGATTACATCGTCGACATTGTCTGGGCAACGCGGGAACCGGCGTCTTACAACTTAAAGCTGGAGGGTTTGGTCCGCTATGGCGCTTCCCCACGCGCGACTATTTATCTTGCTTTGGGCGCGCGTGCACACGCTTTCCTAAATGGACGCGGCTACGTCACACCGCAGGACATCAAGAGCATCGGTCCCGACGTTTTGCGTCACCGCATTATCGTTAGCTACGAAGCGGAAGCGGAGTCGATTACGAGCGAGACGATTGTAGAACGGATCTTTGCGGGATTGCCGGTGCCGTGAGTATAAGACTTACGAAAGGGATCGTGAACAGTGATCGGTGAACCGTGAACGGTATGGCAGCTGCAAGGTCCTTTCGGGAATTGAAAGCGTATCAAGCCGCTCGAGACGCAGCTCGACTCGTGTTTGATTTTTCGAAGCACTTTCCGCGTGAAGAACAATATTCGCTTACAGATCAGATCCGAAGAAGCTCTCGCGCAGTAAAGGCGCTGTTAGCCGAAGCATTGGCACGCCGCCGGTACAAAGCGGCTTTCGTGAACAAGATCGACGAGGCTCTCGGGGAGGCCTACGAAACACAATCATGGTTGGATGATGCGCTGGACGGTCAATATTTTTCCACACAGGAGTTCGAGAACCTCGACAGGCGGTACGATGCGATCGGGGGAATGCTTTCACGCATGATTGATCGTGCTGATGACTTTTGTAAATACTCGCCCGGCACTGATTACCGCTCGATCACGTGCAAGGATGACGAATTTCTGTTCACCGATTACTGATCACCGATCACGGCAACATGGAGACAGAAGAGATCCTAAAGAAAATCCGCGGCCTTGAAATCAAAACCCGTGCCCTGGTCGAGACCGCTTTCGCCGGTGATTACCACAGCGTGTTTAAGGGTCGCGGGATGAATTTTGAAGAAGTACGCGAATATCAGCCGGGGGATGAAATTCGCGCGATCGATTGGAATGTAACCGCAAGGCTCGGCAGCCCGTTCGTGAAAAAGTTCACGGAAGAACGCGAGCTTACCGTCATGCTGATCGTAGATGTGAGTGCGTCGGGGAATTTCGGCAGCACTTCACAATCAAAGCGCGAGCTGGCCGCGGAAGTTGCCTGCCTTCTCGCTTTCAGCGCCATCCGAAATAACGATAAGGTTGGCCTGCTTCTCTTCAGCGATCGCCTCGAACTTTTCATCGCGCCGAAGAAAGGGCGCTCTCATACCTTGCGAATCATCCGCGAAATCCTCTTCTTTGATCCAGTCGGGCGCGGAACCAATCCGGCCGCGGCCCTTGATCACTTAAACAAGATCGTGACCCGTCGTGCGGTCGTCTTTTTTATCTCCGACTTTCAGGCGGAGGATTTTTCGCGCGCGCTCGCGGTCACAGCGAGACGGCACGATTTAATTGCGATCCGGATTCAGGACGAACGCGAAAGCATACTGCCTGATATCGGGATTATTACGCTGGAAGATGCCGAAACGGGCGATCAAATTGAAATCAACGCCGCCGACAGGCAGGTGCGCGCACAGTTTGCCCAGCTCGCAAGAGCGCAGCTAACGGAAACTATGCGGGTATTGCGGCAAAACCGGATTGATCGAATCGATTTGCGCACCGGCGATGATTATCTGCCGGCGCTGCGCTCGTTTTTTAAGCAACGCGAACGCCGTCTGATGGTGCGGTAAATTATGGTGATACTCGCGCAGGCACTTCCCGACATTGCGCCGCCCGTGCTTTATTCGCTGGTGCCGCCGTGGATCATTTTTGTTGCAAGCTTGATCGCGTTAACGATCATTGGACTGGCGATCTGGTACGGGCGAAGATTCTTTCGCAAAAAAGAAGCAGCGCTATCGCCCCGCGAACGCGCCCTCGCTGCCTTAAACGGGATTGAGACCGAAGTAGAAAAAAATCCTCCTTATCAATTCAGCATTCGCGTTTCTGATATTTTGCGACGTTACGTAATGGAACAATTCGATTTGCCGATGACCCGACAGACATCGGTCGAATTTTTGAATGCCATTGCCTCGGCTGCGAATTTCAGTGACGACGAGAAAACGTTGCTTGCTGATTTTCTGAATCGCTGCGACCTGATTAAGTTCGCGCGCTATGAAGCGACGACGGCGGACAGCCGTCTCCTGCTGGATGAAGCGCGCCAATTCGTGAAAGGAGGCGCACTTGTCCCCGCGTGATTGGCTGGGCGGCCAGGTGCTCACTTTCGCGCGCCCGTGGTTGCTGCTATTGCTACTGCTCATTCCCTTGCTGGCATGGCTGCGCGGAAGGTTCGGACCGCGCGCTGCGATTGTATTTTCCGCGACCGCGCCG
>QHRO01000035.1:4845-21130 GCA_003220155.1 Verrucomicrobiota bacterium
TGGCTTGCTCTGGCGGCGTTTATGGTCGGAATCGCGAGGCCACAACTGGGCAAGTCGCTCACCCAAGTCGAAGCCAGCGGAATCGACATCATGCTGGTGCTTGATGTTTCTAATTCGATGCTGGTGAAAGATTTCACCATCGGTGGCGACGAAGCGACGCGATTGGATGCTGTTCGTGAAGTAACGCGCAAGTTCATCGAAGCACGACCGAACGACCGGATCGGGATGATCGCGTTTGGCACTCGTCCATATATCGTTAGCCCGATGACATTAGATCACGAATGGCTGTTGCAAAATCTCGATCGTGTTCGCATTGGCCTGGTGGAAGGAAGCACTGCAATCGGTTCGGCCATGGCGGCGGCGGGGAATCGATTAAATGACAAGCAATCTAAAAGCCGGGTGATGGTTCTCCTCACCGATGGCGATAATAACGCCGGGAAAATTCCGCCCAATACCGCGGCAGAGGCTTTGAAGGCACTCCGAATTCATTTTTACGCGATTGGCATCGGCACCAACGGGGTCGCGCCCTTTCCAGTGATGGATGAGCGAACCGGACGCGTGATCACGGACGGACGCGGTAATGTTTATTATCAGAATGCGCCGGTCTCCTTCAATGAAACTGGTTTGCGCGAAGTAGCGCGCATTGCCGATGGAAAATTTTACCGCGCAACGGACACGCAATCGCTGGCCTCGATCTATCAGGACATCGACAAGCTGGAAAAAACCACCATCAGCGCCCGGAAATATCAAGAGTACCGCGATCTATTCCCCGAATGCATTGCGGCGGGTTTAGGATTGCTGATCGGGCAGCTTCTGCTCGGCCAAACCATTTGGAAACGATTGCCGTGAGCGGAACGTTGCAGCGTTTAAAGGTCGAAGAGTTGAAGCGGGCTTACTCTTCATCACGTTATCGCTTCATCGCTTCATCGAACCTATGAACTTTGGTGCGCCAAACTGGCTGTGGACTCTGGCCATTCTGCCGCTGCTCGTCCTCTTGTACGCGCAGGCCGAGCGGCGCAGCGCGATCAAATTGCGCGAATTTGTTTCGCCGCGATTGCTTCCGCAGCTCGCCGGCAATGTCGATCGGGTGCGACGCGCGATTCGTTTTGCTTTCGTTTTGCTCGCGCTCGCGCTCGCTATTGGCGCGTTGGCCAAGCTTCGCTGGGGCTACACTTACGAAGATGTGAAACGTCGCGGGCTCGATTTGCTCTTCGCCGTCGATACATCGCGCAGCATGCTATCGAATGATGTAGCGCCGAACCGACTTGAGCGCGTCAAACTGGCAGCACAGGATTTGATCACAGATCTGCAGGGCGATCGCGTCGGCCTCATCGCCTTCGCCGGTCGCGCCTTTTTGCAGGCACCGTTGACGATCGATTACGATGCTGCGGTTGAATCGATCAACGACCTGGATACGAAAACAATTCCAGAAGGCGGCACCAACATCGGCGAAGCGATCGCACTGGCGACACAAACATTTGGGAAAAGCGCGATGGGAAATCGCGCCCTCATTATTTTCACAGACGGCGAGGAACTTAGTGGCGACGCGGTAAACGAAGCCAAGAAAGCGGCGGACGCGGGCGTGAAAATTTTTACGATAGGCGTCGGCACCGCGCAAGGCTCGCTAATTCCGGTCGAAGGAAAAGGCGAAGGTGGTTTCGTGAAAGATGCGAAGGGCCAAGTGGTGAAGTCAAAGCTGGATGAAAATCGGCTACGCGAGATCGCACAAGCGACCGGCGGGATGTATCTGCATTTGGAAAGCGGACCGCAGACAATGCGGCAGTTGTACACGGAAGGGCTTTCGAAACTAAAGACGGCCGAAATCGATGCGCGGCTTTCGAGCCGGCCGATCGAGCGCTACGAATGGCCGCTCGCGGGCGCGATTGTGGCCCTGATCGCCTCCCTGTTTATAAACGACCGAAAACGGACGAAAACTCCCGGAAGGTCGCCGGTGAAACGCGAAGTGCTGGTCGCGGCCTCCTTACTATTCGTAGCGGTAGCCGAAGTGAACGCGGTTTCCGGGATCGACCTATATAATAAGGGGCAATACGAGGACGCTTACGCACAATTTCAAAAGGATTTGCAGCACAACATTAATCCGGCCGATATGCCCAAAATGCAGTTCGATGCCGGCGTGGCTGCCTACAAGCTGCGTAACTACGACAAAGCGCTGGAGGCATTCAGCCAGTCTCTGGTCGATCGATCGCCAGGGCTGCAAGAGAAGAGCCGTTACAATCTCGGCAGGACCTTGGAAGACCGCGCCGACTTGCGGAAAACGAACGAGGACGCGTTGAAGGATTTGGAAAATTCCGCGCAACATTACGAGCAGGCGTTGAAGCTGGATCCGCAGGATAAGGCGGCCGCGGAACGGCTGGAGATCGTTAGAAAAAAGATCGAGAGACTGAAGAAACATCCGGAACAACCACCGCCAAAGCCGCAGAAAAATCAGCAAAACAAGAAGGATCAAAAGAAAGACCAGCAACAGGATCAGCAGCAGCAGCAGCAGCAACAGCAATCACAAAACGACCAGCAACAGAACCAGGATCAACAGAAGCAAGATCAACAGCAGGCGAAGAATAATCAGCGGCAACCGAATCAGCAAAACCAGGAACAGAATCCCGAGAATCAAAAGGATCAGCAGAATTCGGAGAAGCGCGATAAACAGCAGCAGCAGGCGCAGCCCTCCCCATCACCGAGTCCCGGCGGCGAGCAGAAACAGCCTGATCAGAAAAAAAACGAGCAGCGGGGCGCAGGGGAATCGCCAACGCCGACTCCCGATGGGAGTTCAAATCCTTCGCCGAGCCCGGGAGAATCCGGAGAAAATCCATCACCATCACCGGGGGATAATTCCGGCAAGGATGAGAATGTGTCACCGGGCGCAACGCCATCCGCCTCGCCCACCAAACCGCGCTCGGGTGAGATCAAAAGCGCGAGCGAGCCGAGCGACGAGCAGCGCAAAGAGCAAGCGGCGGAAGCCGAAGCGATGGAGCGGGGGGAGATGAGCCCCAAGCAAGCTGCACGATTATTGCAGGCAATGAAGGACGAGGAAGCGCGGGTGCAACTGGATGAACGCAAGCCGGTGCATCGTGTCTATAACGACTGGTGAGGCGCATGTTTGATGTTTGAGGTTTGATTGTTTGATTGAAAATGTTGATGGACCGACGAGTTCTCATCCTGGCGTTAGTTGCGACTGTCCAAATCCAATCGGCGCTCGCGGATTCGCCGAAAATTACGGCGGTGCTGACGAGCTCGGACGTCGTTGTGGGTGAAACGGTGCAGTTGCAAATTCAGATCGATAACGCTGGAACATCGGTGAAACCGCCAAGCAACATCGACATCCCGGGTCTCCAGATTCATTATACCGGCGAATCGACCTCGATGACGATGCGAAATTTATCAGTCACTTCTTCGATCACCTACAATTACACGATTTTGCCGGAGAAATCGGGCACTTATAAGATTCCGTCGCAAAGTATTCGCGTTGGTAAGAATAATTTGCAGACGCCCGAGCTAACGCTGCGAGTAGCGGATTCTCCCAACCCGACGGCGCGCGCCGGAAGCAATCGCGCGCCATCCGGCAATACACAGACTGGCGAAGATAAGATCGCTTTCGCCGAGCTGCTGGTACCGAAAAAGACAGCCTATGTCGGCGAAATGATTCCAGTGGTAGTGCGGATCGGATTTAATTCGCGGACGCGCGTTGCTGAGATGGCGCCACCGCAAGTGAACGGACAGGGATTCACTGTGCAAAAGTTGGGCGAAGGCGAACGCAATCTGGAGAATATCGACGGGCGCAGTTATGTCGTTTTCAATTATAAGACGGCGATTTCCGCAGCTCGGGTTGGCAATTTTCAAATTGGGCCGGTCGAACAAAAAGCGAATATTCTCGTTCCGCGTCGGAGCTCGGGGACGCGGCGCAAACCGTTTGACCCTTTCAGCGAAGATCCCTTCTCCGACCCTTTCTTTGCGCTGCCCTTTGGAGGGCTGATGGAGCAACACGAGATCAACGTCAAGAGCGACCCGGTTTCATTGGAAGTAAAGGCATTGCCTGCGGGAGCGCCGCCGACTTTTTCCGGAGCGGTAGGGAGTTTCTCGATGACCGCGGAAGCGAACCCGAAGCGAGTTCAGATAGGCGACCCGATCACGATCAAGGCGGCGATCTCTGGACGTGGGAATTTCGACCGAATGAATGCGCCAGAGCTAAGTGATGAGCGCGGCTGGCACAAATATCCGCCATCATCGAATTTCAAGCAGGATGATGACGTTGGAATCAGCGGAACGAAAACATTCGAACTGGTAGTTTCACCTAACGAGAAGTTGACGAGGGTTCCGCCACTGGCCTTCACTTATTTCGATCCGGTAAAAGAGAAATATGTAACACTGCAAAGCGAGACGGTGCCATTAATCGTGGAGGGAAATGCCCCAGCTAGCTCCGCGATCGCTGGAACTACGCCGGGAGCGTCAGCCACGCCCACCTTAGGCGGAAAGCAAAAAGCGCAGGACATTTTGCATCAAATTAATGAGCGCGGAAAAATCGTATCCAGCTTTGCGACGTTTTATGCACGAAAGGAATTTTGGCTGGCGCAACTTCTTCCTCTCACTTTTGCCCTGGGGCTAATGGGTTGGAAAGTTCAAAATGTGCGCGCGTCCAATCGCGCAGCTCTGCGGGCCGCACAACTGCAGCACGAGAGGGATGAGCTGCTGCGCAAATTGCGCCGCGACCAGCTGGCGCCGCGAGAATATTTCTCCGATGCCTCGCGCGTGGTGCAACTGAAGGCCGCGCTTAAGCAAATGAACATCGAACCGGCAACGGTCGATGCGGAAACCGCCGCGCGAGTGTTTGACCTGAATGCGGAACAAAGCGAGCGGATGCGGCGCTTGTTTGCGACTAGCGATGAGTTCCGCTACAGCGGCGCGAGCAACGGCGAGGGCAGGCTATCCGGTGATGGACAGCGCGAAACCCTGGACTTGATTGAAAGTCTTCGATGAAACTAAGCGTGCTATTTCAAATCCTGGTTTTGCTCGTATTCGCTCTGCCCAGCGCCGAGGCAGCGTCAAACGATGGTCCGAGCCGGACTGGCGATGATTTGTTCGCGAAAGCAAACACTGAATTTGCCGCAGGAAACTTCAAAGCGGCCATCGCAGATTACGAAGCGGTCGTCGGTTCGGGCGCGTGGAGCGCGAATTTATTCTATGATCTCGGCAACGCTTACTTTCGTGACGGCGATTTCGGTCGGGCCATTTTGAATTATGACCGCGCCTTACGATTGGATCGCCATCATCCGGAAGCCGATGCCAATCTGCGGATTGCGCGCGACCAAACGCGTTCGCTGGAGCTGACGCCGTCAGCCTTGGAGAGATATCTGAATTTTGGCACGGCTAATTTTTTCGCGATTGCGGCCGCGATTTCTTTCTGGCTCACGATTATTCTTTTGATTCTGCGGCCGGGTAGAGTGCTGTGGGCGGTAGCAGGGATATTTCTGACCGCGATTTGCGGGTTCGCTGCGTACAAATCGGAAAACGGAACCCACGGACAGGGCGTGGCAATTGTGATTGCGGAGAACACCGAAGCCAGAGTTGCGACCGTCGACAGTGCGCGGAGCGTTCTGGCTCTTCCAGCTGGAAGCGAAGTTTTGATTTTACAGGAACGCGGTGACTGGAATTACGCGGCGCTGCCGAATGATCAACGCGGGTGGATTGCGGCCAGCGCGGTGGAAAAGGTGCGATTGTAATTGTCGCTACCGCAATCCGTCATCCCGAGACGGGGCAGACAACGCCCAGTCCGGCCCGGACCCCTCACAGTCGGTCTGAGTTCATACCGATGAGGTAAGGTCGAAATTAAACTAAAGGGACGTTGTCATCCTGAGCCGCGCAGACAACGCCAGTCCGGCTGGGACCGAAGGATCTCACGAGTGTTCGTGTAACCTGAGACCATCTGTGAGGTCCCTCGATCGCCAAGGCGCCCTCGGGCCCGCTGCTACAGATTGACGGCGCTTTTTGGGCGCGCCAACTCGGCGGTTGAGAAGCCCATAAATGCCGACATCTTGGAAATTGTGAAAGCCGAGATGGATGTCGGGACGAATAAGAAAGCGTTCCAAATTAATCTCGACGCCAAACGTTACGGGACCTTCGCGGAAATTGGCGCCGGCCAGGAAGTCGCACGCCGGTTCTTTTTTGTCGGCGGCGCCTCGGGCACAATCGCAAAGACGATGTCGGCTTACGACATGACGTTCAGCGACGCGATTTATGGACCGACCGACCGTTATGTCAGCCGCATCCGTCTCGGGACGATGCTTGATCATGAATACAATTTGTTGATCGAGCGGCTGGATCAAAAGCTTGGCGCGCAGCGCTATTTTTTTGTCTTTGCCGACACCGTGGCGGCGCGCAGTTTTAAGCAACACAACGAAGCGCACGGCTGGCTCGGAGTCCGTTTTCAAACGGAATTCCGTGGGGAACCGAGCCAGATCATTATTCATTTGCGAATGCTGGACGAAGCGAACGTCGATCAACAGGAAGTGCTGGGGGTAATTGGAGTGAACCTGATTTACGGCGCGTTTTATCATGCGAAGCCAGAAGAGTTGATTTCCTCGCTGCAAGAAAATCTCGCCCCCGGCCGGATTGAGGTGGACATGATCAAATTCTCCGGACCGGCCTTTTCACAAGTCGACAACCGGTTGATGAGTCTACAACTCGTTAGCCAGGGATTGACTGACGCGGTCATGTTCCGGGCCGATGGCGAAACAGTGCAACCGGCCGAAGTATTTTATAAGAAGGCGATTCTGGTCGAGCGCGGCAGTTTTCGGCCGGTCACCTATGCCACCAATGACATGCTCGACGGCGCGCGCCGGAAGTTTCTTCAGGAATCTGGCTGCGCCGAGTCCGAGCTGATCGTGCTGATGGAAATGACGTTGGAGAATCTGCTGGCGGAAGGCCAACTGAACCACGCCGATTTTCTGGCGCGGGTCGATATTCTGGGCGCACTGGGGCGCACGGTCTTGATCTCGAAGTTTGGCGAATACTACCGGCTCTCCAGTTACCTGACCCGTTATACGAGCAAGATGGTTGGGCTAGTCATGGGCGTACCCAGCCTGTTGGAAATTTTCGATGAGAAATATTATTTGAATCTGGAAGGCGGAATTCTGGAAGCCCTGGGGCGGATGTTCAAGGGTGCGCTCAAACTCTACGTTTATCCAATGATCGACGAACGAAGCGACAAAATCATTACTGCCAGCCAAATCGAGGTCGCTCCCAACCTAAAGGCGCTTTTCCAATTCATCATGGATAACAATTTCATCACCGAAATCAGCGATTATCATCCGGAGTACCTCAAGATTTTCCCGCCGGACGCGCTCGCCAAATTGCAGACTGGTGACAGCGGTTGGGAGAAAATGGTGCCTCCGGAAGTAACGCAGATCATCAAGGAGCGCGGTTTCTTTGGTTACCGCCCATCCTCGGCCGCGGCGGCCTGATTGTTCTTTGGCTCGACGGAGTCTCGCCCTACCGAAGCGGACGGAACACAGGCATGCTTGCCTGTGCGCCCAGCGGGCTTTCAGCCTGCTGTATTGCTATATGAACAAAACAGGCAGGAATGCCTGTTTGGCGCACAGACTTGGAAGTCCGTGTTCCGTTGCGCATGAACCTCGACAGAGTCTCGCCCACCCCTTCCACGCTCCATAATCTTTGGATGGGCGAGGCTCCGCGAAGCCGGCCAAGATTGCCATCCTTGTTTGCGCCCGAACGCAGAGGGATACGCGCCGCAATTTGCAAGGTCGCAGGCACGTTTCCCGCTACAAGCACCTGAATCATCCATGGCGAAACGCGGAAATTCTGTCATTGGCATCGATCTTGGCAAGCGCGCCTATAAAGCGGTGCTGTTGAACAAGAAGAGCGAGACGCGCTATGCTCTGACCAGCTTCGCATCCCACGAAGTGCCCGAGGAAGTGACGACGGCCGATGAGGTGGCACAGCATGTCAAACAGCTGTTAAAGGATCTCGGCGGCTCGACTAAGAGCTGTGCCCTGGCCGTGTCTGAGCCGGGCTCGCTTCTGCGCATTATTGAGCAGCCGAGCACTCCGCCGGAGCTTTTACGCAATGCTCTACGCTATAACGGGCTGAGCATGCTCAACCAGGATTGCAAAGATTTCGTGCTCGATGTTGCAAGCATTTCCAACGGCATCTCGGGTGCTAGGGCCACATGGGGCGAAGGCGAAGGGGCTGTTGCCGTTCAGGTCCAGGCCCCGGCGACGACTCAGACGCGTTATCTTGTCGGCGGGCTGTTGCGCTCAAGGGTGAAAGAAATCTCCGAAGCGATGGCGAAAACCCGTTTGTCGCTAGAGCTAATGCAACTGGCGCAGGTTTGTTCTTTTAACGCGTTCGAAGTTGCCTATCCGGACGTCCACCAGAAGGAAGCTTTCCTCTTGCTCGATCTCGGTCATCTGCAAAGCACAGTGCTGATCGGTTGTAACGGCGAGCTCACCCTGACTCGCGCCTTCGATTACGGCGGCAAACATTTTACCCAGGCGCTCACCGCCGACGGCGCGCTCGACGCCAACGCTGCCCATCTCATGATCCAGCAAGGCGATCCCGGAATGGCCGATATTTGCCGTAACACTCTCTCACGGCTTTGCACCGAAGTGCGCAACTCCATGGGCTTCTTTGAGGGGCAACATGAAACCTCCATCCATCGGCTTTACGTTTCGGGCGGATTATCGCGCGCAGAAATGATTCTGCAGACCCTGAGTGATGAGCTGGGCTTGCCCTGTGAGATTTGGGATCCCCTCGAAAACTGCGAGGTCGCATTGCCAGCGGCAAAACGCAAAAACCTCCAGCAGGAATTTGTCTCGCTCAACGTCGCCTGCGGGGCGGCTTTCGAATACCTGCGAACGTAACGCGTCATGCCCCTGCAATTAAATCTTCTCCACGAAGAAATCCTCCAGCAGCGCCAGCGACAACGCGATCCCCTGAAGCTGAGCATTTATGCTGGGATTGGCCTCGCCGCCTTGCTGCTCCTGAACTATCTGTGGACTGGCTATCGCGTTCTGGACAGCAAGCGCCATCTTACCGGGGTGCAGGGTGAATGGGCCAAAGTCGAGCCGAAGGTCACCGCTGCGCAAAAGCGTGCCGAGGAACTGAACGGCATCATTAGCACGACCAAAACGCTCGACACACTCATTGATAGGCGTTTCTACTGGGCTCCTCTGCTGGAGAAGGTGGCGCATTGTGTAACGCCAAATATCCAGATCACATCCCTCGAAGGCGCAGTCGAGGACGACAAAGGCATCACCATAACCCTTGATGGCGTGGCTGGTGGACGAGAGCCGCGCGGAGTAGCGGAAGACTTCCGCCAACTGTTGCTCGAACAGATCGGCAAGGAGGAACCGAGCGTAAAAGTCGAATTCAAAGCTCTGGAAGACCTCGATACGACTGTCTCGGTGGGTGGCAATAACGTAACCACCGCTCATTTTGTGGTCATGGTCGGATTGGACCCATTCCCCAAGCCGGCGGAAGCGGCGCCCTCCGAGCGAAGAAGCAAGCCCAAGAAGGAGGACTCCTAATTGAATAAGGAACAAACCAAGCGATTGATGCTCGGTGGATTCGGCTTGATCGGGCTGCTCTACGTCTATTTTACATTCTTCCTCGGGCCGCTGAAGAATAGCCGGAATTCGATCCAGGGAAAAATTAACGAGCTCGAGCAGAAAATTGCGACCTCCAAGGCTGAGATATCGAAAGCGACAAAACTGGAGGAGAGTGCGCATGCCGCTACCGTCCGCTACGATGCCCTGCGCGCGCTTAGCCCCGAGGGTGCACCGATCGCATGGTTTCCCCCGCGAATGAAAACATTTTTCGCTGGCCAGCAAATCGACAAAGTAATGACCCGGCTCGAAACCAGTAGCGTGTTTAAAGAAAAGGAACTCGCTGCCTGGAATCGGTATCTCTGGATCGTCGATTTGCCCCAGGCGGACTTTGGGAGCTTGGGCAAAGCAATTGCCCTTCTGGAGAATTCAAATCCACTACTTTCGATCCGGCGACTACGTATTCACGCCGCCGCGAATGACCCTGAGATGCAGGAGATCGTCTTTACCGCCTCCACCATCATCGACAAGAAATGAAGAAGCTGCTTTACCTTTGCCTGATGACCTGCAGCAGCATTTTGCTGGCAGACGAGACGCCTTCGATGGAATTGAAGCATAAGTCCTCCTTCAATGTCGAAGCGAACGAGCGCAATCCGTTTTGGCCAATCGGATGGAAGCCAGCTCCGAGAATCGCTAAGACTGGGCCGGACCACGCGGGACCGGCTATTCCTCCATCATCTTTTGTCGTCTCATCGATCACGCTCGATCCAAAAGCGCATTACGCGATCATTAACGGGCGAACGATGAGCGAAGGCCAGCAATTTGGCTTGCAGCTGGGGACTCAAATCTATCAGATCACCGTCAAAGCGATTAACGACGGCCACGTCGTCCTTGTGCGCCACGATCAGGAAATCACTGTCCCGTTGCGCCGGAAATAATTTCTTCGAAAAGCAATTTTTCGGTTGAGTTTTGGTTTTGAGCGGGACAACGTCTTGCCCGTCCTCCTTAATCTTATAACCTTAGTATTTCTCGTTTTCACATGAAATTCTCATTCCTACTCCTATTTGTTGTTTCCTCCACTGCTTTTGCGGCCGGCCCCGGCGGCACTTTTCGCGACGTTTATGGTCCGGAGTACCGTCGCCAAGTTCCGGCCCCGAATAACAAGAGTTCAAAAATCGCGAGTGATGTGGTCCACCGCTGGAATCAGATTGCCATTGATGCGACAGGCTTGGACCACACGCCCGTAGCTCCGGGCGAAAACCGTGTTTTCGGCGAACAACTCGGTCCCGGGCGTGCCAGCCGGGCCATGGCCATTGTTCACATCGCGATCTTCGACGTAGTCAATGCGCTGAGCGGCCAATATAGGAGCTTCACCGGAATCGACTCCGCCCCGCGTCCATTTTCGATCAGAGCAGCCGTGGCGCAGGCAGCCCATGACACCCTCGCCGCTCTTTATCGCTCACAAAAATTGATCTTCGATCAAGCGCTGGCGGACGATCTTTTGCGCGTCACAAGCGAACGGCAGAAAACCAATGGGATAGCGTTCGGCAAGCAAATTGCCGCCGCGATCCTGGCTTCGCGGGTTGGAGACGGATCGGAAGGACCCGAGGTTCATCTCGGCGTCGACTATTCGACGAGCAACCTTCCCGGACACTGGCGCCAGGATCCGATCAGCCGGATCCCGATCGCGCTAGGAGCGCATTGGGGCGCATGCAAACCATTTGTTATCAAGTCGGGGACGCAATTCCAAGCACCGGCGCCGCCGACTCTTACCAGCGCGGCCTATACCACTGCCTTCAACGAAGCGAAAAGATTTGGTGGCGACGGCATTCATACCGCAACGCAGCGGACGCCCGAAGAAACATTCATCGGGGTCTTTTGGGCGTATGACGGGACGCCAAGCCTCTGTGCTCCGCCCCGTTTATACAACCAGATCACTGTTCACATCGCTGACCAAACCAAACTGAGCGCGGTGGAGCTGGCTCGTTTGCTTGCTTTGGTCAATGTCGGCATGGCCGATACCGCCATCGCTGTATGGGAATCAAAATACACCTACGATTTTTGGAGACCGATTACCGCGATTCGCGAATCCGATCCCGGAACGGGACCGACCCGCAGGGGTGATGGCAACGACGCCACGGTTGGCGACCCGACCTTCACGCCATTGGGCGCGCCCGCGAGTAATTTGGTGGGTCCAAATTTTACTCCGCCCTTCCCGGCTTATCCTTCGGGCCACGCAGGATTCGGCGGTGCCGTTTTCGAAACGATCCGTCGCTTCTACGGAACCGATCACCTCGGCTTTACTTTCGTGTCCGATGAATTCAACGGTGTGACCAAAGATAACGAGGGCAACGTGCGCCCATACATGCCGCGCAGCTTTTCCACATTATCGCAGGCTGAAGAGGAGAACGGTCAAAGCCGCATTTATCTCGGCATCCATTGGCACTTCGATAAGACCGCGGGCATTGCTCAGGGCAGGCGAATAGCAGACTACATCTTCAACCACGCCTTCCTCCCGGACGAAGGTAAGTAATTGCCGGAACAACCGGCTATCCGGCGACGACAATTGCAGGGCGCTGGAGCCTGTCGAACGGGCGAGAAGACAACTATTTAAACCGCCGTTTCACGGCGACGGTCTAAAGTCAAAGGAGACCTGCCACTCAACCAACCGCTACTTCGGCCAGTGGCACAAATTCACTCTCGTGTAGTTGGACCCTTTTGCGACCAACCAACAGCCGATACCATTCAACTGCGGAACCGATTGCGATCAGGAGCACGAGCACGAGAAAGATCGCGGCTACGAAAACATCTATCCGATACATCATTGCCTGCCGAATCAGCACCGCCGCGGTCCCGGCATCGGCCACTTGGGCACTTTTTTGAATCGCCAAACGCGCGCTGGCCAAAAGACCCAGATTTGGGTCAGGCGAGAAAATCTTCATGTAACCGGCTGAAAAGGTGACTACAGCCATAAAAAGCAGCGGAACAATTGTAATAAAGAGATAGCGAGCCTTTCCCATCTTGATCAGCAACGTAGTGCCGAGACAGAGCGCGATCACCGAGAGCAACTGGTTCGCCAGACCGAAGAGGGGCCAGAGCGTGTTGATGCCGCCGAGGGGATCGATCACACCTTGATACAAGAACCAACCCCAGGCTGCCACTAGCAGCATACTGGCGAACGAATTCGCGATCCATGAGCGGGTATTGCCCAACGGTCGCCACAAATTTCCAAGCAAATCTTGCAGCAGAAATCTTCCCACCCGCGTTCCCGCATCAATTGTCGTCAGGATAAACAACGCCTCAAACATGATGGCGAAGTGATACCACAGCGCCAGCGCCGTCGGACCAGCCGAAACGCGTGCAAACATGTGCGCCATGCCGACGGCAAAGGTCGGTGCACCCCCCGCGCGATTAAACATTGTTTGTTCGCCCAGATTCCGCGCCAGATCGGCCATTTGCGGCTCGTTTACTGGGAAGCCGGCCGCCGAAACTTTCGCCACTACTTCCGTCGGCGTCCCTTTGGTATTGATGGCGAAATATTCGCCCGGCTGAATCACGCACGCCGCGATCATCGCCATCAGCGCGACCATCATCTCGGTAATCATCGCGCCGTAACCGATGTCGCGAATCCGTGACTCGCGCTCCAGCATCTTCGGCGTTGTTCCCGAAGCGATGAGCGAATGAAACCCCGAAACAGCGCCGCACGCGATGGTAATGCAAACAAAAGGAAAAACCGGGCCGGCGAAAACCAATCCGCTTCCATCGATGAATTTTGTCAGCGCCGGCATTTGCAGCACCGGGTGAATCAACAACACCGCCACAGCAAGGGCCGCGACCGTGCCGATTTTCAGAAAGGTGCTGAGATAATCGCGTGGGGTCAGTAACATCCACACCGGCAGAATCGACGCAGCCAAGCCGTAAGCCATAATCGCCCAGGCCAGCCATCGATCGCTATGCCGAAACCAGGCTTCGAGCGCCGGGAAATTCCCGAGAAATTGTCCGCCCCACACCGCAAAAAAAAGCCCCACGATTCCGAAGGCGGTAATCCAGCTGACATTGAAAAGGCCACTGCGCAATCCTGCGCCCATGAGTAAGGCGATGGGAATGGTCATCGCGATGGTGAAGACACCCCAAGGACTTTTTGCCAACGCCTGCACCACCACCAGCGCCAGTACTGCGAGCAAAATGATCATGATGGCGAGCACGCTGATCAATGCGAGTGCGCCCACCCCGCGCCCAATCTCTTCCTTCACCATTTGCCCGAGCGTTTTTCCGCGCCGGCGCACCGAGGCGAACAGCACAATCATGTCGTGTACGCCGCCCCCAAGGGTCGCCCCGATCAGGATCCAAAGCGTGCCCGGTAAAAATCCGAACTGCGCCGCCAACACCGGCCCGACTAACGGGCCTGGCCCGGCGATGGCAGCGAAATGATGTCCAAAAACCATCCAACGATTCGTCGGCACAAAATCTTTGCCGTCGTTTTGCACCAGAGCGGGAGTGGCGCGTTGGTCGTTCAGCAAAAGCACCTTGCTGGCGAGCCACTTCGAATAGAAACGATAACTTATCGCGAAGGCGCACAACCCCGCGACGATGATCCAGAGCGCGTTGATTTGCTCACCCCGGGACGTCGCCAGAATCGCAATCGACCCGAGCCCAAGTAGCGTTACCGCGATCCAGAGCAATTTCTTCCACAAGCTCACGCCCTGGTAGTGTACCGCACTGTCTCAATTTCGCCACCACAGGCAGACGTTGACAGGACCATCCTGCTGCGTTACCAACCGCCCTTGCGGCTCTCCCAGAAAATCGGAAAAATTCTTACCGGCGAAGCGTTTGACAGCGCGCGACGGCACACGCGTGCGATCGTGCGCAACCGCCGTTTCCCGGCCCGCATTACCACCGGCGCAATTATTAAGTCAATCGACGCCCGGCGCTTCGAGGAAATCCGGCGGAAATATGCGGTAGACGATCCGGGCGATGCGCCGCCGAAGTATCTCGATCTCGAGCATTGGATTCGAACCAATCTGCAGCGAGTGCGCGAGCTGGGGCTCGATTATGCTCCGCGTTCGCGCATTCTCGATCTCGGCTGCGGCGCCGGTTATTTTCTCTACATCAACAAATTACTCGGTCACGAAATTCTCGGCCTCGATCTGGATGAATTGCCGATGTTTCACGAGCTTATCGAGCTACTGCAAATTCCTCGCACCATTGCGCGGATCGAAGCATTTCAACCGTTGCCAAAATTCGACCGTAAATTCGACATCATCACGGCCTATCTGATTTGCTTCAATAATCACAAGAGCGACAAACTTTGGGGCCCGGCGGAATGGGATTATTTCCTAAGCGATGCCGCAGCCCACCTCGCGCCGAACGGCCGTCTCTGGCTCGAACTGAATCGAGAATATGACGGCAGCTATTACACGCCGGAGTTGAAAGCGTTTTTCGAACAACGCGGGGCAGAATTGCAATCCTATCGCGTCGTATTTAATCCAGGGACGCTCGTGCCTTCCGAAGCTGCGCCAATCGGGCGCTGAAATCGGCGCGGCGACGCTGGTGTTCCTCCACTACTTGCTTCGGGGCACGCTCGATAAAGGACGCATTCGCCAGCTTTGCTTCCGTTGTTTTTAATTCCGCTTCCAGTTTCGCTATCTCCTTGTCCAGACGCTCGCGTTCTATCGCGCGATCCGTCTCGCCCGCAATTAAAAATAGTTCGCCCAATTTTGTCGCTGCTACCGAAGAGCGAGACGGCGTTTGGAAATTTGCCTCGACCTCCAGCGATTCCGCGTTGAGCAGACGCGCGATAGTCGCACTTTCCCCCTTTGCCCACAATTCGTTAGAACGGAGCGCGAATTTTGCTTTTTGATTTGATGGGACTCGGGCTTCCGCCCTGAGGTTTCGCCCCGCCTCCACCGTTTCGTAAATCGCACCTGCCCGAGTTCGCGCTTTCGCCTGGATTGATTCGTCTAAAGCCATCGCTTGTGGCAGAGGCGCGAAATCGAGAAACTCATTTTTCCCTGGCCCAAATCCCATCAACGACCAAAGCTCCTCCGTCAGGTGCGGCATGAAGGGATGGAGGAGGCGAATAATGGCAGAGAGCATGTAATCCATCGTCGCCAGGGTCGATTCCTTGCGCGCTGTGTCTTCGCCGAAGATGTCCGTCTTGCCCGCTTCGACGAACCAATCGCAAAAATCGCCCCAGACAAAATCGTATAGCTGCTGGGCGACGGCATTGAATTGATAGTCCTGATACGCGGCTTCAACCGCGTCGATAGTTTCGCTCAAACGCGCCAGCGCTTCGATGGCGTAGATCGAGAGCTCGCTCTCTTTCAATTTCGGGTTTGGATTCGACGGGCCGTGCATCTGACGAAAACGCGCCAGATTCCACAGTTTAGTGGCAAAGTTCCGCCCTTCTTCGATCTGTTTTTCGTCGAAGCGAATGTCTTGCCCACTCGGCGCAATTCGCATCAAACCGAAGCGCAAACCATCCGCTCCGTATTTCGCAATCAAATCCAGCGGGTCGGGTGAATTACCGAGTGACTTCGACATTTTACGCCCCTGCTTGTCGCGAATGATTCCGGTCAAGAAAACGTCGTGAAACGGAATGTTGTCCTGATCGCGTTCGGATTTGCCGGGCTTAAATTCCAGCCCGGCAATGATCATCCGGGCAACCCAGAAGAAAATAATGTCCGGACCGGTGACGAGAACAGACGTTG
>QHRO01000036.1 GCA_003220155.1 Verrucomicrobiota bacterium
GCAGAAACCACTGCTCGCTGATCCGCGGCTCGATTGGGACTTCGCTGCGATCGCTAAAGCCAACGTTGTTCTCGTAGGGCTCGGTTTTTGCCAGCAACCCACGCTCTTGCAAAATTTCCGCCGCACGTTTGCGCGCTTCAAAGCGATCGAGCCCATGCAATTCTGGTACCGCTGGGCAGTTAATCCGTCCATTTTCTGTTAGGACGTCGATAATCGGCAATTTGTGGCGCTGGCCGACCTCGAAATCGACTATGTCGT
>QHRO01000214.1 GCA_003220155.1 Verrucomicrobiota bacterium
CCTATCCGAAAGTGACCTTCGAGCTGTTCGAGGACACCACCGAAAAGATGGCGCAACAATTGGAGGACGGGACGCTAGACCTTGTCATTGCTTCAGGATCGGACGAGATCCCAAACCTGGCGCGTCATTCGCTCGGCCGGGAGCCGCTGCTCATGCTGCTACCGGAGAAACATCGGCTCGCGCGCAGGAAGAGCATCAGGTGGAGCGAGCTTGCCTCGGAGAAGTTTCTGCTCTTGCACGAACAGCATTCGCTCTCGATTCAGGTTCGTCAGTTGCTCGTGGCCAACCACCTGAAACCGGAACTGGTACTGCAAGGTGCTCAACTCGTCACCATCGCCCGGATGGTCGCGGCGGGACTTGGAGTTACCGTGATCCCGCAAATGATGGCGAATACGGAGTTCGTGAAGGGATGCGTGGCCGTGCCGTTTGCCAAACCGGTGCCGACGCGTGAGCTAACCTTGCTGCGTAATCCCTTGCGGGCCGAGAGCAAAGCCGCCGCAGCGTTCCGCGAAGAAGCCGCGGCAGCTTTTTTAACCTGAAACAATGTGGGAGCGGCCTTAGGGCCGCGATCGTCGGGACGCTGAGGTCCCTCCCACGTTGTGCCTTACCGGGTCAAACTCATCGCGTGAGCGAGGGAACTCATCGCGTGAGCGAGGGAGAACATGGACCAGGTTGCGGTAAGGACGATCAGGACAAAAAGAAAAAACTCGACGGCGTAACTCGAACGATCGCGCTGGGCAAAGCGTTCGCTTAGAAATCGAAAAGCCCGCAAGCGCGTAGACATTTTCCGATCAAGCAGCCGACCATTTCTACCATTGCTGCTTAAGGTTAGTGTTTGCATACCAGACGAAACAGCAGGCGGGGTTCTCTTTGAAATACTTAGTACCTCTGACAGCTATAGGCAGCGCCTATGTCTGGCGTGACGGTCCCGGCGTGGAGCTACTGTCGTGCGCCCTCAACTCCGGATGCGACTGGCCTCGTGCAAAGATCTGCCTGAGTGCGTCTTGCCGGGATTTCTCGATTAAGGAAGAACGACCCTATGGTAAAGCGACCGGGGTAATCTGGTTGCAAACCAATTGCCAGCCGGAGGGCGTTTTTGCAAAGACGATGCTGCTTTGGAATTGGCCGCTGGTGGCTTTACCGCTGTATTGACCTTTGATTGTCACGCGACTGATCGCGATCGCTACATCACCGCCGTAAACCCGAATTTTCATGTTCGGATCACTTTCGATGGTGCCGAGGTTGGTAGCGCCTGATTTCGCGTTGGCCAGGCGCTCTGCCTTGGTAAGGACCGTGCCGCTGGCGTTGATGAAGGTGTAATCGTCCGCCCAAATCCGTTCGAGCGCGGCCGTATCACGTTTCATCAGGGCGGTGCGATATTGTTCGATCACAGCGCGGACTTCCTGTTCCGCAGTTTTGTTGTCGGTCGAACTCGGGGTCTGGGATAGAGCGAAAGGTGATGCAACGAAACTGATTAGGCCGGCGAGAAGTAAAGGTTTCATGCAATCAGCGTCACTCGTAACGGAGAGGTGTCAATGAAATCAGGAGGGCGCACGGGGCATGGAGCGGGCAGTTGGGAGGTCAGAAATCAGCCGTCTTCGTCAAAATGCCGCGGCTGATGTGGCGGTGACCTGAGTTGGCTCCCATGGCTGCTTTTGAGCCGGCTCGGCAGCTCTAGGCGGCTTGTGGCTTCACTATTGCGAACCGTTCGGCAATTACGTGAACGACCCGAACAGCGTCTTCATGACGATGGAGCTTTGATCGCGCTGCGGAAAGCACGATGCCTCCGATCGTGACCGTGTGTTGCCGACGATCAGCCTGTTCTCCGCTGGGGTCTCCTGAGGCCCTCGTCCGTCTGAAAAAGCGCGGCACGCCAACTATTCGTCAAATTTTTTGTAACGAACTGCGCATCGTACGGGTCTCATCTGAACGGCGCTGTTGCTGCCGGGGAGATGCGCATGAACCGATTTTCGTCCGCTGTTCTAATCGGGATCGTGTTATGCACGAGCGGAAATGACCGGTCTTTCGCGGCCGGAAACGGCGATGCAAATGAGAACGTCGCATCAACAGCAACGCCTGAAGAAGCGGCGATGCGGGCCGCTGCCTACAAAGCCAGACTCGCGGCGCGCGCGGCCACCGACGAGGGCTTTTTTCTTGGGCGAACAGGAGATTTTCGTGCGGCCAGGAAGAAGTTCAGTCAGGCGATCGAGCTCGATCCTAAGTTTTCTCCCGCGTATCGGTTTCGCGCCTCGACAGCTCGGCGATTTGCACGGCGCCCGGGATGACTTCGACCGCTGCATCACACTCGGAACAGATCTCCCGCTCGCCTATGGGAATCGCGCCGAAGTTGAACTCATGCTCGGCGATGACAGCGCCGCGGCAGCGGATCTCGCCCAGGCACAATCGCTCGCTGCCACGATGTCGGATCCGCCTCCGGCGAGTTCGACTCCGAGCGCACGCAAAAACCAAACTCACCATAAGACCTCCAGGACTGGAACAAGCAACAATGGGAAAGGAACAACGCGATGAAATCCTGGACGGGAAACGAAATAGGAGTCTTCGACATCAACTTCGACACGGGCGAATGTTATTGGTCCTTCGAGCTGAAGCGGATGTTAGGAGTTCGCCACGATGTGCTGGCGGAGTTTCATCTGCTCTTGCAGCACATTCACCCCGACGACCGACCCGCCTTCAGCAGGACTGCTATGCAGCCTTTTCGGGCCGATTGCCCGAGGCATTCGTGCAGTGGCTGCACACGGAACGGCGAGCGATCGTGCGTGAGAATGATTCGAAAGACGTCGTGCGGATCGTCGGTTTCGCGCTGGAAATCGGCGCGCCAGCACGTCTGCCGCGCGCGGCGTGACTGGAATCGCTGGTGCGGTATTTTGCCGTCGCGTTTGCGAAACGTGGGATCACCGGTCAATGCCATCAGTCCAGGTTGGACGGAAGATAGCGTGTTTAACTCTCTGCCCGAGTCTGTGCAAAAACTGATTCGCGACTGACATCAACAAGGTTGGACACCAATGCGTCGACTTGGCACGCCTGCCGATGTTGGAGATGTCGTGAGACTCTTTTGTTCGCCGCAGGCAAACTGGATCACCGGTCAGGTAATATTTGCAGATGGAGGTGCTTCGCTGATGTACTCTGAAGTGCCGCCGGAGATCCAACTCCGCTAGTCGGCAACGGATCAAAGTGAAATCGCTAGTGAAACGAACTCTCGTCCTTTTCTCCATCGCCGGGGCCTTCGCGGCCGCGGATTCCTTGGACCGCAAGAGCAGGTCCGACAGGAACCCGGCAGGACGACTTATCGCGCCGCTGAGGATAATTCGCTAGAGCGTCCGGACATCACACCCGTTCAAGAAAAAGTTCCGGGTGAATCCCGTTAAGTCCGAGCCGGACTGGCATTGAGCACGCCGGCATGCCCATCGAAATTTGAGTTCACGGCCCATTCGAAAATGTACCAACTCCAAAGGGACTCGCGAGCGAGCCGTTGAGCTATAGGCCAATCTATCTGACTATAACAGCTTAAAAGATACGCTGCTTGCTGCTCGCGAGTCGAGGACTTACCTTCATAAAAACAATTGTATGAAGCTCAAGTTTTACGGTACGCGTGGATCCATCCCCATCTGCGATGCCGGTTTTCAGAAATTCGGCGGCAACACCACCTGCCTGCAAATCACGTTCACCGATACGAACCGCATCGCCATCATTGACGCGGGCACGGGACTGCGAAATCTGGGCCGAGATCTTCGCGCCATCGGCCACAAGCAGGAACAAATCGTTATCGCGTTCACGCACTTTCACTGGGACCACATCCAAGGCTTTCCGTTCTTTGCCCCGGCTTATGATTCCAGGCACAAAATCACGCTCCTGACGCTCGGCCGGGACCAGACGATTGGCAATTTGCGGGAGATTTTCGAAGTCCAAATGCAGGCGCAATATTACCCGGTGCAATTGGATCACATGGGCGCCAATTTCGAGTTCCTGCAAATCGCTGATGCCAGCAAACACTTCACCGGCATCAACAATATAGACACCATCGTCACCGCTCAAAGGCATAACCATCCCGGCGGAGCGTATAGTTTCCGGGTCGAGCGAAATGGAAAGGTGCTCGTCGTTTGCATAGACGTCGAGCATGGCGAGCAGATCGATCCGCGGCTGGTGGAGTTGGCGCGCGGCGCGGACTTGTTGGTGCATGACGCGCAATACACGGCGGAAGAACTACAGAAGCGGCGCGGGTGGGGACACAGCAGCTTCGATCAAGCCATGCAACTTGCGGAAATGGCCGGGGTAAAGCGCCTGGCCCTGACGCATCACGACCCAGACCACGACGACGAGTTTCTTGATCGCATCGAAAAATTATGTCGAGAACGGTTCTCCAACACGGTGCTTGCCCGCGAGGGAATGGAAATCCAAATCGGGGAGGCACCTGAGGCTATGCCGCGTGCCCCAGGCAGGCTGTCCCGGCGAACGCGATTGACTTCATCTTCGCGAAGGTAAAGTCGCGATCCTAGCAGGCTGCGCATTAATTACGACGCCGTTTCTCGTTGCGCGCGATTCGAATGCGCACTCCTATGGCGTAGACCAAATAGTAGCCGATCAAGCCGGCAGCGACTGCGACAGAAAGTTGGGTCCCGGAAGCCGACAAAAGCCAATGTTGTTCATCGGACGCGCCGCGGTGCATGGTGTGCCACCAGCTGTAGACAAGACGTGCTGCGATTGCCAGCATGACGAGAAGCGCGAGCCACCGGCTCGGAGTGTAAAAAAGTCCGTCCGGCTGGCTTTCCCACCGGGTCAACATCAGACCGAGCAAGCCGAGTACGGCTCCAACGGCCATACCGGTCAGGGCGAATTGCAAAGTCGGCCCGAGCCAGAAGGAGATCAGGAAGGTGAAGCAAAGAAAGAGAACAGCGGAGAAGCTGGTCGCCCACAAATTCATGGTAGCGACCCAATGCCGGCCTTGTCGTCGAGCGGTGCCGGCGCGGTAGCGCAAAGCGAGCGAAAGTAAAATCACGCCGGCAAAGGCGAGGAGAACAAAAAGCAGCAGAGCGAAAAGGATGATCGGCACCGGGCTATTCTCGAGTGATTAGTGATTGGTGAAAAGTGATAGGCTATGGAGAATGACGAAGCCCGAAACGGAGTATTCCTGCTCATGCTCATGCTCGTGCTCGTAATTGATGGAGCCGCTATAGAGCGCCCAAAGATTGATGTAGAGGCGACAGTGCGACGCGCTAAGTTCACGCCTTAATGGCTAACGAGCAGAAAACGAAGCTGCGTCTGGAGATTGCGCACGTTCTCTTCATCGACATTGTCGGGTACTCGAAACTGCTCATCGATGAGCAATCGGAAGCGCTGCAGGAGCTGAATCAGATCGTGCGTAAGACGGACGCCGTGCGGGGAGCGGAGGCAGCGGGTCAGCTCATCTTTCTTCCGACGGGTGACGGCATGGCGCTGGTCTTCACCGGCTCAGTCGAAGAGCCGGTGGAGTGCGCGCTCCAGATCAGTCAGAGGCTGCGTGCACAACCAAGTTTGCCGGTGCGGATGGGCATTCACAGCGGCCCAGTGCATCACGTGGCCGATGTAAATCAGCGGGAGAACATCGCCGGCGCCGGCATCAATATCGCGCAGCGAGTGATGGATTGCGGCGATGCCGGACACATCCTCCTGTCGAAACGTGTCGCCGATGACTTAGCGCAATACCGCCGCTGGCAGCCGTATCTGCATGAGCTCGGCGATTTCGAAGTGAAACACGGTGTCGTCGTTTCCATCGTGAATCTCTATGCCGATGTCGTTGGCAACCCCAATCCGCCCGAACGATTGAAACATGAGAAGCAAGGTGCGCCGCGCGTGGCGACTTCCGCCGGGCGCGCGAAGCGCTCGCCGATCCCGGTCACGCTTTTCGTCGTCGGCTTCATGCTCTTCACTCTGGCCGTTCTTGGGATAATTTTCGCGCCGGCAATTCTAAAGCAGATGCAGGCGCGACAAACGACTGCGCCAGCGCCGGCTGCTTCCACTGCTCCGTCAGTTGCTTCGATTCCCGAGAAAAGCATCGCGGTATTGCCGTTCGAGAATCTCAGCGACGAGAAGCAAAACGCCTATTTCGCCGATGGTGTGCAGGACGAAATACTCACTGACCTGTCGAAGATCGCCGACCTGAAGGTGATCAGCCGCTCGAGCGTGATGCATTATAAGAGCGGCGTAGAACGCAATCTGCGCAAAATCGGCGAAGAGCTTGGAGTGGCGCATGTGCTCGAGGGCAGCGTGCAGCGCGCAGCCAATCGCGTGCGCGTTAATGCGCAGCTGATCAATACACGCAATGACGCGCATCTTTGGGCGCAGACTTACGATCGCGATCTCGCGGATGTCTTCGCCATTCAAAGCGAGATCGCAAAGACGATTGCTGACCAGCTCCAGGCAAAGCTTTCGCCGCGGGAAAAGAGCGCGATTGAGCGTCCCCCCACAAACGACATCGCTGCGTTTGATCTCTACAGCCGGGCGAAGGATCTCCTGCTTAGCACAGTTTTTAGCGCGATGGGTCGTGAAGGCGTTTTTCAAGCGGTAGATCTGCTGAACCAAGCTCTGGCGCGCGATCCCTCTTTCCTTCTTGCTTACTGCCAATTGGCCGACGCACACGACCAGCTTTATTTCCTGGTCGCCGCTGACCACACTCCCACGCGACTGGCGGCCGCAGAAGCAGCGTTGGCCGCTGCGTTTCGCCTTGAGCCCGACGCGGGCGAAGCGCACCTCGCTCGCGCCACGCATATTTACCGCGCATACCTGGATTACGACGGAGCCTTGGCTGAGCTCGAGATCGCTCGGCGAACACTTCCCAATGATTCACGCATTTTTGAGCTGATCGCCGCCATCATGCGCCGCCGGGGCAAACACGAGGAAGGATTGCGCAATTACGAGCGCGCGCTTGAGCTGGACCCGCGCAACTTTTTCACACTCCAGCAAGTCGCGCTGAGTTACCTGATGCTACATAGCTATTCCGAAGAAGCTGCCATTCTGGACCGCGCGTTATCGATCAAACCCGATGATGTCGACACCAAAGTGGCTCGGGCTTTAGTTGCCATGGATTGGAAGGCTGACACAAGACCGCTGCACCAAACGATTGACGAGATCCGGGAGAAACATCCGGAGGCAATCCGAAGAGTTGCGGATACCTGGCTGTTATGCGCGCTGGCAGAACGCGATGCGGGGGCAGCGAAGACCGCACTCACCGCACTTGGTGACAACACTTTCGGTGACAATAGCACCCAGTTTAGCGCCAAATTCGGCGAAGGTCTCGTAGCCCGAATGATGAAAGATGAAGCTAAAGCGCACGCGGCTTTCGGTGTTGCTCGCATTCAGCAGGAGAAAATCATCCAGGAACAACAGGAGCCTTTTGGCCCATCATTTTGCATTCTTGGTCTGATTGACGCTGGTCTCGGCCGGAAAGAAGAGGCCCTGCGCGCAGGCCGCCGCGCCGTCGAGCTAATGTCCGTTGGCAAAGACGCATTAAACGGACCGGACATGATCCAATACCTTGCCGTCATTGCTGCCTGGGTGGGCGAGAAGGATCTCGCCTTCGAACAACTCACTACTGCTACTCGGCTACCGGCTTTGAACAATGTCACCTACGGCCGCTTAAAACTTCTGCCTTGGTGGGACCCACTGCGGGGCGATCCGCGCTTCGAAAAAATCGTCGCCTCGCTCGCACCAAA
>QHRO01000215.1 GCA_003220155.1 Verrucomicrobiota bacterium
TGGTGCGCAAGCTGGAGTGCTTATCAAGAAAGCCGAAGCAATGGAGCTGATGGAAAAAGTGCGCACGCTCGTTGTGGACAAGACCGGGACCCTCACCGAAGGACACCCGTGCGTGACCACCATTGTTCCTGCTGATTCGATTCCCGAGCAGGAGTTGCTCAGCGCAGCGGCGTCGGTGGAACAGAACAGCGAACACCCACTCGCCGCCGCGATCGTAAACAGCGCGAGAGAACGCGGCGTGAAAGCGTCCGCGGTCGCTGATTTTCAATCGACCACGGGCGGAGGCGTGGCGGGGCGCGTGGACGGTCACCGTGTTCTCGTTGGCAAGGCTCAATTTCTCCGGGCGCAAGGCGTTGCCGGTGTCGAGCGACTGGAAACAAAAGCGGCCGAGCTGCAACAACAGGGCCAGACCGCCATCTTCGTCGCGCGCGACGATCGCGCAGCAGGTATCATCGGCGTCGCCGATCCGATCAAGGAGTCGACGCCAGAAGCGATTGAAAATCTGCACAAGCTCGGACTAAAAATCATCATGTTGACCGGTGATAACGCGCGCACCGCGCGCGCCGTAGCGACCAAACTTGGCATCGATGAAGTTGAAGCTGGCGTCGAACCGCAGCACGAAAATGATCGCGTGCGGCAATTCCGCGAGAAAGGCAATGTCGTTGCCATGGCAGGTGACGGCATCAACGACGCACCGGCGCTCGCTGCCGCCGATGTGGGTATCGCGATGGGCACCGGCACAGATGTAGCGATGGAAAGCGCCGGCATCACATTACTAAAAGGCGACCTGCGCGGCATCGAAAAAGCGATTCGTCTCAGCCGCGCGATGATGAGCAACATCCGGCAGAATCTTTTCTTCGCTTTTATTTACAACGCCCTCGGAATTCCAATCGCAGCCGGCGCACTTTACCCGTTTTTTGGCTGGCTTCTCAGTCCGATAATCGCCGGCGCCGCAATGAGCCTCAGTTCGGTCTCAGTAATCGCAAACGCGCTTCGGCTTCGAGGCGCAAATCTATAAACCAGCATTCTGAAAATAGCTACTTGACCTTGGACGTGACTCCAATGTGTGGAGACGAAGAAATGAACAGGGGAATGATAAACAACTACTCGGCGAGTTGGTGACCTGGCCGCGGCCTGCGGTCCGGCTCGAGACCATTGGGCAAGCGCCACTCTCGTTGTTTGCGGAACGGCAGAACCAAAAGTTGGCCGAGCGTCAGTTCCTTTTCGTCGCGATAAGCGGCCACCCCGATGGTGATTTCATTTTGCGGGATGTCGCGGCGCAGCGTGCGATGGAGTTTATCCCACCAGCAAAAGACGGTGCCCCAGTTGGAGTTGGTCTCGCGCTGCACGATGGAGTGATGAATTCCGTGCATGCGTGGAGTTACAACGATCAAGTTCAAGATGCGCTCAAGGCGGATAGGAAGTCGCCAATTAGAATGATGAAAAAGTGTTGCCACTTCGAGGCACAGGAAAAAAACGAGCAGCATGATAGGCGGGATCCCGAAAGCCACGACGGCCAGGGTGAGGAATCCAATGGAAAAAACCATTTCGCCGAAATGAAATCGCGCGGCCGTGCTCACATCGAGGTCGAGGTCGGTATGGTGCACATTGTGGAACCGCCAAAAGAGCGGGATCATATGGTTGGCCCAATGCCACCACCAATAGGCGTAATCCATGAGCAGAAAGGTCGCGATCCAGACAGCCAAAGTTGGCAAACTCAGCCAGTTCAATAAGCCAACATGTCGGTCTTGTGCCCACATCGCCGCTGCCATCGGAGCCGGCAACATGGCGAATCTAACTACGACGAATCCGGGGATGGATAAAATCCAGTTACGCACCAAACGCCGCACCACGCTGAAATGGTGTCGTCGCAGCGGGAAACGCCATTGCAGCCAGAACAGAATAATAAAAATCCCTGCCAGCAGCAGACTTCCCCCTTCGTTGAACAGTGGGAATTTGGACATTGCCTCGAGTGTGAAAAGATGATGGCCGAGCGGATGTGTACAAGCAAGCCAACGGGCGAACGTCTAAGTATCTTAATTGTCGCCGATGGCATTGGAGGCCGATCTCCGAACTCTAAAGGCGCTGCAAGCGACGCCTGATCAACTAACGGCGATGAAAGTCCAAGGTTGAATCGGACGACTCTGGCACGACGTTACCGCAGCCCGGATGCATATTTGATTATTGCGGATTGCGATGGAAGAAACACTCCTATCCCGCCGCCTCGTTGCCGTCTGGTTTGCCGACATTGTGGGGTACAGCGCGCATGCTGCGGAAGACGAAACCGGCGCACTGCGGCTAGTTGAAATCCTTCAAACACTCTCCCGCGAGACTGTCCGTCGGTATGGAGGTCGCGTCGTCAAATTTCTTGGCGACGCGGTTCTGGCGGAATTTCCAAGTACCGATTTGGCAGTGCGCGCCGCCGTGGCCCTGAATATCGAGTATGCGGATAAATCAATAGCAAGCGGAGGCGTTCATCGTTTGAGGATCGGCGTTCATGTCGGTGACGTTGCGGTCGGAGCGGATGGTGATCTTTATGGCGACGCGGTGAATGTTGCTGCCCGCATTCAAGGGGCCGCCGAACCCGGTCAGGTGGTCCTGAGCCGAGACGTTTCGCAGCAGTTGAGGAGTCGCCGCGAATTCCGGTTCCAGTCGCTGGGAGATCGGTCCTTGAAAGGCATCGCTCCGACGACTCTATATGTAGTAACCCTGGAGGAGAAGGCGGCGAAGCCGACGCCCCATCGCATCGCACAGGCGAACCAAACGACAGAGGAAAGAAAAAAGGCGATTCGCTCGGTCGCGGTATTGCCATTTGCGGATCTCAGCGCCGAGGGCGACCAGGAATACTTTTGTGACGGTGTAGCAGAGGAAATTTTGAACGCGCTCGCCAGGGTGGGTGGCCTTCACGTCCCGGCGCGGACATCCTGTTTTGCATTCAGGGGGACCAGCGTGGATGCACGGGCAATTGGAGAGCGACTCGGTGTGGAGGCGCTCCTTGAAGGCAGCATCCGCAAGGCGCGAAATCGTGTGCGCATTATCGTCCAGCTCGTGGACGCCCGACATGGTTATCACCTGTGGTCGGAACGCTTCGACCGAGAACTCGAAGACATCTTTGCAATCCAGGACGAGATCGCTCACAGCGTCATTACCGGCCTGGGTCTCTCGCTCACGTCACGGGAGGAGCGTCGGTTGCTCACGTCCTCGACCCAGAACGTGCAGGCGTACGAGTTTTATCTCCGCGGGCGGAAGCTGTTCCAGAAGTGGACTCGCCAGAACATCGAGTTTGCTCGGCAGATGTTCGAGCGAGCGATCAAGCTCGATCCCGATTTCGCTGGCGCTTGGGCAGGCCTGGCTACCGCTCATGTGCACCTCTTTAGTTGGAAAGGGTGCGAGCCGGATTTACAGAAGGCACGGGACGCGAGCATGCGCGCTCTCGCGCTCGACCCGGAACTGGCAGAGGCGCATGTTGCTGCGGGCCAGGGCTTGTCGATGGACCAGCGCTACGCTGAGGCGGCGGCCGAGTTTGAGAAAGCGATAGAACTCGATCCAGCGCTGTTCGACGCTTATTATTACTACGCCCGGTCTTGCTTCAAAGCCGGGGATCTTGAAAACGCGCTGCAACTGTTCCGGCGAGCACAATCCGTGCGGCCGGAGGACTATCAGCCATGTGCCTTGATCTCTTTGGTGTTAAGGCAGCTTGGTCGTCGGGACGAAGCTCGGGGCGCAGACCAGATCGCATTAGCGTCAGTCACAAGACACCTCGATCTCAACCCCGACGACGCGCGCGCATACAGCCTTGGTGCGGGAGTTCTAGGCAGGTTGGGACATGTTGAGCGCGCGAAGCAATGGAGCGAGCAGGCGCTTTCGCTCGCATCGGACGACGACGCCGTGATTTACAACGCGGCCTGCGCGTTGGCGGTTCTTGGTGAAATTGATCGCGCCCTTGATGCACTTGAACTGGCGATTGACGCCGGTCTCACCGGGGGAGACTGGGTTCCGCGGGATCCTGACTGGGAGCGCCTTCGAGATCACCCGCGCTTTCAGGCTTTGGCAAAGCGGCTCTCGCGCTCGTAACGATGGTCTCACGGTTTCTCTCGCTTTGACGGACTTACAAATTCCTTCTGCGCTCGAGCCGAATTGATGGTGCACCAATTCTGCTGCTGGCTGGCGCATTCGCGCGATTCACTGGTCGAGTCACGCAAACAAGAGCGAACAAAAGAAATGATCTACACGTGCCCAATGCCGCATTTCATTGGTCGTGGTGAGGCCACGATTCGCCGACCGAGAAACACGATCGCTCCGCGGTTTCCCAGAATAGTTTCCTGTTGAAAAACTTCGTCTACAAACGAGGCCGCCGCTGAAGTCTCGGGAAGCACCGGAATCAGATACCGATAAAAATACGGAGCTGACTGAGTTTCGAGCACCATAAACTGCGCGGCGATCGCTTCATTCATAGTTGTGAAAGAGTGCACTTCGTGTGCGCGATTGTCGCGCCACGTCTGTATGACGTGGGTGGCGGAGAGAAGTTCCGTCACCAGCTGATCTGCGACCAGGTTAATCAGCGTCTTGCCTTGCGTTGAACGTAGAACTTTCACGAACCAGGCAACCGTCGCCTCGTCGACGTCGTCCAATGCGAAATCTTCAATCAGAAGAAATCCGTTCGGATTTAGTAATTCTCGGGCGCGAACGATCGCTTGGCGTAGAGGGTTGATGTGGTGCAGGGAACGCGTGAAGGCGATCCCGTCGAACAAAACACTGCTCTCGAACTTCGGCCACGACGCTACGATGGCGCGAACTCCGTGCGCCTGAGCTCTTGCGATGCGCTCCGAATCGGAATCCAAGCCCGTCACGCGATAACCGCGCTGCACAAGCTCGCAGGCAACCTGCCCTTCGCCACATCCGACTTCGAGAACTTTGGCACCAACAGGAAGGCGAGATATAAGAAACCCTAACGTCTCTCGAGTCGGCACATCAGTCGGTCGATTGGCAGTGAGATCGGGCATTCGGTTCTGACGATGGAAAGACGCTCCGCTTGAATCCAGACGTGCAAAAACGATCGAGCGGACCGGCTACTGGATCGAACGGGAAGTTGTATGCAAGCTGGCGAAGAAGGAAGTCGATAAATGCTGCTGCAAAGGAATGTAATTATTGCTGCGGGAAGTAATGAATCTTTTTATTCTTTCTGGCTGACCGCTAGATTGATCACAAAACAGGCGAGAGCTGCTTAGCAGCAGCCCGGTTCTCGAACACAGCGGCAGGCGACGACTCCAACTAGTGCGCCGATGGTAGGCGCGAGAAGATAAACCCAGAGGCTTTGCAGGTGGAGACCGACGACAGCCGGCGCAAGCGAGCGCGCTGGATTCATCGATGCGCCGCAGATCGGGCCGGCAAACAATGCTTCCAATCCAATGACGGACCCGACGACGATTCCCGCGGTGATTCCCTTTTCCCGCGCGCCGGTGGAGACGCCAAGAATTACAAACATCAACAGCGCGGTCAGGATTAGTTCAAGAATGAAAGATTGGAGTAGCGGACCTGCGGGAATGGTCGCTCCCAGTGTGATATTAACCGGAAAAAGCAAGCGCAAGATAACGCTTGCGAGGAAGGCACCGGCGCATTGGCTCACGATATAAGGCAAGACCTTGTCTGCATCGAATCGGCGCGCCGCCCAAAAGCCAATTGTGACCGCGGGATTAATATGCGCCCCAGAAATGTCTCCAAGGGTATAGACCATGGCCAGGACGATCAGGCCGAAGGTAAGCGCAATCCCAACATGGGAGACACCTCCGCCGGTGACTTCGTTAATCACGATCGCGCCGGTCCCTGCGAAGACCAGGGCGAAGGTACCGAAACATTCGCCAGCGAGTTTTTTCGCCATCCCCATCTACATCGTCGCGGTTTGCAAGCACACCTCTTCGCACCACTGCTCAATCTTCGCCTGGATTTCGTCGCGAATAAGGCGGACTTGTTCGAGTTTTGCGGTTTCGCTGCCCTGCACCTCCGACGGATCGGGGAAACTCCAGTGCAATCGTGTCGCGGGGCCCGGAAAAATCGGACATTTCTCCGCGCTGGCTTCGTCGCACACGGTGATGACATAGGCAAATAGCTGGCCAGATACGAACACATCGAAGACAGCCTGGGTCTTCTTTTTCGAAATATCTATCCCAGCTTCCGCCATCACTTCCACGGCCAGCGGATTAAGCGCGCCCGGTTCAAGACCGGCGCTTTGTGCTTCGAAGTATTCGCCGCAGGTGTGATTCAACCAGGCCTCAGCCATCTGGCTGCGGGCGCTGTTGTGAACGCAAATGAAGAGAACGCGCTTTTTCATCTCCATAAAGTACCGCGAAGTCGTAGGAATGAAAAGCCGGGCGTGGCGATGTCACTTAAGTTTCACACACAATTCAAAGGAGCAGGCACCCGGGCTTTTCAACCCGGGCGCCGCTCACTTATCTTCCTCACGCAGTTGGGGGCTGGGAAATTTTTGGCCCCTGGCACACCCATTAATCTTGCTTTGTAACAACCCGGCGGAGATGGCGTGACGAATC
>QHRO01000037.1 GCA_003220155.1 Verrucomicrobiota bacterium
AATCCAGCGCGCATTTCTGGGCTCATCGTTGCCAGTAAAAACTGAGGGTAGTTAACCTGTTCGGGAGGACCAGTTGTTGGGACAGGCGGAGTCAAACTAACGTTGGTGTTACCTAATGCAAGGATAAGCAGATCACTTGAGATTATCCCGCGCTGATCCCAATCCACGGGCTTCGCCTTCCATTGTTCCATATAATACTGGAAGCCCCAATGTCCTTCGAACCATACCTTGCCTGGCTCGTTCCGGAATCGATTCTGAAAGGACTTTGAGGCCAGGCGCGCGGTGTCGGCAAGTTTGTAATCTGCCATTGTAATTAGCAGGGAAACAAGCGCGGCTGGCAGAAGCGGCCACCACAGGCTGAGACCATTGTCATGTGCGAAGGTTTTGCATCGTCTCAGCAAGAGGATCACCACTGCCGGCGCCATCGGCAGAAACGTTCGCGAGGTGATGGACCAGTTCATCACCGCCGCAAAAAAGAATGTGCCGAATACCCAAAGGCCCAGCAGCAGCGAATCCGCTGTTTTTTGCTGGACGATATCGGCTACTGCCAGCGCGAGAATCCCAATTCCGATGGTAGCGAACAAAGCTCCTTCGGCCGTGACTGCGGCACCGGTTCTCCAAGTGAGTCCGCGCGTTATCCCGAGATAAAATAATGGGAGGAGGGCGAGGAAGATCGCGATTCCGCTAATAATGACCTTCCGCGATTTAAGGAAGGGCGCATAGAACAAAGCAGAAAACAGGCAACCGCCGGTGAATGAAAGCCCGGTAAGAAATTGTCCGGACAATTGCTTCTCCGCTTTGGCGGTTGCTTCCCAGGGATAGATCATTGCGCCGCTGAAAAGACCTTGACCGTATTTTGCTTTAGTCATCACTTCATAGATGCCGATGACCGCGACGGGGATGAGAAGAAACAAGAGTCGGCTGGTGAGGCGGCGGCCCTGGACCAAAGTATAAACGGCGAGAAGCGGAACGAGACTGGCCCCGAAGTATTTCGTTAGCGCGGCAGCGGCGACGAGTAGTGAGGCCAGGAGAAGAAGCCAGTAGTTATGAAGCTCGAGACCGCGTAGCCAGTAATTAACCGACCATACCCACAGGGCAAGCAACCAGACGTCGCACATTATCGTCGTTGCCGAGACAAGGAAGACGGGCGTGAAAAGCATGAGAAGCGCGCCGAGCAAAGGCGAACCCGAAAGGCGCTGCGCCAGAAAAAACGTCCCGAGGACGGCTACGACTGCTGGAAAGAGGAAAGCGCCATGCATTGCCAGCTCGCTCCAACCAAAGAAGCTCGCGGCCAGTGCCATGTAATAGGCGTTTAAAGGGGGATTCTGCATGACCGAAAACATCGGCATTGCACTGCCATACCAGTTCACGGAGAACCCATAGGGATCGGCCGGGTGTTGGGATACCTGCTGCGCTATCCATAGGAAAAGCGGATCGTCAATATGAAAGGCTTTGTTGAGGAATGGGGCCAAAGCAGCAATCACGGCAATGACCGCAAAGAACGCATCCCGAGTCGTTGAATTCTTCATCTCAAAAGGCATGGTAGAATAAACGTCAAGGAACACAGGTCTGGAGACCTGTGTGTGTTTAACGAAGTCTTCGACCTCAAACCGACGAGTGGGTCGTGATCGTCTTTAGAGCGAGGCAATAGCGGCACTTTTTTGGACTGCGGTGGCAAACGCAGCGCGACACCGCTTTTCTTCGCTCAGCGTTGCGGGACTTCGCGAATCAGCGGGCGTTAAATGCACCCGAGGCTCAACACCGCCTTGGAAAAAGCGCCATGGCAACTGCGCTTTGCCGGCGCAGTTCCAAAATGCGTTTATTGAGACGCAAAAACCCCCAATTAATCTCGCTGAAACTTTGCGAATTGGGAAACCGTCTCAAAAATGCGCCAGCTTTTGGAGTGCGGCAGTCTTCTGCCGCTTTGGAATGATGCGAGGTGTTGTTCGAATTGTTCCTCGTATCTGTACCGTCAACCTAAATCTCGTTAGCTAGCAAACTCCTTCACCACCAGGGTAGCGTTGTGCCCGCCGAAACCGAACGAGTTGTTCAAAGCCACACTCACTTTCTTTTCCCGGGCGGTGTGGGCGGTGAAATCGAGATCACATTCTTCATCGGGATGATCGAGATTGATCGTAGGCGGAATAACGCCATCGCGTATCGCCAGCGCGCACACTGCCGTCTCGACCGCGCCCGCCCCGCCCAAAATATGGCCGGTCATCGATTTAGTTGAGCTAATCGAAACGGTTTTCGCCCGGTCGCCGAAAACAGTCTTGATCGCGCGCGTCTCAGCCACGTCGCCCAGACCGGTCGAAGTAGCGTGGGCGTTGATGTAATCCACCTGATCGATCGATAGCTGCGCGTGTTCGAGTGCCAGTTCCATCGCTTTGGCCGCGCCTCCGCCATCGTGCGGCGGCGCGGTCATGTGATGCGCATCCGCGCTTAAACCGTAGCCAACGAGCTCGCAATAGATTTTCGCGTTGCGCTTTTTTGCGCGCTCGAGTTCTTCGACGACGACCACGCCCGCTCCCTCGCCGATGACAAAGCCGTCGCGATCGCGGTCCCACGGTCGCGAGGCACGTTCCGGCTCGTCGTTCCGCGTACTTAAAGCCTTCATTGCACCGAACCCGGCGAGCCCGATAGGAATGATCGCTGCCTCGGAGCCGCCGGCGAGGAAAACATCGGCGTCACCAAATTTGATCATGCGCCAGGATTCGCCAATGGCGTTGTTCGAAGTCGCGCAAGCGGTAACAATGCACATGTTCGGTCCGCGCAATCCGAATTCCATCGAGATCAATCCGCTCGCCATGTTGCTGATGAGCATTGGAATGGTGAAAGCGGAAACGCGCTTTGGACCTTTGGAAAGCAGAATGGTGTATTGATCTTCCAGCGTTTTTAGTCCGCCGATGCCGCTGCTGACGAGAACGCCAAAACGGTCCGGATTTTCGCTTCCCATCTCGAGGGCGGAATCGGCCATCGCCATTTTCGCCGCCGCCATGGCCAACTGGGCAAAGCGATCAGTCCGCCGAACATCTTTCGGGTTCTTGAAGACCGTTTTCGGATCGAAGCCGTGCACTTCTCCACCGATGCGGCAATCATAGGCAGAAGTGTCGAAGGTTTCGATTTTATGAATGCCGCTGACGCCGTTCTTCAAGTTCGACCAAAAAGTCTCGAAATCGTTGCCGAGGGGCGTGATTGCGCCCATTCCAGTGATGACGACGCGGCGATTGTTGTTCATCAGAATGTGATCAGTGACTGGTGATCAGTGAATAGAAGTAAAAGCGATCGCGTGATGACGACTTATCACAAATCACTTATCACTATTCACTTTCTTCATCAACGCGTCCCCATTCCGACGTTTTGCACGGTTTGGAATAGTTTGCCTTCGGTTTTAATGGAAGGCGCGATGATGATTTCGGTTTGTTGAAACTCGGCCAGATCACGGGCGCCCACGTTACCCATGCAAGTGGTAATGGCGCCGACCAAGTTCTGGCTGCCATCGTCGACTTCAGCGGGACCGAACAAGATTTGTTTCAACGATCCCGTGGCGCCAACTCTGATCCGTGTCCCACGAGGGAGATTGGCATGTGGGGTTGCCATTCCCCAGTGATAGCCGCGGCCCGGTGCTTCCTGGGCTTTGGCAAATGCGCTTCCCACCATTACGGCGTCGCCTCCGCAGGCGAGTGCCTTGCAGACGTCCCCGCCCTTACTCATCCCGCCATCGGTAATGATCGGGACAAAGCGCGCAGTTTTTTTGAAATAGGCGTCGCGCGCGGCCGCGCAATCGACCGTGGCCGTAACCTGCGGCACCCCCAGGCCGAGCACGCCACGCGAAGTGCAGGCCGCGCCGGGACCGACCCCAACCAGAACGGCGGCCGGTCCGCAACTCATGATCTCTAGTGTCACATCGTAGCCCACGGTGTTGCCAACGATCACTGGAATCCGCATTTCTCGGCAGAATTTCGCGAGGTCGAGCGATTTATATTCCGAAGAAATGTGACGCACGGTTGAGACCGTGCTTTGCACCACGAAAACATCGGCGCCCGCTTCCTGGGCGATGGCGCCAAATTCCGCCGCGCGTTGCGGAATCGAACTCACCGCCGCGATCGCGCCGCCATCCTTGATTTGCCGCACCCGCGCCCCGATCAATTCCGGCTGCACCGGTTCCTGGTAGATTTTTTGCAAGAGAGCGGTGATTTCGTTCTTTTCCGTCTGCACGATTTTCTCGAGCACTTCCGAGGGATTCTTGTAGCGCGTCTGCACTCCTTCGAGATTGAGCACCGCCAAACCGCCAAGCTTGCTCATTTCCACCGCAAAACGCACGTTCACCACTCCATCCATGGCGCTGGCCAGGATCGGAATTTTTAATTCTAAGGGCGGGCCCTCGCGCCGCGGCAAGCGAAAAGTTGTATCGACCTCGTTAGGATTAATCGTGACACTGCCTGGCACGAGCGCGATCTCATCGAAACCATAAGTCACCCGCGCTTTTCGGTTACGGCCAATCCACATTCCCATATCAAATCAAATACGTTCGAATTTAAATCGTTCGTTCAAACTGCCGCAACGCGGACAGCGTGGCAGCATGGCATCGGTGCGATCCTCGAACTCGAAGCCGCAAATGACACACCGCAGCCGGAAGCGAAAAGCTTTTCGTTCGCGCCGTCTGCGGTTCCATTCACTACTTAACCAGACAAGGAAAACTGCCGCAAGAAAAACCAGCAGATAAATCGTGACCAACGCGGCTAGGCTGACGCGAATCACGGCGACGAACTGGGGGAGGGGCCCGGGCTGGGGGCGAGATCGTTCCCCCAAAGAATGGTCGCAGTGGTCCAGAAAAGGGCGGTTCCATTCGTCACGGGCGAATCTTCTTTTGTCTTAAGACGGCAGAGTTGAAGAAAATTTCGCGCCTGTTCATCGAGCGCCGGATCGCCCGAAGATTCGATCAAAAAACAAAAGCGGATGGCGCCACGCTCATCGATGGCAACACGGAAACGGGCGTTGGCCGGTGCATCAGGGCGGGTGAGACTAAATTTGAAATCGGCGAAAACTGGCTCGCCCAGAGCGGCGGGCAGATCGGCAAAATTCGCGGTCGTTTTCCGCGCTAGACCGGGCCCGCTGGCATTCGCTTTCATTCGCGGAAGGCGAACTGGCGCGATTGCGGCCGAGCTTGGAATGCTGAGATCGGGCAGCAGCGGCGGGAGTGCTTTCAATTTCGGCTGATGACTGGCGTAAGAAGGGCGATGCTGCACTGGCGGCAAGACGAGAGATTTCGTCTCTGGCAGTCGCTGTGTTGTCGTAGTGAGCGCGGGATCCTCCGCCTCCACCCAACGCAAGAGGGCAAGCGATTCCGGATCATCCGGCGAAACCAATGTGACTCGCGCCGGCGGCGGCATCAGCGCAACGGTGGGCGGGTAGACAATTTGGAAGATGTAGAAACAAAGCGCGTGCAAGAGGAGGGAGAGAATTAAAAACACGATTAAAGCGCGTCGACGTTTGCGCGGTGGCGCCCAACTGAAAACAAGCGGCGCGACGGTGGACACGTTCACTTCGGCGGAGTGGTAGCGAGCGCAACCGAGGGCACGCCGTGCTCGAGAGCGAGGTTGGCCACCCGAATCACCGTCTCGTACGGCGTATAGCGATCGGCCTTGATGATGATGGAACGGCCCTCTTTGCGCGCGATCTCGAGCTGTGGCCCCAGTTCATCGATGGAAATTTTCTGATCGCGAAAATAAACCGTCGCTCCGCTGGTGATACTGATGATTTGGTACTTCACCTGCGGTGCTAACATGAATTTTGAGAACGGGACGTTGACCGAAACACCCGGCTGTAAAACGAAATTGGAACTGAGGAGCAGAAAAAAAATCATCAGAAAAACGACATCGAGCAGCGGAAAAATTATCAGCCACCCGAACTGATATTGCTGCGTCCGGAGCAGTTTCATCCGCCCGCTATTTTTCGCGGCGTAAATCGCGCTGGCTGCCTTCTGCGGTTGGCTGGAAGGAGATAATCCCGCTCTCTGGTTCCGTTTCGGCTAACATCTGCACGATTTCAATGCCGGCGCGCTCCATGTCATGCATCAGCGTATTCACACGCGAAGAAAGATAACTGTAAGCAACGAAGGTGGGCGTCGCGACGACGAGTCCAGCGGCAGTGGTGAGCAAACTTTTGTAAATGCCGGCGGACAATTCCGTCACCGTGGCATAGCCGCCATTAGATGCGATAACGCCGAAGGCTTCAATCATTCCCGCAACTGTGCCGAGCAATCCAAGCAGGGGCGCAAGATAGGCCAGAGTAGCGAGGACACCGAGGAAGCGCTCCAGTTTGGGTACTTCCAGTTGACCGGCTTCCTGGACGATTTCGCGCAATTCCGATCGCGGGAGATCATGCCGGATAATTGCGGCGTGAATCACGCGCGCCACCGGCCCGGGTGTGCCGGCGGATTCATGCAAGGCTTCGGCAAAATTGCGGCGCTTGATCAGGTTGGCCAGCCCCTTCAAGAACTCGCCCACGTGAATGGTGGCGCGATGCAGATAAAAAAGCCGTTCCGCGATCACGGCAATCGAGATGATGCTGCAAATCAGGATGGGCCACATCAGCAGCCCGCCCTTCTGGAGGTATTCGATCACGGCCCACCTTCTAGTGCCTTTTGGGCCTCGTCGCAAGCCAGGGCGGGCGGCCGCCAGTGCGATCTCACCACGAGTGAACATCAATCAATGGCCCAATTAGTTTTTAACAGAAGGAAACAGAGAGAACGAAGGTTACTGAGCTTTTCGGAAGTGGAGGGGCGGAGCTCTGCGAGCCCGGCGTCGCAGAGCTCCGCCCTCCAGGCTAGTCCAAGCGCAGGCGGCCGAATCTTTTGTTTCTTCGTTACTTTTGTTTGGTTCGTTACTTCCGTTTCGTCGGTGACGGGCTCGGCGCGACGGTTTGGCCGAGGAGTTTTCCCGCGCCATCGTAAGTCGAGTAACCGATCTGATGCCCGGCGGCGTCGTAGCGAAAAACGATCTTGCCGATCACGCTCTGGTCTTTGGCCAGATGCGTTTCCTCGACCAGGTGATTATTGCTGTCGTATTTGTTTTGCAGGATAAATCGAAATTGTTCCTTTGGCCCAAAAACTTCGCCCCGCAGAAATCGTCCGTCCTCACCCAGATCCCATCGAATTTTTTCGCGTAGCTTGCCGTCCTTGCCAGTGGTGGTGGCGACGGTTTTCTGAGTTGCCGCGTTGGTTTCGTAGACGGTACGCGAGCCATCGGCATTAAGCACGACGCTGACCCGGACCTCGGTGTTGTCTTCCTGCGCGAGGGCGCAGAGGGGACCGATGGTGAAGCTGAAGAGAAGAGCGAAGGCGAGACGGGGCATAATGTTTTAGGAGGCGGGGGAAGGTAGAAGGGAAAACGGGGGAAGAAAAGGCGAAGAAAAAGTATTGACCACAAGGGGCAGTGGTGGTTAAAAGTGGGACGAAGTGGATTAAAGTGGACGCTAATCCCGCCGGCCTATGGAAAGCATTGCCTCAGCTCAAACCTTCTACGCCGGCGAATTTCGTCACGCTCTTGACGAAAAAAATCGCATCACCATCCCCTCTCGCTGGCGCCGAAAGAGTGCCGAAGAATTTATTCTTCTGCCTGACTCCCAAAATCAGTTTCTCCTCGTCATGTCGCCGGAGGAATTCGCCCGCATGAGCGAAGCTGCGGAAAGCAACGCTAGCGTCGCCGCACGCGAACGCCGCGTTTTTTTGCGCCAGTTGCACTCCCGCGCCCAGCACGGCCTCGCTGACAAACAAGGGCGCCTCGTTTTACCGGAGGAACTTTGCCGCAAGATCGGATTGAAAGGTGAAGTCGCGCTCGTGGGGGGACGCGGTCGTTTTGAAATTTGGAATGTGACCCGGTGGAAACGCGCCCACGAAGAGGAAACACCGACTTACCAACACGTCGCTAACGTCATTGGCTTGTAGCGAAGATGAACGCATTACTCTTTCAACGTCCGATTTGGTTTACGACTAGCCCGCTCATGTTTGAGGAAGAAGCACAAGACCGGGAAGAATTCATTTATCATCGCCCGGTGCTCGTGCGCGAGACGATCGAGCTGCTGGCGCCGCGTGCCGGGGCCCTGGTGCTGGATGCGACTTGCGGCGGCGGCGGGCACAGCGAGGCGATCTTGAAGACGGGCGCTGATGTTCTTGCCCTCGATCAGGATCCTGATGCGATCGCGGAAGCGACGAATCGGCTCTCCGAATTCGGCAATCGCGTTACTTTGCGGAGGGCAAATTTTCGCCACGCCGATCGTGTGCTCGATGAGCTGGAGGTCGGTAAAATCGGCGGAGCAATCCTGGATCTCGGTGTTTCCTCGCGCCAGCTCGAAAATGCCGAACGCGGTTTCAGTTTGATGCGGAACGGTCCGCTCGACATGCGGATGGATCCAAGCTCCGATAAAACCGCGGGTGCGATCATTAACACTTACAGCGAAGAAGAATTGACCCGGCTCTTTCGCGATCTCGGCGAAGAACCAGCGGCACGGCGCATCGCCAGTGCGATTGTGAAGCAGCGTAAGACCGAGCCATTTTGTGAAACGCTCGGGTTGGCACGTGCGATTGAGAAAATTGTTGGCCGGCACGGGCGTCGCCACCCCGCGACCCAGGTTTTCCAAGCCTTGCGCATGGAAGTGAACGACGAGCTAGGCGCGCTGGAGCAGGGATTGCGAGTGGTAACCGAGCGTCTCGAGCCCGGGGCGCGGATTGCAGTGATTTCATTTCATTCTCTGGAAGACCGGATGGTGAAGAATTTCTTCCGCGACCGCAGCCGTGAATATTTGGATCGGCCGGAATGGCCGGAGCCGCGCCCGAACAAAGAGCGCGATCTCCTCGTCATCACCTCAAGGCCGGTGGAGCCGAGCGAAAACGAACAACGTTTCAATGCGCGGGCGCGAAGCGCGAAATTGCGGGTTGCCGAAAAACTGGGATGAACCGCTCAAGGCAACTCAATCGGGTGGGGGCAGCTTCGCTGGCGCGCTGGATTGTGATCACCGCTTTGCTGGCGGCGGCGGGACTTTGCTATGTCTATCTCACCTTGCAGTTACATCGTTTGGGCGATCGCAAGAAATCGCTCGAGACCGAGCTCGTGGGTCTGCGCACGCAAAATGATGTCGCGAATGTGCAGATCGCGGCGCTCACTTCGCGCAGCGCGCTGCAACGCCGGCTGAAAGAGGGCTACCTCAAGATGATTCCGATTGCGGAACAAAACATCGTCCGGCTCGCACCGATCCGGCCCGCGCCAGAGGAAAATGCCATTCGCCCGGTGGCAAACGATCAGGTTAGCAGATGAGATGGAATGGACGGACACGGTGCGCACTGGTTTGCATTGGTTTTGTCCTGCTTTTTAGCGCGTTCTCGTTTCGCCTCATTTATCTCCAGCTGGTCAAGCACGACGAGTACGCCGGACTAGCGGCGGAGAAACATGTCTACAAACAACCGATTTACGCCGAACGCGGCGCGATCACCGATGCCAACGGCGAAGTCCTCGCCCACAACGTGCCGGTGGAAATCGTCGTCGCGGACACGTCACATTTAAACAAGGAGAAGGTGGCCGAAGCCGTCGCGCTGCTGAGTCGCGACCTGAAGATCGATGCGGACGAGCTGTGGGGAAAACTCGGAAGCGACCGGCATTACATCGTCCTGAAACGGGATGTACCGGAATCAGCAGCCGACGCGCTTCGTGCCAAACTTCGTGAGCAAAATCTGCGCGGCATTTATTTCGAACATGATGCCGCCCGCCTTTATCCCAACGGCTCGATGCTTTGTCACGTCATCGGATTTACCGATTTTGATCACAAGGGAATTCAGGGCGTGGAAGCATCGATGGATGAATATTTGCGCGGGCAGGATGGCTATCGCTACATCGAGCACAACCGCGCTGGCCAGGAAATCGTGCTTTACCGCGGCCAGGAGCGAGCCTCACGCGACGGTTATCAGGTCCATCTCAGCGTTGATTTGAATTTGCAGAATATTGTCGAAAACGAAATCGACGCGGCCGTGCGCGAGTATTCGCCGGAGAGGGCCACCATCCTTCTGATGCGACCGCAAACCGGGGAAGTTCTGGCGATGGCGAACCGGCCGAACTTTGATCTCAATCAGCGCAGCACCGCCAGGCCCGAGCAAATGAAGAATCGCGCCGTCATCGACATGATGGAGCCGGGTTCGACGTTCAAGATAGTGACGGCGGCGGCGGCCTTGAACGAAAAAAAGGTGCGGCCAGACACTACCATCTATTGTGAAAAGGGAATTTGGAATTATGGCGGGCGGACCCTGCATGATCATCGCCCATACGGGGAGTTAAGCGTGCAGGACATTCTGGTGAAATCGAGCAACATCGGCGCGGCCAAGCTTGCGATCAGCCTCGGCGACCAGAAGTTTTACGAATACATCCGGCGGTTCGGATTTGGTGAACGCACCGGCGTGGAGTTGCCCGGCGAAATCAACGGAATGATTCGACCTCCGCAAAATTGGAGTAAGATTTCAATTACGCGGATACCGATGGGACATGAGGTGGCGGTGACACCGTTGCAGATGACAGTCGCGATGGCGACGATTGCCAACGGCGGAAAACTAATTACGCCGCGGGTGGTCAAATCAATTACGACGGCCGACGGCAAAACAATCAGCGAATTTTCACCTTCGGTTGTTCGGCAGGTGATCTCCGAGGAGACGGCGAAACAAATTGGTCGTGCGCTGCGTGGGGTGGTGAGCGACCGCGGGACAGCGGCGGCGGCGGCGGTTCCCGGCTTCATCATTGCGGGAAAAACCGGGACGGCGCAAAAAGTAGATCCCCACGGCGGTTACGAAAAAGGAAAGTATATCGTTTCGTTCACGGGATTTTTGCCGGCTGACCACCCCGAATTTGTTGGGCTGGTAGTACTGGATGACGCCAAGACATCCAAACCGGAGTTGAATTACGGCGGACTCGTGGCCGGTCCGATTTTTGCCCGTATTGCCGAAAAGGCCGCGCGCTATCTCGATCTGGCCCCGCAACCCGATTTGATTAAGCCGACCGCGGCGGGCCGAGTCGCTTCAACCAGTGCGCCGGGGCATTGAGCAATCATTTTAATTTTACATGCAGCTCAAAGTTCTCACCCGTGCCATCGCGCCACGTCGGGTCATCGGGTCACTTGATCGCGAAGTGGAAAGCATCGCGTATGACTCGCGGCGAGTGCAGGGCAACACTCTTTTCGTTGCCATCCGCGGTGAGAAAAGCGATGGCCATCAATTCGTCGATCAAGCGATCGAACAGGGAGCGAGTGTGATCGTAGCCGAACGCGAAATTTCGTCTCCGCGCGCCACCTGTCTCGTCGTTGGTGATAGCCGGTCGGCACTGGCCGATCTCTCATCCGCGTTTTATGGGGTGCCGGCGCGCAAATTAAAAATGGCCGCGGTCACCGGCACGAACGGGAAAACGACGACGACATTTCTCATCAAACACATTTGCGAAAAGGCCGGAATGCGGTGTGGATTGCTCGGCACGGTGCAATACGAAATCGGCGATCGCATTTTGCCTGCGATCCGAACCACGCCGGAGGCGCTCGACATTCAGGAATTGCTCGCGCAAATCGTCAACGCCGGTGGCCGCGCGGCCGCGATGGAGGTCTCTTCCCATGCGCTAGCGCAGGACAGAACCCGTGGAATCGAATGGGACGTCGCCGTCTTTACCAATCTCACCCAGGACCACCTCGATTTTCACCGCACCATGGAAAATTATTTCGAGGCCAAGGCGAAACTTTTCCAGAACCTCCCTTTGCAATCGAAAAAAAAGGGGGCCAGCGCGGTCATTAACATCGACGATCGCTACGGCGAAAAATTGGTCGATCGTCTGGCCGGCAAAATTCCGGTCGTGACTTACGGCCTCGGTTTGCACGCCGATTTTCGGGCTTCGAATTATCGGACGGAATTTGCCGGCACCTCCTATCAGCTCGACGCGCGTGGAAGAAGTTATCTGGTGCGGGTTCCGTTGATCGGTCGATTCAATGTTGCGAACTCGATGGCGGCGCTGGCAGCCGCCACTGTCATGGGCGTAAATCTGCGCGCAGCCATTCTCTCGCTCGCCCGCTCACCACAGGTGCCGGGACGCCTCGAACTGGTTCCGGCAAAACGCCAATTTCAAATCTTTGTCGATTACGCGCATACCGACGACGCGTTGCGCAATGTTTTGAAAACGTTGCGCGAACTGAAACCACGCAAGCTAATCGTCGTTTTCGGTTGCGGCGGCGATCGCGATCGTAAAAAGCGACCGCTGATGGGACGCGTGACGGACGAGCTGGCCGATCACGCCATCATCACTTCGGATAATCCGCGCAAAGAAAATCCGGACGCAATTATTAACGAAGTGGAGAGGGGATTTCGCTCCACCCATTACGAAAAAATCGTGGAGCGCGCGGAAGCCATTCGACATGCGGTGGCAATGGCTCAGCCGCGCGATCTCGTGTTAATCGCCGGCAAAGGTCACGAAAAATATCAGGAGTTTGCCGATCATACCATTCCCTTTGACGACATCCAGGTGGCGCGCCGGGCACTCGACGATCTGCCGGTGCAATTTTGAATATGAGCAACGCACAACATTCCGGGGACCGCAGGCTGCCTGCCTGCCGTTTGCGGCAGCTTGCCGCAAACATGCGATGCGAAAACGTGGGGTTAAGCTTGTCTTCCGTTCGGCGGGCTGCCGAACGGGGCAGGCTGGCAGCCTGCGCTCCCCGGAGTTCTTTTTCCGGTCGCTAATACCATGGATGCTCTTTCACTGCGCCAAATTGCAGAGTTCGCAGGCGCCAAAATACTGTGCGGAAACGCAGAGACCATGATCGAGCGCGTCAGTACCGATTCGCGCAGGATCAAACCGGGAGAACTTTTCGTAGCCTTGCACGGCGAACATTTCGATGCCCATAATTTCCTGGAAGACGTTGCCAAGGCAGGCGCAGCCGGCGCGATTGTTTCACAGAACCCACCGCCTGATTTGCCGGAGAATCTCGCGATCTTACGCGCCACCGACTCGCTGGTTGCCTATCAAAATCTCGCCGCCAATTATCGAAAAACTCTTCCGTTAAAAGTGCTCGGCATCACTGGCAGCAACGGTAAAACCTCAACTAAAGATTTCGCAGCCTCGATTCTCGGACGGGGCTTTCGGGTGACGAAAACGGAGGGCAACTTTAATAATCACGTCGGTCTGCCCCGAACCATGCTGGAAGCAAATCGCGACGATGAGTTCGCGGTTTGGGAACTCGGGATGAATCATCCGGGCGAGATCGCCGCGCTTGCGCGCATCGCCTCGGCCGACGCCGCCATCATTACCAACGTCGGGATCGCGCACATCGAGTTTATGGGATCACGAGAAGCGACTGCGCAGGAAAAAGGTGCTCTGGCGGAAGCGATCGATCCCGGTGGCTTCGTTATTTTGAATGCCGATGATGAGTTCAGCACCTCGATCGCAGACCGGACACGCGCGCGCGTGATTTTCGCGGGGATTGAGAAGGGAACGATTCGCGCCATTGAAGTGCAACAGACTTCGGGCGGCTGCGAGTTCACGATCGTGGAAGGGGCACATCGTTGCCGCGCACAACTGCCGGTTCCGGGATTGCACATGGTGCAAAACGCAATGTTGGCCGTCGCCGCGGGACGGGCTTTCGGTGTTTCGTTGGAAGAATGTGCGGCCGGTCTGGTGGCGGCGCCGCTGTGCAAAGCGCGCTTGCAAATTCGCGAGATCAACGGCGTCCAGTTCATCGACGACAGCTACAACGCCAATCCCGATTCGATGAAAGCAGCCTTGCGCACCTTGATGGAACTCGATGCCGACGGCAAGCGCGTCGCCGTTCTCGGGCGAATGCTCGAGCTTGGTGCGGAATCGGAGCGCGGTCATCGCGAAGTTGGCGAAACCGCGGCCACGCTCGGAATCGATTACTTGATCTCGATTGCCGACGATACCATTGCGGTTGCGGCCGAAAAAGCGGGGCTGGAAAATTTCGCCGTTGCGAAAGACGCGAGCGAGGCGGCTGAGATGTTGGGTGCGATCGTGGGGCCAGGCGATCTGGTTCTTATTAAGGGCAGTCGATCTTCGCGCACGGAATTGGTGTTGGATGAATTCGCCAAACTTCAGCCAGTGGGAGGGGATGCCCGATGATGTTCTATCTTCATCGCTTGAGCGATCAGGTAGGCGGCCTCAACGTTTTTTTTTATGTTACTTTTCGCGCGGTCGCATCAGCCGTGACCGCGTTCGCCCTGTCGTTGGTTTTCGGGAATTTCATCATCCGAAAATTGATCTCGCTCAAGATCGGCCAGCCCATCCGCAGCGTCGAAGAAGTGCGACGCCTGGCCGAACTTCACGGAGGAAAACAAGGCACGCCCACCATGGGTGGCGTTCTGGTCATCGGCGCGGTCTTCCTCGCCAGCGTACTCTGGGCGCGCCCGGATAATCGCTTCGTCTGGCTCGTCCTTTTCAGCATGCTTTATCTCGGCGTCCTCGGATTTCTCGACGACTATCTCAAGGTCACCAAGAAAAAATCCGACGGCGTTCCGGGTCGGGTGAAATTGGCTGCGCAATTGGTGCTCGCCGCTGTCGTCACCGTCGTTTTTCTCACCAGCCCATTACTGCAAGTCCAGGCGCGTTCGCTTTATCTGCCGTTCTTCAAAGCTCCCGTGGTCACCAACATGGGGTGGTTTACACTCATCTTTTTTGCGGTGGTGATCGTCGGTTCCTCCAACGCCGTCAATTTGACCGATGGTCTCGATGGTCTTGCCATCGGTTGCACCGTCACAGTCGCGCTCGCCTACGCCTTTCTTTCTTATGCCGCCGGTAATTTCAGGATCGCGGAATATTTGCAGGTCCCGTTTTATCCTTTTACCGGTGAGCTGACGGTGGTTTGTGCTGCGCTCGTCGGTGCCGGGCTTGGTTTCCTGTGGTTCAATTGCCACCCGGCCAAGGTCTTCATGGGCGATACCGGTTCGCTCGCCATCGGTGGGATGATCGGCGTCGTCGCCATTTGTTGTAAGCAGGAATTTCTCCTCGCCGTCGTCGGTGGTGTTTTCGTCGTCGAAGCGATCTCGGTCATCATGCAGGTCCTAAGTTTTCAACTGACGGGGCGCCGTATTTTCGCGATGTCCCCCCTTCATCATCATTTCGAGCTGGTCGGCTGGAAGGAGAACACCGTCATTGTTCGGTTTTGGATTTTGTCTGCCGTTTTCGCCTTGCTCGGTTTGGCGACGCTGAAGTTGCGATGAACCCGCGTTACCAAAATAAAAATATCGCTGTTCTTGGCGCGGGATTAAGCGGGACTGCGGCCGCTTTATTGCTGCGCTCGCATGATGCGAACGTCAGCGTGCTCGACAGCGCGACGGAAAATAAGTTGCCGGAATCGACGATCAAAAATCTGCGAGACCATGGTGTGCATGTAATCAGCGGTCCGGCCGCGGAAACAAATCGCGATCCTTGCGACCTGGCGGTCCTGAGCCCTGGAATCGATCCCGATTCCCCACTCGCGCAGAATTTTTCGTCGCGAAAAATTGAAATGATCGGCGAGCTCGAGCTGGGCTGGCAATTTTGCGAACTGCCGCTCATCGGCATCACCGGCACCAATGGCAAGACCACGACAACGGAGTTGGTCGCGCAGATGTTGAACGCGTGCGGTCAACGCACCGTTGCCTGCGGCAACATTGGCAAACCCCTGAGCGAAGTCGTGCGCCATCAATCGAAGTTCGATGTTCTGACGGCCGAAGTCAGCTCGTTCCAACTCGAAACGATCAAGACTTTTCGCCCGCAGATTGCGGTGTGGTTGAACTTCGCGCCCGACCATCTCGATCGTTATGCCTCGGTCGCGGAATATCACGCGGCCAAGCTGCGCATCTTTGAGTATCAGACGGAGAAGGAGTTCGCTGTGGTCAATGCGAGCGACTACCTGCCGCAGATTAAAGCGCATCGTCTGACCTTCAGCGCCTACGACGATCGCGCGGATTTTCGTTTGGCGGACGGGACGATTTGTTTCGAGAGGACTCCGGTGTTGCGATTGGCCGATGCCAAATTGCGCGGTTCCCACAATATCGAAAACTTGATGGCGACGCTCGCGGTCGGACACATCCGCGGATTGGCCTTCGAGCAAATGGCGCCGCCCTTGTGCGTGTATGAACCGGCACCCCACCGCTGCGAATTTGTCCGGACGATCGGCGGGGTCGATTACATTAACGATTCCAAAGCCACGAATCTGGATGCGGCGGAAAAAGCGCTGCAGGCGCAAACCAAACCGGTGGTTTTGATCGCGGGCGGAAAAGACAAGGGTTTCGATTTCCAACCGCTGCGCGGTTTGGTGAAGAAAAAAGCGCATACCGCGATTCTTCTTGGTGAGATGGCGAACCGCATCGCCGATGATTGGCGCGAAGCAACGCGATGTGAAATCGCGCGCTCGCTTGCGGATGCGGTCGAACGCGCGCATGCAGCCGCGAAAACTGGCGACGTGGTCCTCTTTTCTCCTGGCACTTCCTCGTTCGACATGTTCAAGAGCTACGCCGACCGGGGCGACCAATTCCGGCGTCTCGTCCACGCCTTGCCCAAATGAAAGCGATAAAGTTTCCGAAGATCTTTACGCGCAAAAAGAAATTGCGGGCGGCGACGACGCGGCGCGCGACCGCTTCCGGTGCCGACTTCGACGATCTTTCGGAACCGAACATGAAACTTTCGCGAGCGCTTTTGATTGTGCTTTTGCTGCACGTCGTCGCGGTGGCGGGAATAATTGCCTTCAACGCGATCAAGAGCCGGCAGGGTGGAGTAGCGGTCATCAACTCGAGCCACATCGCCAAGGCATCGACTAACCATGAGGAAGGGAAAGGAACGCAACCGTCGCCGGCGAAAACAGCGAAGAAATCGAAGACGAACGATCCAATTCCGGAAGGCGCAAAAGTTTACACCGTCGCGAAAGGCGATAACCCGGTGAACATCGCAAAGAAATTCAAGGTCCCGTACGACGATCTGCTGGCGACGAATCATATCGATGATCCGCGCAAATTAAAGGTCGGACAGAAGCTGATCATTCCGACCAAAGCCGCGAAACCAAAGAAAGGGAACGAATGAACCCGCGCGTGGAATGCATTTCTCCGGGTAGCGCACGCGTCTCGCGTGCTGGTTGCGGTGTCCCGCCGCAACAATCTTTCCTTCAGCAACGCATCACGAAAGTCCGTGATCGCGCGAACGCGATCACCAGCACGCGAGACGCGTGCGCTACCCAATCCAATTTTTGTGACCCCGCAGGGGATCAAATCTGATGCAACGCAAGAGCGCACATTTTCTTTTTATAGCTGTGCTTGGGATGCTGGTCATTGGGATCGTCATGCTTTTCAGCACCAGTGCATTCGCCCGCGATGCCCACGGTGACGTTTATTTTTTCATCAAACGACAGTCACTCTGGCTTGGGATTGGGCTTACAATTTTGATTGCGGCCGCGCTGGTTGATTACCATTTCTGGTACCACACCTGGTGGCTCTGGTTCCTGCTCGCGCTCGGAACCCTGGCTCTCTGTTTCGTGCCGCACTTCGGATTGCGGATCAACGGCTCGCGCCGCTGGGTCGGCGCCGGTCCGGTCATATTTCAGCCATCGGAAATTGCCAAGGTTGCTGCAATATTTTTTCTGGCTTGGTGGTTTTCGCGTTTTGAAAACAGGACCCGCAACGTAATTTTCGGTTTCTTAGTTCCACTCATCGGCATTGCACTACCGGTCTCGCTCATCATTACCGAGGTCGATCTCGGCACTTCCGCACTCATCGGCGCGACAACTTTGGTGATGTTGTTTGTCGCCGGAACAAACGCCATCCTGCTCGGCGCGTTTTCCGCCAGCGCACTCGGTGGATTTATCTTCACCGCCACCTGCATGCCGGAGCGAATGAGCCGCCTCCTCGCGTTCTTACATCCGGAGAATTACAAACAGGATGCCGGTTTGCAGCAAATGCAGGCGCTGATCGCGTGGGGCAGCGGCGGTATGGAAGGGCTTGGTCTCGGCAACGGCCGCCAAAAAATGCTCTATCTGCCCTACGCGCACACCGATTTCATTTTTCCAATGATCGGCGAGGAACTGGGATTGCGCGTCAGCTTGCTCGTCGTCTTTTTGTTTATCGTCATCATCGTTTGCGGGATGATGATCGCGCTGCATGCCAAAGATCGCTTCGGCATGCTGCTGAGTTGTGGAATTGTTTCGCTCCTGGCCTTGCAGGCGGCAGTGAATATTGGAGTCACGACTTCGCTATTGCCGAACAAAGGATTGCCGCTGCCGTTTATCAGCTACGGCGGATCGAATCTCGCCGCCTGCCTTTTTGGTGTCGGCATTTTGTTGAACATTTACCGGCAAGCCAAGCTAGAGCCGGGAAATCAGAAACGAATCGCCATGCAAGCGCGGATGACGCCAAGGATATGAAGGATTTCAGATCTCAGATCTCAGATTTCAGATTGTCCGCAGCAGAACTCCATCCGTGGTTTCTAACGGCGGAGGTGAAACAGAGTTTGGGTACGAGGAGAAAATGTGTCATCCCGAGGCGCGGAGACGCCGAGGGACCTCACAAACACAGGCAAAATATTTTTTCGCACGCGCATATATCGATGAGAGGTCCCTCGCTGTCTTCGCAGCTCGGGATGACGGAGGAGATGAATTCAGAATGAACGCCATCATCGCATGCGGAGGAACCGGCGGGCACCTCTTCCCGGGACTTGCCGTGGCTGAAGTGTTGCGCGCGCGCGGACACCAGGTGCTGCTTTTTGTTTCGGAAAAGGATGTCGATGCACTGGCGCTGAAGGAACATCCGGAAATTCCGTTCGAAAAATTGCCTACCATTGGGCTGCCGTCGCCTTTTTCACCGGCCATCCTCGGATTTGTTCGTCGATTCAACGAAAGTTTCAGGCGTTGCCGTTCCATTTACCGACGGTTCAAACCGCAGGTCATTCTCGGGATGGGCGGGTTCACTTCCACCGCGCCGGTCCTCGCCGGAAAGATGCGCGGCGTTCCAACATTCATTCACGAATCCAACGCCATCCCCGGCAAAGCCAACAAGATGACCGCGCGATTAGTGCGAGCAGTTCTGCTCGGCTTCAAAGAATGCGCGCCCTTTTTTCCCAAAGTGAAAACAGAAGTGACCGGCACGCCCATTCGGACAGAATTGCAGCGCCTCGACTGCAAGGACGCGCGGGAAAAACTTGGGTTAAGCGCGGACATCACGACCCTGCTGGTGATGGGCGGCAGTCAGGGTGCGAGTGGGATCAACCAGGCGATGATCAAGTCGCTGCCATCACTGGATGGAGCGCGGCTGCAAGTGATTCATCTGACCGGAACCCGCGATGAGAGACTGGTGGCTGATAATTATCGCCGCGCCAAACTGCCGGCTTTTGTGGCGGCTTTTCATCATCGCATGGAGGAACTCTACAGCGCGGCTGATTTCGCCGTTGCTCGATCTGGCGCTGCCAGTCTGGCCGAACTGGCGGCATTCGCCTTGCCTGCCATCCTCATTCCGTTTCCTTACGCCGCAGATGATCATCAGGCGCGTAACGCCGAAGTGTTCGTCAAGGCAGATGCAGCCATCCTGGTGAAGGAATCGGAAATTTTAGACGATGCGCTCGCGCAAAAAATCCTTCCCTTCATTGAAGATCACGGGCGTCTGCAGCGCATGTCGCAGAACGCGGCCAAACTTTCGACGAGAAACGCCGCCAGCGCGGTGGTGGAAACGATGGAGAAATATACAACCGCAGCGGTATGACGACGACGAAGGTGCAACTCAGTCTGGCGCGATTTCTCACACGTGAGCATCATCGCATTCATCTGATCGGCGTGGCCGGCAGCGGGATGAGCGGCATCGCCGCGCTCCTGCTCGAGCTCGGACATCAGGTCAGCGGATCGGACAAATCGATTTCGGTGGAAGTGGAACGTTTGCGGCGACTAGGTCTGCAATTTTTCCAACAACATCGGGCGGAAGATGCGACCGAAGCCGAGTTGATCGTCTACTCCTCGGCGATCAGGCCCGACAATCCAATTCTCGTTAGCGCGCGCCAATCGGAAACGCGAACGGCTCGGCGCGCGGAAGCGCTCGCCGCCATCATGCAGGGAAAACGCGGCATTATCGTCTGCGGCATGCACGGCAAGACCACCACCTCGGCCATGACGGCGCATGTCTTGCGCGAAGGCGGGTTGCACCCGTCGCATTACGTCGGCGCCGAAATCCCGATCCTCGGGCAAAACGCGCATTGGGACCCACGAGGTGAATTTTTTGTGGCCGAAGGAGACGAAAGCGACGGCACCATTCGCTGTTTTTATCCCGAACATATCCTGGTTTTAAATATCGAGCCGGAACATCTCGATTTTTACGAAGACCTGGTGGAAATCGAGGCGGTCTTTGATCAGCTAATCGGCCAAACATCTGGCAAGGTTTTTTTCTGCGCCGACGACGCCATCGCAACCCGTGTTTGCAAGTCCGACCGTTCGGTTTCCTACGGATTCGGCGAAAACGTCGATTATCGCGCGCAGGTTGTTACGCTGGAGGATTTCGCCTCGGTCTTTTCTGTTTTTCGGCGCGGAGAAAAACTGGGCGAAGCGAAGCTGAATGTTCCGGGCCGGCACAATGTGCAGAATGCCATTGGGGTCGTCGCGCTGGCGAGCGAACTCGGTATCCCGTTCGAGAAAATCGCCATGGCGCTGGCCAAATTTCGACACGCGCGCCGACGTTTCGAAATCAAATATGCCAGCGATCGTTTCCTGTTGGTCGATGATTATGCGCATCATCCGACAGAAATTCGGGCGACGCTGGCCACGGCGCGATCGACTGGGCGCAATCGCGTGCTGACAATGTTTCAGCCGCATCGCTACACCCGGACCAAGGCCTTGCGACAGGAATTTGGTGCCGCCTTCGATCAGGCCGATCGCGTTGTCATTACCGACGTTTATCCGGCGAGCGAGCCGCCCATTCCCGGGATCAGCGGGCAGACCATTGCCGATGCTATTTCGGAGCATGGCCATCGCGGCGTGACTTATCAATCGCGCTTCGCCCGTGTCCATCACGATGTCGGCAACATGCTGGCATCGGGCGATCTCGTCCTCAGCCTAGGCGCGGGAAATATTCACGAGCAATTGTCGATTCTGGCAGCGGAACTAGTGGTTGCCGAAAAATTAAAGGCGATCGTGGGCGAAGAAGGCGAAGTGCGTTTGCATGAGCCAATGGCGAAACACACCACCTTGCGCGTCGGCGGGCCGGCCCAGTTTTGGATCGAGCCGCGCGCGGAAGAGGCGTTTGCCGAACTCATCCGTTTTTGTCGGCGAGAAAATCTTCCGCTTTTTGTCATCGGGCGCGGATCGAATCTTCTGGTGCGCGATGGCGGAATCACAGGCGTGGTCGTTCATCCTTGTGGAGGTGCGTTTGACGACATCACGGTAAAGGGAAACGAAATTACGGCCGGTGTTGGCGCGAAATTAAAGCACGTTGCGTACGCCGGGCGCGACGCCGGCATCGGTGGTCTCGAATGGATGGAAGGGATTCCCGGTGAAGTCGGCGGCGCATTGCGAATGAATGCCGGCGCCATGGACGGACAGACTTTCGAGCATGTCGTGAGCGTGCGCGTTCTCGACGCCGAAGGGAACGCACAAACGATGACACCATCGGAGATGGAAGTGCATTACCGGCATGTGCCGACGCTGGAGAAAAATTACGCGGTCTCAGCGGTATTTCGTGGTGTGCCGAGGGAGAAGGACGAGATCGTGCGCAAGCTCGAGGAATCGCAGCACAAACGCAAAATCACACAGCCGGCTGCATCAAGCGCAGGATGTATTTTCAAAAATCCGGACAGCGTTCCCGCGGGAAAGTTAGTGGATGAGCTTGGCTTGAAAAATTGCGCCATCGGAAAAGCACGCGTCTCGGACGTGCATGGGAATTTTATCGTCAACGACGGTGGCGCGACCGCCACGGAAATGTTGGAGTTGATCGCGAAAATTCAAGCGACGGCGCGTGAAAAACGCGGCGTCGAATTACAAACCGAAGTGCAAATCGTGGGGGAGGAAGCGTGAGCAAAACTTTCGTCATCCCGAGCGAAGTCGAGGGACCCCGCCATGGAACCTTTAAGGTAACGCAACGGGATCCCTCGGTCCGAGCCGGAGCGGCGTTTTCGCTCGGGATGACCGCGCTTTTCAAAACGAAATGAACGTACCAAAAAGAATCGCAGTACTAATGGGCGGCCCGGGATCGGAACGCGATGTTTCCCTTGCGACCGCTCGAGGCGTCGCCAAAGCATTGCGATCGCGCGGCGCGGAGGTTTTCGAGATCGATGTCCGTGATGAAAATTTCGAATTGCCGAAAGATATCGACCTCGCCTTCATCGCCATTCACGGAACGTTTGGCGAAGACGGCCAGCTTCAACAGATTTTGGAAGATCGTGGCGTCCCGTACACCGGCGACGGCGTAAAAGAAAGCTGGACCGCATTCGACAAAATCGAATCGAAAAAGAAATTCGAAGCGGCAGGTGTCACCACTCCTCGGTGGGAGGTGATTGATGCGACTGAAAAGCCGACGTTGCCCGTTCCCTTGGTCATCAAGGCGCCGCGGCAGGGATCGACTGTCGGTGTCTATATTATTAAGGAGGCCGATAAGTTAGAGAGTGCGCTGGCCGAGGCGCGCAATTTCGATCGCAAGATCCTGGTAGAAGAGTTTGTCCCCGGTCGCGAATTGACGATCGGAATTCTGGGCGATCAAGCGCTGCCCATTCTCGAGATCATTCCCAAGGGCGGCGTTTACGATTTCACCAACAAGTATCCATTTCTCAATCCGCAAGCTGGGGGCGGAGCGGAACACGTTTGCCCGGCGAAGATTGAAGAGAGGCTGACGCGCAAGATTCAGGATCTGGCCTTGCGCGCGTATCGCTCGATTGGGTTGCGAGTTTACTCGCGGGTCGATGTGCTCTTGCCGGAAAACGCGGAGCCGAGCGTTTTGGAAGTAAACACCATTCCGGGAATGACGGAAGCGAGCTTGCTTCCAGAAGCGGCGGCTGCGGCCGGGATCAAGTATGACGAGCTTTGCCTGCGCATTATCGAATTGTCACGCGCGCGGCGGAAGGGCGCGAAATGAGATTAAGCAGTTCCACCCGCAAAAGGCCGCGCAATCAGCGCGTTTCCAACCCGCGCCAGCGCAAACAACAACATTTGCTGGATGTGAAAGTGCGCGCGCGCAAGGCCACGCAACATCGCAACCGGCGAGTGCTTGTTTTCATTTCAAAAATCGTGCTGGCGGCCGCAATCTGCGCGGGAATCTATTTCGGGGCACGACTCGGCATGCGGCGATTCTTTTTCGAGAATCCGGAGTACCGCCTGGCGATGATCGATGTGCAGACCGATGGCACGCTTCAGCGCGATCAGGTTTTAAAGACGGCCGATTTGCGCGAGGGCGAAAATATTTTTCAGGTCAATCTGGCGCATGTGCATCGGGTTTTGCAGCAGTTGCCACAGGTGGATGAAGTGGAAGTGGTGCGCAAATTGCCGGGCGAGATCGATATTCGCATCCTTGAGCGCAAACCGATCGCCTGGATTACGAGCGAGAAACAAATTTCCGATCCATTTCAATCCGATGTCGCTTTTTTGATCGATGCCCGCGGGGTGTTGATGAAGGAAAAAAAATTGTTGCCGGAATATCTCGGACTACCCCTGATCACCGGCTGCAGCACCGAATCGCTCGAACCGGGGAAAATTGTCCAGTCGATTGAAGCGAAAGCGGCCCTCGAATTGTTGCGTTTAAGCGCCGGCAGTTTCATGCAAACCCGCTTTCAAATCCGCGAGATCGATGCTTCCAAAGGCTATTGCCTGGTAGTGACGGACAAAAATCACACCCGAGTCACAGTTGGATTCGATCATCTCGAGAAACAAATTCAGCGACTCGAACAGTTTCTGGTCTATGCCGACGATTCCCGGCACGAGATCGAAACCGTCAATTTGTTGGTGCAGCGGAATATTCCGGTCACGTTCATGAAACCAGCGGCGGAAGTAATCAACGACACGATCGATCCGGAGGAAACGCCGCGGATTATGAAAGCAATTCCAGTGGCGCCGCCGCCGGTGAAAGCGAGCGTCAAGTCGCCGGCGGCGGCGGCAGCGGGAAAGAATCAAAACGGCCCGCAACCGTTTTCATTGCAGAAACAAACTCAGAAAGGAAAGAAGGAACAAGGAAATGGCCAGTAACGATCTGATGGTGGGGTTGGAAATTGGAACGTCTAAAATTTGCGTCGTTGTCGGCGAAGCGCGCCTGGACGGAACGACGAAAATTTTGGGCGTCGGGCAGGCGCCATCACGCGGGGTGCGCAAAGGCGAGATTGTCGATTTTGAGACGGCGATGAAGTGTGTCTTGGAAGCGTTGAGCGATGCTGAGACGAAAAGTGATGTAATGATCAAGGGTGTCTACGTCGGCGTGACCGGCGCTCACATTCAAAGTTTTAACAATCGCGGCTCCGTCATGTTGCCGGACGATCACGAGGAGATCGACGAGCAGGACATCGAGGACGTGAAGATCAATGCGCGCGAGGTGAGCATCCCGGCGCAGAACGCCTTTCTTCATTCCATCATTCAGCATTATCACGTGGATGGGCAGGACGGCGTGCTCAATCCCATTGGCATGCTTGGTCAGAAACTGGAGGCCGATTTTCACATCATCCACGGTGTGCGCACCCGGATTCAAAACACGATTCGTTGTGTGAAGGAACTGCCCTTGGAGGTGGAAGACGTTGTTTTCACCGCGCTGGCTTCTGCGCAGGTGGTGTTAACGCAACAACAGAAAAATCTCGGTGCTTTGGTTATCGATATCGGCGGTGGCACGACCGATTTCATTTTGTATGTCGATGGCGCGGTCAAGCAAAGCGGGACCATTGGGATTGGGGGCGATCACATCACGAACGATATTTCGATGGGATTGCGCATCCCGATGGCGCGAGCGGAGAAATTAAAGATCGAGGAAGGCAGCGTCATTCTTGGCAATTGTCTGCCGGGGGAAACAGTGGTGTTGAAGGATGATTCCGGCTTCGCGGGCAAGGAAGTCGAACGCGAGACCTTGAACACCATCATTCATTTGCGGATGCGCGAAACATTCGAGCTGCTCAAACGGACGCTCGATGAAGAATCCTTCATCAACTTCATTGGAGAAGGAATCTTCATAACGGGCGGGTGCAGTTTACTGCGCGGCATCGATAATCTGGCTGAGGAAATTTTTGAAATTCCGGCGCGGGTCGCGCATGCCCAGACAATGTCGGGATTAACTTCCGCCTTTCAGAATCCGCAATTTTCGACTGCGATCGGGTTGATCAAATACGCGCAGGCGGTGCAGGCAGAGCGGCCGCAGCGACGCGGATTCGGTCGGATTTTCAGCCGTTTTTTACCGGGGATAAGATGATTGAACCACGACACACTTTACTAGGAATGTCATCCCGAGCCGTGCAGACGACGAGGGACCTCGCGATGTCCGGAAAGACAATCGAGAGGTCCCTCGCTTCCGCTCGGGATGACCGCGAAGAGAAACGCGACAGCAAAAGAACATTTTCTAACAAGAAATAGATAAGGAACGACAACATGATTCAATTAAGCCGAAACTACAGTTTACCGGAACGAGAAGACCAAATCATTCCAATCAAAGTGATCGCGATTGGGAGCGCCGGCTCGAACGCGCTCGATCGCGTCGTGCTCGACGGAATGGACAAATCCGATCTCATTGCGGCCAACACCGACGTGCAATCGCTCGCCAGCTCCGTGGCGGCGGTGAAAGTGCAACTAGGGCGCTCCCTGACGCGCGGACTCGGCACCGGTGGCGATCCCGAGCTCGGTTTCGATGCCGCACAAGAATCAGCCGATGAAATCCGCCAGGCGCTGGCAGAAGCGCGCCTGATTTTCATTTGCACCGGACTCGGCGGTGGAACCGGTTCCGGTGCGTCGCCCGTGATCGCGCAAATCGCACGCGAAATGGGCGCACTCGTCATCGGGTTCGCGACGATGCCATTTACTTTTGAAGGAAAACGTCGCATCGCTCAGGCCCGCGACGCCCTGGCGCGCCTGCACGAAACCACGGACGCCGTCGTCTGTTTCGAAAACGATCGCATGGCCGACATGGTCGCACCGAAAGCTGGTATTCATCAGGCTTTCGCTGTTGCCGACATGACGATCAGTCAAAGCCTGCGTTCGATTGTGAATCTGATCCAGCGGCCGGGAATCATGCGCATCGGGTTCGACGATTTGCTGGCCGCACTGCGCGGCGGAGGCGGACGCTGCCTCTTTGGTTACGGCGAAAGCGATTCAGACAATCGTGCCCACCAGGCGTTGGCCCAGGCGCTAAAAAATCCGTTGATGGATCGCGGGCGAATGCTGGCCGATGCGTCACGAGTCTTGGTCCAGGTCGCTGGCGGACCGGGCATGACTTTGTCGGAAGTGGAAATTTTGATGCGCGAATTGAACAAGCACATCAGTGAGCAGACCCAGCTTCTTTTCGGCACGGCCGTCGATGGCCGCATGGGCGATCGGTTGAGCGTCACGTTGATTAGCTCGCTGCCCGCGGACGAGGCGGAAGTTGCGCCGCGCAAATCAAAGGCTCATGCGCCACCGCCCTCGCCACCGGAGCCTGTTATCGAACCGGTGGCCGAACCTCAGATCGTCCAGTTTGTTCAACCGGAGACGCCGGAATCAGAGCCGGTAGTGAAAGTCGAGCCGACGGTTTTTCAACGCGAAGAAATTCCACCGGAACCGTCGGTCGAAGATGTTTTGCCGCCGCCTGAAGCAGTCGCAGAATCTCAGTTCGCCGAGGCAGAGATGGAGCCCGAGATCGAGAGCACGCCACGGCCCACCACACCGCGAATCATTCCGCCGAAAAAGAAACCGTTGATCGCGCCGAAAGTGGAAGCGGAAAACCCGAAGCGGGAAAAGGCTGCTGCCGCGGCGAAACAGGAAATTTTACAATTCGAGCCCATCACCCGCGGGCGCTTTGAAAAAAGCGAGCCGACAATCGTGGAAGGCCAGGACCTCGACGTGCCAACCTTTCTGCGCAAGAACGTGCGGGTGAAGTAGCTTTCCAAATAGCGGCTCTCATTAACACCGGCCTTCAGGCCGGTGATGCCCGCACCTCTCGCAGCAGTAGCTGTTTTTAACGGCTTCTCTCATCCTGCCAACGTAAACCATGGCGCTCGATGAATTCCCGAAGCTCCTCGGCAAACGTCCGCACCCGGTGATGTTCCTCTTGCCCGGCGACGTAGGCAGCAACCTGTGCAACGTTAGATTCGGAAACTGAAAAAGCCCCCATAGCCTCTGCCCCACGCAAATTTCCCTGCCACGATATTGTTGACGTTGACCCAATGGGAGGAACTTCCCTTTAGTAGCTGTATCAATTCCTCAATCGACAAATTGGTTGGGAGATCAACAAGCGTATGAACGTGATCGGCGTTTACGTAATTGATCTTCGTATAAACGCCTTTGGTGTCGGCGTATTCATCAAGGTAACGAGAAAGGCGAGCCGCAGCCTGTTTATTCAATAACTTTTCACGGTTCAAGGTTCCCCAGATTAGATGGAGCCAGCAGCGGGGGTAGGAATGCACGGACATCGGCGTCGAGGTTAAGCCGTTGAAACGGCTGATGTCCATCGCTAGCGGACAGTCACCGGCCTGAAGGCCGGTGTTAATGAGAAGATGCGCGCCGCGATCACTGTCGACCACGCTACGGTCCCGTTTCTTGAAGGTTACTTTTTCATCAAGTCCAGCACCGCCGCGGTCATCGCCACCATCCCGGTGCGAATCGTCGGTTCAGGCACGGGCGCGAATTTGCTCGAATGCAAACTCGGGAGCGGGGATGCGCCCGGTTTTTTTGATTCCGCGATTTTCGCCGGGTCGACCGCGCCAACGTGGAAATCCACCGCCGGAATCGAATGCTCCGGGAGTAGGCTGTATTCGGAAAAATCTTCCCCACCCATGGTCGGATCGACCATTTCGACATTCTGATCGCCGAGCGCTTTTTTCCAAACCGCCACCAGTCGTTTGGTTAATCCAGGATTGTTATAAGTCGCGGGTGTGAATTGATCGCGCAGCACGTTTACTGCCGGCATTTTGTCCGATGGCAGCCCGCCGGTGGTGGCGCAACCCCTCGCGATTCGCTCGATTGCGGCGAGCACGCGTTCGCGCACATCCGCTTTGTAAGTGCGAACGGTCAGCTGCATTTTCACTTCATCCGGAATGATGTTGTGCTTGGTGCCGCCGTGGATGGAACCAACGGTAATGACAATGGGATCGATCGGATTGTTCTCGCGACTCGCGATCGTTTGCCATTGATTGATCATTTCCGCAGCGAGCACGACTGGATCTTTTGTTCGATACGCATAACCGCCGTGACCCCCAATCCCGTTAACGGTGACATCAATAGAGTCGACGTTGGCACTGGTGTAACCCTCGGTTACCCCGACGTGGCCGATTTCCAGGTCGGCTTTGTCGTGAAACCCGAGCGCGTAATTCGGTTTCGGCCAGCGCGTGTAAAGTCCGTCCCGCAACATGGCGCGTGCACCGATGCCGAGCTCTTCTGCCGGTTGCCCGACGAAAACGATCGTGCCGTGCCACTGATCCTTCATTTTCGCGAGAGAACGCGCCACTCCGATGATCATCGAAATGTGAGCGTCGTGCCCGCAGGCGTGCATGACGTGGACATCGTCACCTTTTTCATTTTTCGTTACGACCGTGCTGGCGTAAGGCAATCTCGTCTCTTCCTGCACCGGTAACGCATCAAGATCGGTGCGCACCAGAACCACTGGGCCGTCGCCATTCTTCATCACACCCACGACGCCAAAACATTTTTGGCCGGCCTTCTCGTATTTGCCGACGTTCTCCGTCACGTCGCAGCCGATTGCTTTTAATTCCTTCGCGAGTAGAGCGGAAGTTCGCTGTTCCTGGGTCGATAGTTCGGGGTGAGTGTGAATATCTTTGTAAATGGTGAGGAGCGAAGGCAACTCGGCGTCAGCGATTTGTTGCGGAGTTTGTTGCGCGAGCGAAGTAAGCGCGACTGCGAGTGAAAGCGGGAGTAGGATGCGAAGCGTCATTCGGCGATGTTAGCCGATGCTCTCTCGTTGTCATCCCGGGCGAAGTCGAGGGATCCCACCAAGAAACCTTTAAGGTAACACCACGGGATCCCTCGACTTTCGCTCGGGATGACAAAAGGCGTTAACTCGCGGATTCTCTAAGCTCCATGGCTTTCGAAGATAACGAGCTTCTTTTCGGCGCAGACAAAACGCCGCGGATTGTCGCAATCGAGTTGGGCGAAACCGGAACAGTGAAAGTCTATCGCCGCGAAAAAGACGGCAGCACCGCGGTGGATGTTGAACCGTTTCATCCTTTTGTCTGGACGGATGGCGATATCACCGATCTCGGGCTCGAAAATGCGCAAAAACTAGCCGGCGATCTGAAATACAACTGGCTCATCACCGCCGACAGCTGGAAGGAACTGATCGCGTTACGCAACGGTTTAAAAAAAGCGGGGCGCAATTTTTTCGCCCTGAGCGATCCGGTGCAGCATTATTTAAGCGCCACCGGCCGTACCTTATTCAAGCAGCTGCCGTTTGATGAGCTGAAGCGTTTACAACTAGAGGTACTTTCACCGACCGGCGAGACCGATCTGGCTGATGCGTCGCAGAACCCTATTGCCAGCATTGCCTTGTCTGACCATAGCGGATGGGAGCAACTGATTGTGGTTGATCCCGAGGATGTCGAGCAATCCGAACACGACGCGCTCAAACAGCTCACGGCAATTATTAAGGAGCGCGATCCGGACGTTATCGAAGGGCACGATCTTTTCCGGTTTGATCTGCCCTATCTGGTGGCGCGAGCCCGCAAAGCCAAAGTGAAGCTGGATTGGGGGCGCAGTGGCGGGTTCCTGCGCTCGCGTCCGTCGCGCTTGCAAATCGCGGAGAAAACCATCGATTATCCAAAGTTCCAGGTCGATGGCCGCCACTTCGTCGATACCTTTCTTCTCGCGCAATTCTATGACGTCGGCATGCGCACGCTCACCGGTTTCGAGCGCATTGACGTGGCGCAGCACTTCGGCTTCTGCGATGCCGCGGAAATTTCCGCGCTTACCGGCAAGGCACTAGAACGCGAGTATCTAGCGAAAAGCGAACGTTTCCGAAAACGCGCTTTCTGCGCCGTTCGAGAAACCCATGCCTTAGCTGACCTGCTAAGCCCGAGCTATTTCATCCAGGCGCAGCTTTTTCCGTACAACTATCAGGACGTGATCGTGCGGGGTAACGCCACTCGCATCAATGCGCTTTTTCTGCGCGAGTATCTGCGGCAACGCCACAGCATTCCAGAAATGCCGATGGCACGCAGTTTCGAGGGTGGCTTCACCGCCATCTACTTCACTGGCGTCGCGCGCAATGTCTGGCACTGCGACGTCGCTTCGCTTTACCCATCGATCATGTTGCAGTTCGATTGCTTTCCGGTGACGGATCAGCTCCAAATTTTTCGGCATTTGCTTACCGATTTGCGCAGTTTCCGTCTCGAAGCCAAAGGGCAGATGCAGCTGGCTGACAAAGAAGAAAATCGCTCGAGGTGGCACCACCTGCACGCGCTGCAAAATACCTTCAAGATTCTAATTAACAGTTTCTATGGATATCTCGGCTTCGCCCAGGGACACTTTGCCGACTTCGATGCTGCCGCGCGCGTAACTCAGATCGGCCGTGATTTGCTGCAAAAAATGATTACCTGGTTGAACGAACGTGGCGCGCAAGTGATCGAAGTTGATACCGACGGCATTTATTTTGTGCCGCCGGATTCTCCTGTAGAGGCAGGCGTGGCGCCTGCAGAACGCAGAGGAAATGCAGCCGGCAGGGACGCCACTACAGCGGAGCAGATTACGGAGCTGCGGGAAGGGTTATCTGAAATCCTGCCCCCTGGCATCGAAGTCGAGTTTGATGAGCAGTTCGACGCCATGTTCAGCTATAAAGCAAAGAACTATGCTCTGCTTACCCGCAGCGGTGACGTTATTATTAAGGGCGGTGCGCTCAAATCCCGCGGCTTGGAGAAATTCCAGCGCGTTTTTCTGGAGGAAATGATCAAACTGATTATGCAAGGGAAACCGGAGGAAATTGGGGAGTTGCGCGATCAATTCGAAAAACGAATTCGCAATCGTGAAATGCCAATCGATATGCTGATGAAAACCGATACCCTCCAGGATTCGTTAGATAAGTATCGCGCTAAGATTGCCGGCTCGGCGCGAAACCGCGCCGCTGCCTATGAACTCGCTCTGGCGAGTGGCCGCAACTACAAACCCGGCGATCGAATCAGTTTTTATATCAAGGCTACGCCGAAAAAGGTCGCTGCCTATGAAGCGGCGAAACTAATCAGCGAGTTCGATCCCCAAAACCGCGATGACAATGTTGATTACTATGTTTCCAAGCTCGATGAGCTGGTGAAGAAGTTTGGGAGTGTTACGGCGAATGCTTCAAGTGCGAAGCAAGAGAGCCTGGCATTGTAGCGGGCGCGATCATCCCGGAGGAGTTACGATGCGGAAAAAGCGTGCCAGCTCGCCACTCAGCCGGCAACATTGGCGAATGCTGCCAAGTCACTTGTGTCGCCTGATTCTGTTCGCACTTCTCTCGTTCATCCCGATCGCGTCGCAAGCCGCGGACAAACGCGGCATTACCGAAAAGGATCTGTTCGATTTCGTCTGGATCGGTGATCCGCAAATTTCGCCGGATGGGTCGCGCATCGCCTTTGTGCGCGTG
>QHRO01000216.1 GCA_003220155.1 Verrucomicrobiota bacterium
CGTGGAGCGAAACAGGTAATCTGGTATTGTTTCCGCAGGCCGATAGCAGCGAGGTGCTCGCGCTTGGTCTGGGCGCGCAGGCAAAACCAAAATGACCGATCGGTTGGCAGAATTTGCGGTTGAGATTTCGACATTCGCGCGCCTGGTTTCTTTCAATCCCTACCAAGGAGCGCGATTTTTTCAACTCCAGCTTTGTACGCTGGCATCCAGCCGAGCCGGATTCGGCCGGAGTGCCAAGAGGCTATCTCAGCTTGTAAACTTCAACCAGACCAATCCCCGTCCCACGACCGTTGCCCTCAAGAATAGCGGTATAGTGTCCGGCCCGGCAGCGTTATTATAATGGCCGATTCCAAGTCGTTCGACGGCGCCAGACCAGACAACTGAATGGCCGCCGGCTGTGTATCTTTCCAATTATTGTTCGAATAGACGACATTGCCGTTGACATCGCGCAAGCTAACGAATGGGTCGGCCAGCGCTCCTGAGACGCCATGTTGCGTGAGGGTTGGCCCGAGTCCGCGGATCACTACCTTAGTACTGCCGTTGCCTCCGCTGGTAATAAAGCCGCCAATCAGCACCGCCTGGCCCGTGCCCACAAAACCTCGGGTCGAAACGTTCGTCAGATCGGCAAAGACATTGGTGGCAAGGTCGTACACTTCCACCACACCAATACCGGTACCGCCGTCCTTGCCTGCCAGGATGGCGGTGTAATTGCCCGGCTGCAAGGTAATGAGAATGGCGGCCTCGCGTGAATCAGCCGGGCGAAGATTAGATGGGATTTGATTGGAGTTGGCCGCGGTTTGCTAAGGTCCGCTGCGTCGGGTCCATCACCATTTCCTGTCTTTCCGTGACAGGTGACGCAACGCTTTAGATAAATTTTTTGTCCCGCTGTGAGTGAAGATTCGGTAACGGCAACGGGATTTTTCTTTCGCGCTTCTGCTGCCGGAGCGGTCCATTTTTCTGTTGAGCCCACTTGTTCTCCGCTCACCATGATGAGCGCTGAACCACGCATGGCCGTGAGAAACGCTACAATCTTCGTCAGACGACGATGCAACTGGGGAGTCATACCACGTTTGGCAGAGAAAATTCGGAAGCTAGAAGGAATAGCGGTAGCTCAAAACCCGATACTGTTGGGTGGTTGATTCGGCATCGAGGACGAAAAGGTGAGCCTCACTGTTCGTCTCTAAAAGGGTGGAAGATCGTACACTTCCACGAGAGCAACGCCAATGGTGTTGTTCACACCACGCACGATCGCGGTGTAGTTACCCGGTGGCAGCGTTGCAATGATCGCAGACTCGCTTGGCTGAGTCGGAGCATGCCCGCTGTTTTGGATCGCGCTGACCTGATTACTGGTGATGATCCCGCCGATCACCGTAGTCTGCCAGTTATTATTAGAAGCAATCAAAGCCCCTGTGCCGTTGTGCAGTTCCAATGTCGGATCAGCCAATGCATTGGGAATATTATATGGAGGGGGCATGAGCTCGGGACCAATGGCACGAATAATCACCTTCTTTGGTCCGGTCCCTTGCACAATGAAACCGCCAATCATCACGTCGTTGCCTGTTTGAACCAAGCCGCGAGTACTTATGTTGGTTAATTGCGCCGTCGGGGGCTCGAAGGCAAGTCCACCGATGAAGGTGTCGTCGTGACTGAAAGCAGTTTTCACCCCGCCAGGGAACTTTACGATGTCATGGCTGCCGAATTCGCCGGCGTAAAGAACGCCATTAGTATCGAAAGCGAGGGAGCGTGGCCCATTCAGGCCGGAGGTAAAAGTTGTTTTCGTTCCAGTGGGTGTGAATCGGAATATCGAGCCGCTACCCAAGTCCGCCTCGTAAAGATTACCCAGGCCATCGAAAGCTAGGCCTTGCGGTAGCCACAGTCCGCCCGGCTGGACAGGATAAAACGTGCTCGGCACGCAATTCGACGTGCAACTCGACGCAAACTTCACGATCGAGCCACCGCCCGCCTGGCCATTGCCCGTTATAGTAACAAAAAGATTGCCCGCTCGATCGAACGCGAGCCAATTCATACCAGCTATACCGGGCCCAGCAAACGTGGTTCTAGTCGTCCCGGACGGCGTGTACTTGAAGATCGAGTCCGTAGCGGTGTCAATGGCAAACAGATTTCCAGCAGCATCAAAGGCGATACCAGCCGGAGTAATGTTCATGGCAAAGGTTGTTGTAGTGCCATTGGGCGTGATTTTGAGGATAAGGTTATCGGGTGGATCAGCGGCGAACAGATTTCCTTTGCTATCAAACGCTAAAGCATCTGTGTAATTACCCGAAACGAACACGGTCCGGTTTCCAGCGCCGTCAAACTTGTATATTGGATTGTTAGCAGCGTTCAAACCGCCATCGTAGAGATCACCCGCGGCGGCCTGAACAGTTTGGGAAAAGAGTGTAGCCGCGATGCAGGCAATGAAAGTGACAAATGCGTTACGCAGCGTTTGTTTCATAAAGAAGCAGAAGCGACAAGTTCCCAGGATCATAGCGCGGCGTCATTTGGAAATCGAGACGTATTTTACTGACAAGTAGAAAAAAGAGAGCGTCGCGTGGCGGGTACCCTTAACAGATTGGTAGGGCCCCGGCGAGTGGAGGAGACAAGAACGAACAAAAAGTTCGCGAAGTTAAGTTAATAAGATGCAGCCGCGCCTGCATTGTTCCCAAAAAAAGCAAACCTGGCAGGGAATTCTACCCTGCCAGGACTTGTTTATTTTAGCAAAGCTAGTCTTTAAGCTTTAACCGGCTTTGCAAATTTGGCACGATATGCTGCGAGCCCAATTAGAGCGGCACCGAGCAACGTTACAGTCATCCCACCATCCGGCACTCCTGCTCCCGCGGTCGCAGCTGAGAAGCTGAACTTGCCATCTGCCTTAGGGTCCTGCGTGCTGAACCTCCAGATCCCGGTTGTAGCATCAAAGCCGGCCGGACCAAATATTGTTCCGGTGCCGGTAATAATGAGAAAGCCACTAGGCCGAAGAACCGACGTAGTCGTTCCGAGATCGAATATAAATCCACCGACGCTCCAAAGGGCGCTCACTGGCGTGCTAGGAACAAAAACCCAGGGTGAGGTCATCGTGACCGGCCCCGTTACGCCGGTGAAGCTCCCATCCGCGGACATTACAGACACATCGCTAAAGGTTTTTACCTCGAAGGCGCCTGCCAGGTTGTTCGGCATAAAGACTGCTGAACCTGCAAAGTCAATACTCCCCGTAATTGGAACGGCTTGCGCCTGGTGGCAGGCGAAGCCCGTCGCAACTGCAGCCACGATTGCTAAGATTGTTTTAGATAGTTTCATTGTTTGTCCCTTGTTTCCTTTTGTGGGTTCGGTTAATCAATAGCATTGCCTGTGCCAACATTCGGTGAGTAGTCCTAAGTTGGTGATTACCAATTGCTTGCGATTAACACTTAATTTTGACCTTTTCGCATATAAACACTAGAATGTAAGTAACTCCGACACTCTGCAATTTGACTCGTATTTAAGTGACTGAAATTGAGCAATCTATCTGTTTATTTACCTGCATTAAACAATCCGACGTTTGCTGGCATGCCTAGCGCCTCTAATCCCCCGCTTTATCTAGCTCAACCATAGCATCTTTCGCCTGCTTCGCGAGGTCGTCCGGAATGCCCGCCGCAACAGCTCGATCGAGGACCTTTCGGGCGTCTGCCTTATGCCCTAATTTAAGATGCGCCATTCCCAACATAAAAAGCGATTTTCCCTCCAGCGGCTTCTTCGCGTCACTCTCCTGGAGGAATTGCACCGCGCGCGCGTATTCTTTCCGCTGAAAGCTTAGAGTGCCCAATGTCTTCGCCAAGTCCGGATCGTTGACCAGGGTGCGCCGCGCTTTGCTCGCTAGCTCGTAAGCTTTGCCCGCGTTAGCAGGTTCGTTTACATAAATCGACGCGAGCCGTTTTTGCGCTGGAGCAAAATCAGGCCATTTCTGAAGGATGCTGTTATAGATCTCGCTGGCTTCTGCGGTATCGCCCTTTTGCAATCGAATGGCCGCTTTTGCCATTAACGCTGGTACGTAATCCGGCTGCGCAGCTAACGCTTTCATCATCTCATTCTCAGCCTTACCGGGAATCGCATCTTCCGAATCCAGAGCGGTCATTGATAGGAACAGTGCTGCTTCCCCTCGTTCGGGAGAGGCGGCCGGTCCATTCACGACCCGTCGCATCGCTTCCTGCGCCTCGTTGGTTTTACCAGTGCTGTAAGCGGCCCAGGCGAAATCGCGCGCCACTCCCACATCATCGGGCAAACCGCGGCTGCTTTCCTGCAAGAGGCTATACGCCCACGGGAAATTGCCAGTCTGATACGCAATATGACCTGCGGTCGCAGTGACGTGCGCGTCCGCCGGAGCCAGTTCGCGCGCCCTCTTGGCATACTCCAGCGCCTTGGCGTTATTTTTTAGAGGCCCTGCATTCAATTGCGCCAACGACAGCGCCGCTTCTAATAATTTCGGATTGGCTTGGAGAGCCTGTTCGTACGCTTGAGCTGCCTTATCCGCCGTGCCTGCCTTCGCGTAAGCCGCGC
>QHRO01000217.1 GCA_003220155.1 Verrucomicrobiota bacterium
CGGAATTGAAACGAGTGATGCGAATGGTGAGCAGGGTTGGGGACTGGCCAGCCCACGCCATTGCCGGCGCGATTGGAATCGCGATTGCTTTCGCCGTGGGAAACAAAACCTGGATGCGAATTTTTCTCGCGATGCTCCTCGCGCTTGCGCTCGCTGGCGTCACCTCGAGCACCATCAAAATTTCAACCGGCCGGGCGCGTCCATCCGTCAAAACCGAAGCACACTGGAACGGCCCGCAATCCAGTTCCAAATATCACGCCTTCCCATCCGGTCATACCGGCTCATCCACCGCGTTCTTTGTCGCGTTGTTTCTCGCGCGAAAGAGACTCGGCGCGCCGCTGTTACTAATTCCGATTCTGATCGCGCTCTCCCGCATGATCGTTGGTGCGCATTATTTATCCGATGTCACTTTTGCCGCTATCCTGGGAGTAATTTGCGCTCTTCTCGCCGTGCATTGGATCTGTCAAATCCGCACTCCGCATTCTGCAATTGAAGGGCGGAGCTGACAGTCACTAATGACTCCCCACTAATCACTCTCTGCGCTCAGCGGAGGGGGTGGGATTCGAACCCACGAGGGCTTGCGCCCTGCCGGTTTTCAAGACCGGAGCCATCAACCACTCGACCACCCCTCCGAGCATTTGACAATAAAAGATTTATATGCTATACTGAAAGTATAATTTTAAGGCTTGTAACCCAAAAAAGTAACCCCATAACATTTTTTCATGGTCGCGCTCAAATCACAGACTCTAAATCGCGTTGGCGAGTGTTTGTACCGCAACGGTCACAAAACGTATTTTGCTCTAATCAAAGTTCGCGGCAAGCAGATTAGGCGATCACTGAAAACGACTGATCTGGCGATTGCCAGACGTAAATTGAACGAATTTAGGGCAAAGGCCGAGAGATTGTATGGTAATGAAAATCGAAATATCCGATTCGAAGAAGTGACCGACCAATGGATGGAGTCGATTAAAACCGGCCTTAAACCTAAGTCTTGGGATCGGCGCCGTGTGGCAATTGTCGGCCTGACGCCTTTTTTCAACGGCTTGCCGGTCAAGTCCATCGGGTATCAGGAGATTGACGAATGGCGCAGGCGACGCGGTTCAATTCTTTCGTCTCGCACGCACAACATCGAATTAGAAACGCTGAAACTGCTTCTGAAGTATGCCTGCAATCGCGGAATTTTGTTAGACAACCATGCAGAAAAATTCCGCCGCCGAAAAGAGAGCAAACCAGTCGTTAGGGTTCCAACCAAGGAAGAATTTTCAGCACTGGTGTTCGAGCTTAATTCGTCGCCAAAAGCAATTGCGTCTGGCGCGGCGGCAATGGTTGAATTTTTGGCTTACAGCGGTATGCGGGTCGGAGAGGCTCGCGAGGTTCGCTTTCGTGACATTAATTTAGAACCGCTGCCTGTTGGCCGTGTTTTGATCACAGGTGGAATCAGCGGCACAAAAAATCATGAGGAGCGAGTCATTCCGCTTTTCCCTAAATTGCGCGAAGTTATTCAACGTATAATCGACAATGCCGGGGACATATCTCCAGATTCGAAACTTTTTAATACATTATCGCCGCGAGATGCGATGGAGAACGCATTTCAGCGTTTGGGAGTTAAAGGCTTCAGTGTTCACGCGCTACGACACTACTTCGCATCAAACGCCATTGAACGGGGCATTAATTTTCAGGTAATCGCTGATTGGCTAGGTCATAAAAACGGCGGTGTACTTGTCGCTAAGACATACGGCCACTTACGTCCTGAATTCAACGCGTCAATGGCTGAACGCATGTAATTAGCCGTTAGTAACGCTGTAGCGATTTGACCTAAAATATTTGTTTTGCTACCTTACTTAAGAAAGGCAAAATGAGGCGTGACTAACTAGGTCGCGTTCTTTATTTTGATAATCGTATTAATTAAAAATAGAACGATAAACTAATTAAATAAACAGACGTAGCCCTATAAGGGTTAACTAAATGCGATCCTCGGATTGGGATCGCTTTTTTTTGCCTGCGAGCGGTTCCGTCAAAAGACAGAAACAAAAACAATATGAAAGAATATAATAATGAAAAACAAAATTGGTTCAGACCAAAAGGATGCACAATCGCTCAAGCTGCGTTGATGCTTTCGGTGTCTCAGAAAACAATACGGCGGTTCCTTGACCGAGGATTACTTCACGCATCGAAAGCGATAAGAAAGAAACTCATCCCCTATTCTGAAATTGAAAACTTTTTCGAGAGGACGCGATGAAAATGGAACATTCGTTGACGCTGCATAACGGCGAGCAATTAAATTTCGGCTTCTACGGCGATGTGTGCCGGGGAAAAGAGGAACCACTCGTACAGGAGTTGAATGGCGAAGCTGAAAGCAACAAGCGATTCTTCGAGGAACTGATACAAGAGCGTGTCTTGAATCTAAAGTATGGGGGTCAAAGCCGACGCAACCGCTGCGGTGATCTAATCTTTGTGAGAGATGGTAATGAGTACTGGTATCCCATACGGGACGGTTTGAGCACAATCGACAACGAGACGTTTGCCTACGTCCAAGAGTTAGCGACCAAGGCAGGGATCGGTGTTGTAGTTGAAAGTGACAACTCGCCGGCAACACGGGAGACGACAAAGTAATGGACTCGAACTACATTCGGTCACTCTGCGTGTCGGTCGATTTTTATGAGGCGACCTTTAAACACTTTCCGATTCTCCGGGAACGAAGTGATTATCAAAAGTTTTTTTGGTATCTTTGTTTGGGGGCGCAATTCGATAAGGATTACGGCAAACTGCTGCTTTGTAAGAATGTCGTAGCAGCCCTATTGAACAAAGAACCGCGCAATTTCGTTGCGGTTAATTTTTTCGAAAAGTTTCGCAGAGATGTTGTTGGGAAAGGAAACTTTCTTTGGCACAAGCCCTATATAAAACGTTGTCGGATGCTCGCTCGACTCGATCTTGGTGAATTCAATGACATTTTGGACGCAGAAGTCGCCGGACATTTCTACGGACACCGACCTGTTTATTTAGATGGCTCGCGCCACACCGCCGCTAAAGCGAGAAAAGCTAGGGCGGCAGAAAAAGGCATTGCTAATTCGCGCCCCGGTTTCGGAAGTGAAGCTCTCTTCATTCAAAAATATTTAAATTCACTACCAAGAAATCTTTTTTTTACGAATTTCGTCTCCAATCATCAAAGGGCGTTGCGATTCGTAATTGAGAATTTTAGAGGCAAAGAACGACAACGTGAATTAAGAATTCTTAGGCGCATTACTTGTCAGCTTCAGCCCTTTTACGGAGCGAGTTCAAAAGAAAATACGGTGCGCATTTTTTCTTCGGCACATATACCCCAGCTTAAACGTGCGGTGCGCAAGGTTTATACGGGCGACTGGAGTGAAGCCGATCTTAAATGTGCCCAGTTAGCGATTTGTGCGCGCTTGTGGAACGTCGGTTCCGTTTTGGAGTTCCTTTATCAGGGGCACAAACTTTGGAGACATTTCTGCGAGGAAATGGGGATTCCCGAAGATCAATCGGAGCGTTCAAAGCGTCCTCTCAAGGAAGCTGTGTATTCTCTGTGCTTTGGCATGGAGCCGGTTCGTATTAGATCATTACTTGCTCGGAATTTGGTCAGGAATGGGGTTAATAGGAGGTTTGCAAGGCACTTTTTGGATATT
>QHRO01000218.1 GCA_003220155.1 Verrucomicrobiota bacterium
TTGATTTCATTTCCGATTTCATTGTAGTATCGAGAAAAGTCGGCAACCGAAAGGAAAGTTTATGTTATCCCTAAAGAAATTTATCGCCTTGGTCATTGGTTCAGTCTCGCTCCTGAGCATCATCCCGTTCGTGGCGAAAGCCGTGCGCACGGATGTGTCGCGCGATTTCCCGGTTTACGACAATGGCGGACAACCCGATTTGACGGTCGATCCGAAGCGGTTTGTCTCTCAGATGGAAATTATCGACCGCTTGTTCGACGCGTCGAGTTGCGAGTTAATCGAGGGCTCAGTTGGAGGAACTGGTTATCGGCGCTTGCTGCGCTTCGACGTTGTGCTGATCAATGGTGGCGATGGCGACCTGGTGGTCGGCAGCCCGACCGATAAGAAGAATCCATATCGTTCCGTGTTCGTCTATTCACCGTGCCACAATCATTACCACATCGATGGTTTTTCCAATTATCAGTTGCTCAACCTGGATGGCACCGTCGCGGCGCAAGGACACAAGCAAGCGTTCTGTCTGGAAGACCTGCTCAAGTACACGAATGACAACAAGAGCAGCGGTTACACCTGCGCTTTCCAGGGCATTACGACCGGCTGGGCGGATTGGTATTTCAAACAACTTAGCGGCCAATGGATCGACATCACCGGGGTGCCGGAAGGCGATTACATTGTACACGTGGAGATCAATGCAGCGCACACTTTCGATGAAGGCGCGAATCGCTACACGAACGTGATCGAAGCCCCGATTCACCTGCCTGATCCGCGCAACAAAGTGACGATCGATAACTCGCCCGCAGCAGTAGATTAGTAAACGAATCGCAAAGTTTTTGGTCGACAACGATGTCGATCTTATCTGATGTCAACCTTCGCCCATGGATCGTGAGCGGGTTACGATGGGCTCGGGGAAAAGGATGGAAAATGGGGTCGCGTCTTAACTCCGAAAGCATTCGCGAGCACTGCATTTGAGATTTGATTCGACAGCTGAGATCGGGGGAGATGTTCCCGGACGATCTTTAATTTTAAGCGCGCCGTAAAACTCGACTGGTTAAACCAGTCAAGTTTGCACAACTGGGGCTGGAAAAAAAGCGGGTAGTCCTCCCGCACACGAGCAACGCTCGTTGGTTATCTGTTAAAAGTTATCTGTCATCAAATTCCGCGCACAACGCAACGCAAGTCCGTCTCGGTCGCTTCCCAGCGGCTGGGCTCTTCGACCGCAAATCCGCCGCCGAGAACGCCAGCGCGCCAGCGCATACATAATAGGGCAACAAATTTGCATAGCCTTGGTGAAGGCAAACCGTGGAGTGCGAGCCGCACCGGCGTTTAAAACTCTGGATCTACGACCTGCCGCTAGCGTTGAATTCATTTTACGGTTAATTTGCAATGTGAGCAGCGTCGTTACTCAACATCCTGATGTTCTTGGCGGCGAGCCGGTCTTTGCCGGAACGCGAGTGCCGGCGAAGAGTTTGTTCGATCACCTGGAGGCGGGTGATTCGATCGAGCAGTTTCTCGAAGGCTTCCCGAGCGTAAAACGCGAGCAGGTCATCGCCCTGCTCGAGGACTCCAAGGCACTTGTGCTCGCGGCGCGCTGAATGCGAATCCTCTTGGACGAAAATCTTGACTGGCGATTGGGTGGCGACTTGCCGGGACATCAGATCGAGTCGGTGCCTTTAATAGGATGGGCCGGCATCCAGAATGGGGAGTTACTCGCAAAAGCAGCCGAAACTAGGTTCGATGTCGTTCGTGGTGACGATGGACAGTAACATGGTGCACCAGTAGAACATTGGAAAATACAACACTGCAGTCGTAGCGCTTCGAGCGCGGTCCAATCGCTTGGCTGACACTCGCCCGATGATGCCAGCCTTGCTTGATTTGATGCCGCAACTCAAGGCGGGGACCGTAACATTTCTTCCAGTGTCCTGAGCAGCGCGAGCGGGCGCACCAAGAAAACACTTCACCCTTAAAGGAAATCCACTAAAGCGCAGCGACCTCGAGGACTTCGTCGCCTGCTACTACCCCAAGAATCGACACGAGCGAAAGGAATCCGAGCGCTTCAAAGGTTTCACCTACGAAGAGCTAACCAAGTGCGACCCGTAACGGATGCAGCAGCAACGGCCGGGCTTTCCACCGAGATCTCGACATGTTGACTCCTTCGCTCCCGCTCAGTCGGTCTCTCGACCTGCCCGTCTGTCTCGCTCGTTTCCCATCGGCTCGGCTCTGGCTGAGGGACGAAAGCCTAGAAGACAGTGCCAACCTTCCCGATCCCGACATCATCGCCGCCGAAATCGTCGAAGATTTGCAGGCTGCGCTCGCGCAGTTCGCCGAAATCGCCGCTGACTTAAAGCGTTAAATCGACTATTGCTGCAGTGTGAAGCGGACATTGCAGGTACTCAATGAGCTGGAACGCGATGGCGTCTTCACCCGTTACGCAATCGGCGGCGCGATGGGCGCAACTTTCTATACTGAACCGCTGTTGACCTTCGATCTCGATGTCTTTGTTGTTGGTTCCCCTAACTGTAGCGGTGCTGTATCAGCGCCGAGCTATAACGAATCGGCGGTCACAGACCGCCGCTACAAGGGAGCTTTTCTCTTGCCCGTACGGCGCTTCAACTCTTTAACATCTGAACCTTGAAATTCATCAACCTCACGCGGCGGACCGAAATCGGCGCAAACTCGTATTATCTCGAGATTGGTCGTCACCGGCTCGTTCTCGATTGCGGAATGGATCCGAAGAACACCGGCGATGAAGCGCTGCCGAATTTCAAAGCGATCGGGGACCGCGAAATCGAAGCGGTCCTGATCTCACACGCTCATCAAGACCATATCGGCACATTGCCGGTGCTAATGCGACGCTCTCCAACCGCGCGCATTTTCATGACGGAAACGACCGCGGAAATCGGGAACACGCTCTTACATAACTCGGTCAATGTGATGACGCGGCAGCGCGAGGAGATTGGCGAAATGGCGTACCCGCTTTTCACGCATCGCGAAACCGATCGAGCATCGGAACGTTGGCAGTGGTGTCCGCTGCGACAGCGCATCTCGATTACCGGCGAGCGCGCGTCCCAGCGCGAAACAGAAGCGCTGACATTTGAGTTTTTCGATGCAGGGCACGTTCTTGGCTCGACCGGAATTCTGATGCGCGCCGAGGGTCAAACGATCTTTTACTCAGGGGACGTCAATTTCGACGATCAAACGATCATGGAAGCGGCGATTTTTCCGGAAGAGAAGATCGACACCTTGATCATGGAATGCACGCGAGGGGATCATGCGAAACCGGCGAATTGGACGCGTGCCGGTGAAGAACGCCGGCTGGCAGAAGCAATTGCCAGCGCTTTCGATCGCGGGGCGTGCGTGCTCATACCCGTTTTCGCCCTGGGTAAAACGCAGGAGGTCCTGGCGATGCTTTATAAGTTCCGTCGTGAACGGCTCCTGCCCGAGTTTCCAATTTATATCGGCGGTCTCAGCTCGAAGATGACCGATATCTACGATCGCCGTGCGCGTATGACTCGCCGGCAATTGCCGCGCTTGCAATTGATGAAAGAAGCAGCGCCGTTCATTCTGAATGATGAAACGGTGCGTGATGCGCCTTTGCGGACGGGACGCGTGTACGCCCTGTCCAGCGGGATGATGACGCCGAAAACACTTTCCAATGTTTTTGCGCGGCGACTAGTCGAGAGTCCGCAGCACTCAATCTTTTTTGTCGGCTACGCCAATCCGGAATCTCCCGCCGGCCTCCTGCGCGACACGCCAGCGGGCGGCGAAGTTGTGCTGGATCCAGATGCGCCGGTCCAGCGCGTGCGTTGCAACATCGAGCAGTTTCAATTCAGTGCACACGCGACGCGCGAGGCGCTGATCAACTATGCGAAGAACCTTTCACCGAGGAAAATCGTGCTTGTACACGGCGATCCACCGGCAGTGGAATGGATGAGAGCGACCTTGGCGGCCAATCTTCCCAGTTCGAACGTCATTGTACCAATGCCGGGAGTGGAGATTGAACTGTGAAGGGCGAATTATGAATAGTGGGGACGGTTCAGGTGAACCGCCCAAGGCGATTGGGGTCAATCGCCCCTACCATCTTCTGAACGTTTTCACTGCACCGCATGAGAATCGCCTCCTGGAACATCAATTCGCTGCGCAAACGACAGGATCGCTTGTTCGCCTGGCTCCACGCGACAAAGCCGGACATCGTGTGCTTACAGGAAACGAAATGCACGGACGAGCAATTTCCAGTGCTCGCTCTGCGAGCTGCCGGTTATCACTCGGCTTATCACGGAGAGAAGTCATACAACGGAGTCGCCATTCTTGCGAAGCGTGAGCCGCGCGATGTGCGCCCGTCGCTGTGCGATGAAGTTATTGATCCACAAGCGCGCGTCATCGCGACCACAATCGATAAGGTCCGTGTCTTTTCGGTTTACGCGCCAAATGGACAAGCTGTCGGCTCACCCGCGTACGATTACAAATTGAGCTGGTACGCACGGCTGCAAGATTGTTTATCGAAAGAAGAAACCGCAGAGCTGGTTATTTGCGGCGATTTCAACGTTGCCCCGGAGGACGTCGATGTTCACGATCCAGATCTATGGCGCGGCGCGATCATGTGTTCTGATGAGGAGCGGACAGCATTCCGCCGCTTATGCGAGGCCGGTTTCGCCGATACCCTCCGATTGCACCACAAAGAGGGCGGTCTCTTCACCTGGTGGGATTATCGGATGCTTTCATTTCCAAAAAATCGCGGCCTTCGAATTGACGCGATTCTGGCGAGCAAAGCCCTCACGAAGAAGTGTCATGCCGCGGGAATAGATCGCGACATGCGAAAAGGAAGAGAGCCTTCCGATCATGCGCCGGTCTGGGCTCAGTTTCAGGAGTAAGAAAACGCTGAGCGTTTAGCGCCGAACATCGAATTCG
>QHRO01000150.1 GCA_003220155.1 Verrucomicrobiota bacterium
AACGCCCTCCGTTCCTCCTCACTCGTGTCAAGCAACTGGCAGCCATCATCGCAGCGCTGACCTTCCTCTTCGTCGGGTTATGGTTTGGCGTCTCAACGTACTACGCACCAAGGCCAAGCTACCCGTACTACGATACGCAAAAGCCGGTGCCGCCTTGGAGCGAGCCCACGCCACTTGAAGGCAATCGCGACAGAGGAGGAGAGAACAGATGAACATTCCAGATCAGTCAATTGCCATGTCTCCGCAAATCCACACCTACACCGAGCTCCGGCAACAGTTTCACCACGACCTGCGGATTCAACATCCCGAATGGGTCGAGCCAAATGGCGAATCCCCCATATGTGATTCTTACGAGGCGCGTCTCATGGAACTGCTCGACACTTTCACGCGAATGGGATCCAATGAATCTATCGCTGCTCCTCATCGCGCCCTCGCCTAGGAACTAAGCCGGATAAAGGCCGTAGCGGTGTAATACGTCCGGCGCACCTTGCTCGGTCGTCCGGCGTGCGCTCTAGTTGCGCGCTAGCGCGGAGTCTATCCGCCGCCGCCGCGCTTCTTCGCAATTGCTTTCTTGATGTCCTGCTCGCGGATGGCCTGCAGTTCTTGGTACTGCTCTGGGCTCACAATCTTCTGCAACTGCGGCGCATTTTCGCTGTGGATGGCATGGAGTTGCTTCATCTTTTGCATTCCGGAAAGCGAAGGATCGTTCTTGATCGCCTCCAATTTTGGAGCCTCGGCCTTGAGGATGGGCAGCACCTCGACCTCTTGTTGCGGCGTAAGTTTGAGCCGTTGCGCCAAAGCTAGCACCTTCGCCTCTGCTTCGGATGACTGGCCCGGTGCGGCAGGAGTGAGGATTAAAAATGCAAGGAGGCAGGTAGCGAATGTCAGGAATGTGAAGAGTTTTCTCATGGCCGCACTTTCGAAGGCGACGTACGCTACGCCTATTGGACTTAAGTCGTATTAGGAAGTCCGTGGATCGGCGTCGTCACGTTCCAGGATTGCGCCGCAGGGGACCCAGCACACCAGACGGCCATCACCGCGTGCAGAACCACTGCTGACGATACTGTTTGGAATAGCTATTTTGTCGTGCGCTCAGGTGCCTATGGACTTTAGGGCCGTATTCGTATCGGTTGTTAAATCCGAATCGCATCTCGAAGGACGCGGCTCCGCGCGATGATGTAGAAAGTGTGCCCGTCATCGGCGCCGGCACCGAAGGCACAAAAACGGTGCAGCGCTCGCCGCGTTCTTCGACGATGAAAGCCGGCACCAGTGCCTCCTCGATCTCAACCAGCGCAGGCTTAAATCCCTCGGTCTTTTGAAACTCGGTGAGCTGGCCGGCGAAGTCGCGTAGCATCGTGTAGCCGGGCGGCTCTTCCGTCGCGTCAACGCGTTTCCAGGTGAAGTCATGTGGGTACCGGTAAGGCCTGCAAGACCACCACAGCGAGTCGGCCATCGGTCCACCACCGGTCACCGCCGCCGTTCCGGCCTTGGAGTGTTTCATGAAATCGGTCGAGCCAACGAAGCTCACGCACGCGATCCGCTTTGCTCAGGTCGGCGATAAGAAGGTCGCGCTCGGCGTCTACATCCGGTGAGATGTGATGAGTGATTTCACCCGTTGTGCGGCTGAACTCCACACCGACATCGAAGGCCGCCGAGCCGATCCAGGCCACCCGCCCTTCATCCACCTCTTCTATCCGCCAAACGCGGACGTGATGGCGCTCTTTCGGACTGCCGCCGACTGGCTTTTCGAACGCCAGGTCCTCCTTCCGCCCAAAGAGGTATAAATTGCTGACCGGAGCTTCGTCGTCCGGCTTTTTGAGAACAGTATCCAGCGCGATCCGCACGCTGCTTCGAAAGGTTAACGGATTGGCCGGATACCATCCCGCCGCCGTCACCGCGCCGATGACTTCCTCTTCCGAAGCGACCAGCGAAATGTTTAACGGATCGCCGGGGATTCCGCTGGCGGTATGAGTCAATGTCGGACCATCGCGCAGATCAGGGTGCTTCCGCTCGTGACGTTTCCAAAGTCGGGGAACAATGACATAGGCGACGAGGTAATACAGGCCTGCCAGTGCGAGAGCGAAACACGGCCAGGATCCTAGGCGGCGGTGTGTCATTGGTCTGAACTTGAAACAATCGGTTGGCGTTCGGAGGGGACCATTCCTCAAAGGCCGCACCCCGTTATTGGAATTTGTCTTACCTCACAGGTTAGTCGCCTGTATGATTGCTGTCTAGCGCGGTAACCCAGCCCAATAAAAAAACCCCAGCTTTCGTTTGCTCATGCTCCACTAACGACGTCAGGCCCGGCGCGCGACGCCGGCATAGGACATGGGAGTAGCTGGCATGCCAGTGGCAGCGATCTTTTGGCCGCCCATGCCACCAGCACCGAGGCCGGAGATGGTGAAATGGTGCCGCCGGCCGTTGTAATACAGAGTGCCCTTTCCGGCTGCGGCCGAACCGTAATAGGCAGCTGACCACTCCCGAATGCTCACAGTCGCCGAGGGTGGCGCACTCGGGGCAGTAGTCGTTGATGCGCACGCGGCGAGGAGGAGGATTGTGATACCGGTGAAGGCGGAATTGATGAAGTTGGTTTTCATGGTTTTGAGGTCTTTGGTTGGTTTAACGCGCATTTTTGCTCGCGCGCATGCTGACGGACAATTGGACTTTGGTCGTAATACACCTTGCCCCGTAGCGCTATAACTGCCTGTAACACGCAGAAAAGCGTGGTTAGAGTGCAGGATGAAGCAGAGCGTGTCGGTGTTTGATGGTAACCATAGCCAGATCTCTCTGAGGGACTACCTGGCCCGGTTCTTTCGATACGGACCATACTAGCGCATAACGGTCCGGGATAATAGCTGTGCACCCACGGTTTGCGGGCGAGTTATTGATCGACGTGCAGCGCCATCACGGGATGAATTTCCCAAACTGCGTATTTCTTTGGTTTAGTTCGTCGGTTGGAACGATCCGCAGACGCGTGATCGACATCAAAAAACGCCTTGCCTGTGACCGTAATTACATGCTGCTCGCGAAGTTCGAGCCTTTGGGATGCTTTGAAACTAAAAGGAAAGCTCTGCCTCGTCCAGCCGAAAACAAGCTTCCGAAGCTCACACCACTCGGGGCCGACGGGAATTTCCGCATTAACACTTCCCGCTTTCTTGCCGTCGGCATTTTTGAGCACGAGCGTCATGTCTCCGTCCGCCTCAACTTTTAGGTTAACCACGCGGCCAGTGAGGTTATACCATTTTTGTTCAGCTGCGATTCTCGTATCCGTCTCTGGCGTCAAACCCACATTTAGCTCCGGCCCTTTCCACTCGTAAATCTGCGATGGCGTAACTGATTGAATACTCGACTTGTCCAAAGGCACAGGCGACGGATCCGTTTTGGCCGGCCAGCGACTACCGCTCTTTTGGCCCTGACACTCGCAAGGCGAGACGAAAGTCGCTGTACTCGCTGTCACGGATTTGGCGAACGCTGAGCCAATAACAAAGGCCGCCAGCAGAGCGGGGAATACGGCGCCGTTCACAACAGTGAGTTGGATCGAGCGCGCTTACACCACGTCAACATCGATCTTGGAGACATCGGACTTCCGCAGCTTCGCTCGCACCTCCGCTTCCAGCTTCCTTGGGTCGATTTTCGCCGGGATGTAGAGTAGGAACACCATCTGTCCCTTATCCTCGTAGAGCGCGGAACTTTGAAGTCGGCAGTGGTGGGAGACGAGCAACGACTGCATCATACCAAAGATCGGGTTCGGATCGACATTGTCGTCGAGCCGAATCCTGATCCGGCAGCTCGCGTGTGAATCAAGCCAAAAGACGAGTAGCCAGGTGAAGGCGGTAACAAAGACCGCCATCGCCCATGATCCCATGCCGCACGCGAGCCCGACCACCACAACCGTGATGGCTTTCCCGGTGAGTTTCGGATTGTCGAGCAGGGTTCGAAATCGCAGGAGCGCGCCGATACCGAAGATGACAAAGGCGAGCGTCTGGCTGGTCCCACTCAACTCAGCGACAACCGCCCCGACCATGCCCAGGAGAATGAGCGCCTTGCGCTCCTCGAAGTCGGAAAGCGGATTCATTAGCGAAGAGCGGCGGGGATGCCAGGCGATCGCCCATGCACAGGCCACAGCCAGGCTGAGACTGAGGAAAAGTCGTAGAATGAACTCCGGATGCCCGAACTGTTCGATGCTGTTTTGAATCGACAGCCAGGAATTACCCTTGGGGTCAGTGGTCCCGACCTTGGCCATCTCTTCCGCCGGGTTAGCACCCAGAGCTGCCGACGACAACACACTTAGAAAGGCGATGACAACTCCGACACCAACGGTGCGTAGCGCCGGCCCGAGATGGCGATGAGAGCAAAAAAGTCGAGCGGGCATTATTTACCGGTTCCTTACTAAAACCAAATTCTCTCCCGACCAGGCTGCGGTAAAGGAGTAGGTCTGCCCAGCCTGTACAGTCAGGGTTTTTCGCCCCGGGCGCTTCCCGCCTGGATTGGGATCAACTCGGGCGGTAAGGCGGTGCTGGCCTACCGGCAAATAGCCGTCGTAGTTTCGGCCCTCACCAAAGCTTCCTACGTCCTTGCCATCGACGGACAAGACAAGGAAGAGATCGGTCCCAAAATTTGGCACCCGGTAAACGAGCAAATGACCTGAATTCGGCGGCGGCGCGGTCGCAGCACCAGGTTGGTTTGTTGC
>QHRO01000151.1 GCA_003220155.1 Verrucomicrobiota bacterium
CAGGGAGATAGCCGGCATGCATTCCAACTCCTCCATGAATGCGCATAAAATAAGGCATGGGTGCGCCTTTGAAATGAGTCCCGGGCGGCTTCGGATCGACCCCCAGCTCTACATTTGGCTTTACCACGTTATCAGCGGCATCTACGTAATCACCATATTTGGTCGAAACATGGTTCACATCCTTTTGCTGAATCGCGAAATGTCCAATTGGGGTGTTCAATCCCTCGCGCCCGGTTGATAGCTGGGAGATGCCTGCCAGTTTTCCGCTCTTATAAAAATAGGCACGTTGCTCCCCCAGGCTGATTTTCACGCTCGGTTTTCCGTCCATATCGTCACCGTCCCAATAGGAAACGTTGTCTAGGGGGGCACTGGATGAAACCGGACCCGGGCCATAAACCCCACCGAGATATTGGGTCTGGGTGGAAAAACGGGGGTCCTCTCCGCAGCCAACCACAAAAATCGTGCAAACCGTCCCAACAAGCCCCGCAATTGCCGCTCTTCTCCCCCGTTTCATCAATCGCAGAGGACGTTCCGTAGCGGACGTTTAAAGTCAAGCAATGCCCCGGCTCGGGGAGTCGGCAAATGTCGATGCCAACAATAAGCTGGTGGGCTTGAATTTTGCTTTTGAACGCATCTACTTTGCAACTTCGCGATCTTCCCATGCCAACCTACGAGTATGCCTGCGCTGAATGCGGGCAACATTTCGATGCATTTCAATCGATGCGGGACGAACCCTTTCGCGAATGTCCCAAGCATCTTTGCCGGCTGGAAAAATGGGGGCACGGCAAGGTAAAACGGCTGCCCGGCACAGGTGCCGGAATTATCTTTAAAGGCTCGGGTTTCTATACCACCGACTATCGCAGCGACTCCTATAAGGAAGCAGTGAAAAAGGAAACGCCGGCTTCGGAAAAGCCGAAGCCTGAGACAAAGGCAGAAAAACCCGCAAAGCCGGAGAAAAAGAGCGAATGAAGACAGCAACGCCAGTTCAACTAACATGCCCGGAATGCCGGCGTGATAATGAAGCCGAGCGCATCTATTGCCACGACTGCGGGGCCCGGCTCGATCGTTCCGCGCTTGCGGGCTACACGACGGGGAAGAAGGAAACCTCGGAGGAATTGCACAAGCGGATGCGAGGGATGTTTAGTCAACGCGGGGTCAAAACGCGGTTGCTTTTCTTCAAGACCGCCAAAGTGATCTTGCTCGCGGGTGCCGCGGCGGCGGCGGTTGTTATTTTAATTCCTCCTGACGTGCCTCCGGCGGTGAAGTCCGAAGAGTTCCCACCGCAAATCAATCTGAGCTTGGAAAAGCTGACGGAATCGCGCCAGCCCCAGTCGATGCAATTCTCCGAGGAAGGTGTCAACGCTTACCTGGCCAGCGCCATGAAGCGCAAAAAGGAGAAGCTGAATCATCCGCTGATCGATTTCGAGCGGGCGATAGTGGCGTTTACGGAAGGGAATTGCCGTGTCACCATTGAGCGATCTATTTTTGGTTACTCGATTTTTACATCCGCCGATTATGCCGTCCAGATCGCGGGCGGGAAAGTTACAGCGTCGCCGAAAAGCGGAGCAATCGGACGAATGCCAATTGATCCCAGCGTGATGCCATACGCTGGTTTTCTATTCAGCGATGCGGTGGCGGCGATGGATCGCGAACACAAGTTACTTAACAAGGTCGGTTCAATTCAACTGCACGACAAAGAGATCGTCGTTACCTCGGCGCAATAAAAAGCCGGCGGCCTGCTTGCGCCAATACCGCCGGCTGTTTGATTGTTAGTTTTTCCTTAGGCGATGCCCATCGTCGCCAGGAGACGGCGATCAATGACTCCATCAGCTGGCAGACCATGTGTCCGCTCATATACCCGGATCGCATAACGAGTGCGTGGACCCATTAGGCCATCAATCGGGCCGCGATAATATCCAGCGCGGGCGAGCCGTTCCTGTACGCGCGCAACAACCGATCCGTTGTAACCGCGATAGACCGTGCGGTTGGAGTAGTACGGATAGCTCGAGCCGTAGTAATAGTTACCGCTGTATCCGTAAGGGGAGTACCCGTACCCATACGAACCGTATGGATATCCCCCATAATAGGAACTGCCGTAGTAAGGGTATCCGCCGTAATACGGGTATCCACCGTAGTAACCTCCGTAAAACGGCACGCCTATGCCGACGTTCCAAAATACGCTGCTACCACTGCGCCAGTGATCACCGCGCCAATGATTTCTGTGATTGCCACTGTTCGTTACAACTGCCTGGCCATTCTGCGTTTGGACAACGTGTCGCTTGGCGAACGCGGGCGTCGTCAGCGAAATCGCGACAATGGCACTTAGAATTAGTAATTTTGCCTTCATATCCGTTATAGAATTAGACGGGCAACGGATGGAAATCTTTCAATTTTTCCGCAAACTTCGGAAGTACCTTCGTGTGTGCTGGTTATCGGTTTCCTCAGGGGATAAACTTACCTAATCGTGTCTAGAGCCCATCCCATAAGAGCATGGAAGGACGAACTCCTGCGAGCCCGGAGTCGTAGCACAGCCATCTTGTCCGCCGCAGGACGGATTCGCCGTGGCGAGGCTGTGGGGCCAACCCCGAAAGCTTTCGGGGCTGATTGCAGAAGCATCGTGACCCGACAAAACGCCCGGTCTACCCACAGGCTAGCCGCAGCGCGTCGCCTGATAGTGCTGGGTTTTGTCCTGATATGCGGCAGCCTTCCGGCCGCGCCGCTCGAACGAAGCATCAGCCCCTCCCGGCAATTCATTATTTTCGGCGGCAACAGGATCTTGCGTAGCGCCGTCTCTGATGGCGCCGAGCAAGTGAAATCAAAGGTGCTCGGGCTCCTGCAATTGCGCGACCAATGGTCGGTTCCTATTTTGCTCAACCTGCGACGACCGCAGGCGAACGCACCCGAAGTCCCACCCGTTCTGCTCAACTTTAGCCAAACCGGCGCCGGTCTAAAAATTCAACTCGATCTTTTGATCAATCGCGATTTCCAGCCGGCAGTTTTGCAGCGTGAAGTCTTGCGCGCTCTTCTGCTGGAACTGAGCTATCGCACTTTGCCTTCGCTGCCGGCAGGCACGCCCTATGTCGCGCCACCGGATTGGCTCGTTGATGGAATTCTCACTTTGGACAATGAGAGCCCGGAAGTATTTGAGGGCCTTGATAGCGTTGCCTCGCATCCGCCGACGTTAGGAACTTTTCTGGCACAACATCCCGGGTTGCTCGATTCCCAGTCGCGCGCTATTTACCGCGCTTGCGCCAGCGCGCTGGTGAGGATTTTGCTCGAACACGAGAATGGTCGCGCTCAGCTGACCCGTTACATTGCCGACTTGCCGCGCGCTTCAGCCGATGCGCTTTCCGATTTGCAGGCGCATTTTCCGTGGCTGGGAAAGGACTCGGGTGCGACGGAAAAAAATTGGAGCGAAAACATTGCCCGTGTGGCCCAGGAACGGCGATTCGCGCTTATTACGTTTGCGGCTACTTCGGAGCAACTCGACGAATGTTTGCGGACAAAAATCGCACAGGACCGGGAGAAAAAGAATTCGCTTACTCTGGAAGAGACGGTCCGCGTCAGTCGGCCAAATATCGATATCAAGGCCGCAACCGAATTGGGCCAGCGTTTGACCCTGTTGGCCGCTCGTGCCCATCTATTGTTGCGCCCAGTAATTGTTGATTATCAACTGGCCGCGGAATTGGTTGCGCGTAACAAGCGACATGGTCTAACCAGGCGACTCGCGGGCAGCGCAGCATTGCGCCAAAAGATCGCGGCTCGCATGAGTGAGGTTGATGATTTCATGAATTGGTATGAGGCGACGCAGGCAAAGACGACGAGTGGAGCTTTTCGCGATTATCTGCACGCAGCGGACAGCAGCGAAGAGGTCCGGCGTCGGCGCGACGCGCTTTCGGTTTATTTAGACGCTCTCGAAACGCAGCTCCAATGAAAAATTTCGGCGCGTGATTTGCTCGACTGAGGCTTGGCCGTTATCCTGTTGAGGCGCTTCGGCGCAATATCACATATGCAAAAGATTGGATTTACCGAAGCGCTCGATTCGATTGTGGCGAGCGACCCGCGCTACCAGCGCGAAGCCTATATTTTTCTGCGAGACGCACTCGATTTTACGACGAAGCAACAGAAGAAACTCAAAGGTGCGGCAATTCGCCATGTCGCCGGGCCGGAATTACTCGAAGGCGTCCGGCAGTACGCGCTCAAGGAATTTGGCCCGATGGCATTGAGTGTTCTTTCTCACTGGGGCGTCACTCGCTGCGAGGATGTCGGGCACATGGTCTTTAATCTCATTGGCGCCGGGATCTTTGGAAAAACCGATGAAGA
>QHRO01000152.1 GCA_003220155.1 Verrucomicrobiota bacterium
AATCGCTGCACCATTCCCAGACATTTCCCGCCATATCTTCGATCCCGAACGGGCTGGCTCCGCGCGGAAATGAACCCACCGGCGCACTCTCGGCATATCCATCGTCGATCTGGCGGTCGCTCCAAGCGAAAGAAGTGTTTTTGTCGGCAAAATTGGCGAGATCGCCGCGCTTATCGAAGTTGCCCCAGGGATATCTCCGCCCGTCGGTGCCTTTGGCGGCGTATTCCCATTCCGCTTCCGTCGGCAGCCGATATTTTCTGCGTTCACGGGTGCTGAGCCATTGGCAAAACTTCATCGCATCCAGACTGCTGACATAAACAACGGGATGCCGATCTCCGGTCGCAGGCGCGCGTTTACTCTTGTGAAGGGGATCGAAGGCTTCGTAATGCGCGTTCGTGATCGGAAAACGCGATATGTAAAAGCGACTGATAGCAACGCGGAAATGCGGGGTTTCGTTTGGAGGCGCTTTCGGAAACGGATTGCCCATGATGAATTCCCCCGATGGAATAAGAAGCATTTGACCGCCAAGTGAATTGCTAAAGTTGGGATACCGCTTCCGTTCCTGCTGGGGCGAAAGCACCGGGCGCGCGGAGATAGCGGGGACCGGCTCGTCCACCACCTTGACCTTTGCAGCCTTGACCGCACTCGTTCCGTTCGGACCAACCGCTGCGGTAGGTTTTCCCTTGCCCTTCGTTATCTCGGCGATCTGTTTTCGGTCGATTTCTTCAAGATATTCGTCCACCATGTCCTCGGCGTCTCCCGGATCGAGCCCGGAGTTTTCCGCGATGTTGATCAAGGCGTCGCGTTGATCGTCAGTCATCGACTCGCTGTCCAACCCGCTAAGCTGCAATACGCGTAGGAATTCCGATTTGGCGTCGCTTGCTGTCGCTGCCACGACCGTTTCGGTCTCCACTTCCGGCTCGGGAACCACGCGAGTTGTTCCCGTTTCCTTTAATTTCGCTTCAATAAATTGGAGGACTTTTTCTTCCGACAGACCGTGATCCGCGCCAAAACGCTGGAGAGCTTTCTCTTCCTCCGGACGGAGCCCGCCGTCTGCGATGGAGAAGGCTAGAACCTTATTAAATTCCGCGATCGCCTGTTGCTCCGCTTCGGCGGCCAGAACGGCATCAACTTTTTTTCGCCGCTCAGGATCGAGCAATTCCATTCGCGCTTCCGTCAGATAGCGCGAAGATTCGTCCAAGCCGGCGCGCAAAAGCTGGGCAACCGGATTGCTCGGCTGATTTTTTAGCGGCAGTTTTTTCTGCCACCACCGCAAAAGCTCGCGGCAATGCTCTTCGATCAGCTCGTCAGTCGGATTCTGCTGGGCATCGAGACAAAGACGCTCGTAGGGATTGGTCGAATTATACTTACTCCAACCTTCCCATTTTTGGGGATCGTCGGGAAGGGGGGTTGGAAAAACAGCGACGCATTTCACACCATCATGCAACCCGCAGAGATCCCAGATTCGCCGCCGCCTGTGCCACCTCGTTTGGCGCCAGACCGGTGTTTCGCTCGATGGAAACCTTGGCGCGGTTACCACTGGCCTCGACCGAAACTTCCAGAACTTGATTGGCGTTATATTCGTAAGTCAGCTCAACCGGCGAACCCTTCGGTAAGAATGCGGGAAGTTCCACATCACAAATTCCGAGCGGCGTACATTCACCCGGCAGCGTGCTTTCGCCTTCCACCACGCGGACAACGGCGCGCTGCATATTGGACATCGCAGTACCGAATGAATTGCGCGCCCGCGCCGGAATGGCCGTCATTTTGCGAATCATTGGAAAAACGTATTCCTCGAGGTGCACTTCATCCCACAGCACAACGCCGAGGGTGTGCGAGGTGATGTTGGTGACCTGAATCAGACCGCCTTCGCGTCCGACAAATTGATCGCGTGTGTCGGTCGGCAGCACTTGTTCACCCGAGACTTTCTCTTCTTCGAGCAAGGAAAGAATCGCCTGGATCGAGGCGCCCTTCGCTACGGCTTCGTCGGGATTCACTTCGTCAATCACCGGCGCTTTGGTCAACTGCGAAACCAGAGTGCGGACCATCGGCATGCGCGTCATGCCGCCGACCAGCAAAATTTTGTCGATGTCGTCCCAGGTCATGTTCGCTTCCTGCATCACCATTTCGCAGATGGTCTTACACTTTTCCACCAGATGCTGGCTGCGGCGCTCGAATTCATTGCGTGTGATCTCGAGCTTGACGCTTTTGCCATTGTGATGATGAACCACCGCGCTTTGCATGCGGCTGGAAAGCTGGATCTTGGCTGATAACGCTCGGGTGTGCAAGTCCTGGTAGCTTTGTAGATCGAGCAGCGGATTTTCTCCATGCTGGCGATCAAATTCCTCCGCCATATGATTGACGATGGTGTCGTCCCAATCCTTGCCGCCGAGCCGGTGATCGCCATTGGTCGCGATCATGTTGATGTGCTGGCCCTGGATGCGCATGATCGTAACGTCGAACGTACCACCACCAAGGTCGAAGACGAAAACGGTTTGGTTCTCGTTCAGTTTATCCAAACCGTAGGCGAGCGCGGCGGCAGTAGGCTCGTTGATAATTTGCAAAACATTGAAGCCGGCGAGCTGACCGGCTGTGATAGTCGCAGTTCGTTCCGCGTCATTGAAATAGGCCGGAACGGTGATGACCGCGTCGGTGATCGGTTGCCTGAGATACTTCTCCGCGTCAAGTTTGAGCTTCTTTAAAATCAACGCGCTCAATTCCTCGGCTGAATAAACTTTGCCGCCAAATTCGCGATGAAATTGCTCCTTCGGCTTGCCCATCTCGCGCTTGACGAAGTCCACGATTTTCTCCGGCTCGGCCACGGCATTATTCTTTGCCGTCGTCCCAACGATCACGTTTGAGCCATCAAACAAGATCACTGAAGGGGTGATCCGCTCGCTTTCGGTGTTCGGAATAATTTGCGGCTTACCGTAAGCGTCAATATGCGCTACGGCAGAGAAAGTTGTGCCTAAATCAATACCGACTGCTTTACGTTGTGTCATTTTTGGAGAAGTCAATGGGGCCGATCCACCCGGGTCTTTTTGGTGCAACTTTCGTGCCGCGTCCCCGCCGGATTTGTCAGGGCCCATGCGAGACGTCAGCGGAGCCAAAGAAATAGAAACTCGATCCGCGCTCATTGACAACGCAGGGCGGTTACCTCTTCCGGTCGTAGGACGTTGCCGCGCCAAATGAAGCCGCGCTTGACTCGCGTGACGATGCGGCCGTCGTCTTCAGTCCGGCTCGTCGTTTCATAGGCAGCGACCCGATGCACTGTGAGGTCGACAAATTCCTTCGCTTCCACCTCGGTCACTTCCAGACGGTGAAACACCTCCAGCAAACCATGAATTGCATTTCCCAAATTTTCGTGCCAGCGCGTTAAGCGTTCCGATTTCCGTCCCTCCGACGCGGTTTTAAGCTGGCTCGCCAGCGTTGTGAGATCGTCGTATACCACGATCAGGTCGCGAACGAACGGCTTTTGCAACGATTCATAGATGAAATTGTCGCGATATTTCAGCAGCTCCTCGTGCAAAGAATCGAACAAGCGATGGTTCACCGATTCGCTCACGCGGATAGCCTCGAGACCTTCTTGGATTTTTTGAAACTGGGCCGCGGCTTCGGTGGCGTGTGCCGGCAAGATGATCGAGGCGATCTGCTCGACTCGGCGAGTTAGAGCTGACTCCAAGCTTTGCACGTTCTCAGTGACAGTGCGGAATTCGCGCAGGAGCGAAGCGAAATCACTGCTTCGCGCTTCTTCACGCGCCAGCGTTGCCGCAGCGCTAAGTTCCTGCATTGTGCTGGCGAAATCGTCGGCCATAATCAGGCGCCGTAAAATTTCCGAATCGCCTCGATTAAGCCCACGACGTCGTGCCGCTTCGCCTCCACGTCGACGCTCAATCCGCGCTCACGCAGCGTCGCTGACGTGATCGGGCCGATACTGGCCACCTTCATCCCAGCTGGCCAAGGCAGCTTCAAATCGAGAAAATTTTCCACCGTCGATGAGCTGGTAAAGGTGATGAGATCGGCTCCTTCGGTCGAAAAACGGCGATGCGCCCCGGTCACGTCACGCGTTTCCGGAACGGTTTGATAAGCAAACGCTTCGTCCACAATCGCACCCATGCCGCCCAGCCGTTTGGGCAGCAAGTCCCGCGCCTTCTCTGCGCGAGCGATCAGAATCCTAAGATTTTCAACCCCACCCGTTTTTTCAAACTCCTTCACCACCGCTTCAGCCACGAATTCTTCCGGCTGCAAATCGACATGAAGACGGAAATCTTTTACCCGTTGCGCCGTGGCTGG
>QHRO01000153.1 GCA_003220155.1 Verrucomicrobiota bacterium
TTGTGATTGACCAGAGTGCGATTGGGCGCACGCCGCGATCGAATCCAATCACTTATAGCGGAGCATTCACACCGATTCGCGAATTGTTCGCACAGCTTCCGACCGCGCGCGTCCGTGGGTATGATGCGGGGCGTTTCAGCTTCAATGTCAAAGGCGGTCGCTGCGAAAACTGCGAGGGCGGCGGGCTGATTAAAATCGAAATGCACTTCCTGCCGGACGTTTATGTCGAGTGCGAAGTGTGTCATGGCCGACGCTACAATCGCGAGACGCTCGAAATCACTTATAAAGGAAAGAACATTGCCGACGTGCTCGATCTGACCGTGCACGAGGCGGCACGTTTTTTCCGAAATGTTCCGAGCGTGTCGGATAAATTGAATGCGATGCTAGATGTAGGGCTCGGTTATCTTCGGCTGGGCCAAGCCGCCACCACTCTTTCCGGCGGCGAAGCGCAACGGGTAAAACTCGCAACCGAACTGGCAAAGAAGGCTACCGGACGCACTTTTTACATTCTCGACGAACCGACCAGCGGTTTGCATTTTGCCGATATCGAAAATTTATTACGCGTGCTGATGAAGTTGCGCGACGCCGGCAATACGCTGGTGGTGATCGAGCACAATCTTGAAGTGATTAAATGCGCCGACTGGTTGATCGATCTTGGACCGGAAGGTGGGGAACGGGGCGGCAAAATCATCGGTGCTGGTCCACCGGGGAAGATTGCGGAAACGGCGGGAAGTTATACCGGACAATTTTTGCGTTCACTGTTGCAATGAGTCTTTCGCGAAACCTCGGCCGCGCCATTTGTATCGGTGCAATTGCATTTGCCGGCCCGGCTAGCGGACAGATCAAGACGGAAATCGCGGAAGCTGCGCGACCGCTTGATGAAGGGGTGCCGGAAGTCGCGGTTTACCAGTTACAAAAATTGGTTGGCAGACTCAGCGGAACAGATGCGATCGAGGCGAAGGAAAAACTGGCAGAGGCCCTGATTGCGGCGCGGCGCTCGACCGAGGCGCTCCATTTGCTGGAAGAGCCGGCGTTGCGCGACTCGACAAGCGGGAAATTTCTCCGCGCTCAGGCGCTGGCGGGATTGAATCGGTATGGTGAAGCGCTCCAGTTGTATCGTGAGATTGCGAATGACAACAGCGTGCCGCAACAGGCTGTTGCCGCATTTGGTGCTGCCGAAATGCTGCGGGCGCTCGATCAAGCCGACGAAGCCATTCGGGCTTATCACGCGCTCGAAAACGATCCGCGCTTCGGCGTCTCGGCACGTCTGCGCGAGGCGGAATTGTTTATCGCGAAACAAGACAGCGTCATGGCGAAGCGCGTTCTCGACGGCACGCAGACCAAAATCACGACCGATAAACGGCAAAGGCGCTTATTGCATGCACGGATTGAGTTGCTCAATCAAAGGCCGGAGAAAGCGGTCGAATTGCTTGATTCGCTGGTGAAGAAACCGGAAGGCGAATCGCGGGAGACGGCAATCGCAGCGCTGTTTGCCATGGCCGACGCGCATTTGCAGATGAATACGCCAGAAGCGGGGGATGATTATTTGGAAGGCTTTATCGATCGACATCCGATTGATCCCGCGCTGGCGCAGGTTTTCGCCAAGCTGGATCAGGTTTACCGCGCCGAGCGCAAGCTACCACGTAACGAACTGGAAAAGTGGGCGCGCGATCCCGCGCAACCGAGACGCGGATTTGCGCGATGGTATCTCGCGCAAAGCGAACTGCGCGCCGGTCGCCGCGAAGAAGCGATCCGGCACTTCGAGCAAATTCGAGGGACAACGCCGGTGCCGGCGGTGCTTGCACCCGCGCTCTTGCAATACGCGCGGCTGCAAATCGAGGCGGGGAAAGTTAACGAGGCTCTCGCTGTCCTCAGCGAAGCGGGGAAGACGCATCCGGCGCCACAGGTGCGCGAGCAAATCGATTTCGAATCGGGACGCGCAATGTACGCAGCGCTGAAATTTCCGGATGCAGCCGACCGTTTCGAGACTCTGGGAAATAATCGCTCCGCCATCGCGCCGGTAGCGCTTTTTAATGCTTCGCTCGCGTCGCTTCGGGCGGACGATAAAACAAAAACTGAGCGCGAGAAGGCAGAGTTGGTCAGGCGCGGGCAGCTCGATGAAGCGGCAGAAGTTGCGCTGGAGCAGGCGATCGTCGCGGCCGAGCGAGGTGAAAAGAATGCCGGTGCACTGTTGCAGGATTTTGTTCGCCGTTTGCCCGGCCATCCGCGCGTTTCTGAAGCACAGATAGCATTGGCTGAGATGGCGTATCACGCCGCTCCGCCCAAGCTCGATGAGGCAGAAAAAAATCTGGCGGCAGCACGCGCGGCGCATCCAACGGAACTTGCAGTCGAGCATGCCGATTATCTCGCGATCTGGCTGGCGGATGCCCGCGGCGCGGACAGCGATCGTGTTATCGCATCGGCCCGTGATTTTCTGCGGGCACATCCCAGCTCGCCACTGGTGGCGGAAGTTCGTTTGAAACTCGCCGAATCGCATTTTCGCCGGCAGGATTTCGCCAGCGCACAAACAGAGTTCGAAACCCTGGCACAGGAGAACCCGAAATCGGCGCTGACGGAGCAAGCACTCTTTCTGGCCGCGCAATCTGCGATGGCGAGCATGGCCAGTCAGTCACTCGACCACGCCTTAGAATTGCTGACGCAGGTTGTAGCAATGAACGGCGAATTTCGATGGGCGGCGCGCAATGAACAGGCGGCAATTGAACGCCGGTTGGGAAAATCACAAGACGCCCAAGCGCTATATGATGAAGTGCTCAAAGAAGACGCACGTGGTGCAGAAAAGCGCGAAGCTTTGTGCGGGAAAGCCGACATTTTTTTCGAGCAAGCCAATGCCAACGCCGCCAACCTCGATCGCGCAGTCGGGATTTACGATCAGCTTGCCAACGAAGCAGCGAACCAGCCGCATTGGCGCAATCAGGCTCTGTTCAAGAAAGGTGTTTGCCTGGAGAAAGAATCAGATCGCGACGGCGCGCTGGCGACTCTCTATCGCATTCTTGAATTTAATCCTTCACCCGACCGGCCACCGGAATTTTTCTGGTTTTATAAAGCTGGATTTAACGCGGCGCGGTTGCTTGAAGAGCAACAAAAATGGGAAGCAGCTGCGGCGATTTACGAAAAATTGGTGGCGGCCAATGGACCGCGCAGTGAGGAAGCGAACGCGCGCCTGGGGCAATTGCGGCTGGAGCATTTCCTTTGGCAATAGGCGGGGAAAATTTCGTTGTTTTGTCATTGTCTTACGCTCAAAAGTGCCGCATAATTCGGGTATGAAGATACGGTTCAGGCTGCCCCGCTTGGCCGGTTGGACGGGGCGATGCGGCGTCGCGTTAGTCGCGCTGACGTTTTGCGCATCGGCCCTCGCAGATCCGAGTAAGAATGTAGTTGCAACGCCTAAAGTGCAGGCGAGCAAAATGCAGACAGCAGCCCAGCAAGCTGCCCTCAAAAAGCAAATCTATATGATGATCTCGGGCTCGGCGATTCCCCAACCAATCGACCGCGTGAGCGGCCCAATTGCGACCACGGCGATCCCGATGTTTGTGATCGGGAATCACGTTGATTAGGCGGCAATAGAATTTTTGGCCGCGGGAACGCGCTCACACAAAGCGCGGGCGGAAAGATTTATTTTTTTCGCCAATCCATCAGCGCTCGCAAGCGGCGTCCCGTTTTTTCGAGGGAGTCGCGTCGCCCTTCTTGTAACAATGCGCGATATCGTTTGCCGCCACTTTTCATTTCGCGGATAAATTCGTGGGCGAATTTTCCATTTCGGATTTTCTCCAGCGCAACCTTCATATTCTTGGCGACGTGCTGATCAACAATTTTTGGTCCAACCGTGAGATCACCCCACTTAGCGGTATCGGAAATCAGTTCGCGCATACCTGCGATTCCTGCTTCGTGGATCATGTCGACAATGAATTTCAGTTCGTGCAGGCACTCGAAGTAGGCTAGCTCCGGCGCGTAACCGGCGCGAACCAAAGTCTCGAATGCGTTGCGAATAAGCGCGGTTGTTCCGCCGCACAATACGGCCTGCTCTCCGAAAAGATCGGTCTCCGTTTCTTCCCGAAACGTTGTTTCGATCACGCCGGCCCGGGCGCATCCGATCGCTTTGGCCCATGCGAATGCGGTGGCGCGCGCCTGACCGCTAAAATCCTTTTCCACTGCGAGCAAAGCGGGCACGCCGCGGCCCGCTTTAAACTCACGCCGCACCATTTGCCCTAATCCTTTCGGCGCTACCATCACGACGTCCACATCGCGCGGAGGGACGACAGTCCGGTAAACGACGGTGAACCCGTGAGCAAAGAGAAGCGTCTGTCCACGCCGCAAATACGGCGCGATTTGTTTCGCAAAAATCTTCGGCATTTTTGTGTCCGGCAATGCGAGAAAAACGATGTCGCTTTGCCGAACGGCTTCCGATGTCTCCAGCACGGTAAGTTTGTGAGCCCGTGCCGCCCGACGTGATTTGCTGCCGCGGTGCAATCCAACCACGACTTCGAA
>QHRO01000038.1 GCA_003220155.1 Verrucomicrobiota bacterium
GGCGCATATACATCTTCCAAGAATCGCTCCCGCTTTCGCGTCCGCCGCCAGTTTCTTTTTCACCGCCAAAGGCTCCGCCAATTTCCGCACCGCTCGTGCCGGTGTTGACATTGGCGATGCCACAATCGCTCCCGACCGCACTCAGGAACTTCTCGGCTTCGCGCACGTCATTCGTGAAAATCGCGGAAGTCAGTCCCTGCGGCACACCATTTTGGATCGCAATCGCTTCGTCGAATTGCCGATAGGTCAGCAAATAAAGCAGCGGCCCGAAAGTTTCATGACAGACAATCTTGAAATCGGGTTTCGCATTCGCCAGGCATGGCGTCATGTAGCAACCGCCGGCATATTGTTCACCGTCAAGGCGCCCGCCCCCGTAAAGAATTTCGCCGCCCTCATCCTTTAATCGCTGGATGGACTGCTGCACCATTTCCACTGCGCTCTTATCTATTAAGGGGCCCATCAAGGTCTCGCGATCGAGTGGATTTCCAATCCGCAAACTTTTGTATGCGGCCAAAAGCTTGCTGCGCACTTTATCGGCAATCGATTCGTGCAGAATCACGCGCCTGGTCGAGGTGCAACGCTGACCCGCGGTGCCGACAGCGCCGAAAAAGATCGATTGGGTCGCCATTTCCAAGTCGGCGCTCGGCGCGACGATGAGCGCGTTGTTTCCGCCCAACTCCATGATTGTCTTGCCGAGCCGGCCATGAACCGTTTGCGCAACGTTCAAGCCCATCTGAACGGAGCCGGTGGCCGAGATCAAAGGAATGCGACGGTCAGCCGACAATTTTTGACCAACTGTTTTGCGGTCGCCCATGAGCAACGTAAAAATCGCCGGATCGGCGCCGGTCTCGCGACAAACGCGCTCGGCAATTTTCGTCACGGCAATCGCTGTGAGCGGCGTTTTTTCCGAAGCTTTCCAAACGGTGGCGTCGCCGCAGACGGCGGCCAGGGTGGCGTTCCATGACCAGACCGCGACCGGAAAATTAAAAGCGCTGATTACCGCAACAACGCCGAGCGGATGCCATTGCTCCATCAAACGGTGACTCGGCCGTTCCGATTGAATCGTCAGGCCATAAAGCATGCGCGACTGACCAACCGCGAAATCGCAGATGTCGATCATCTCCTGCACTTCGCCTTCGCCTTCGGCGATAATTTTCCCAGTCTCGAGGGTAACGAGCTGGCCGAGCTCATGTTTAAAATCGCGTAGGGCGTTGCCGAGACGGCGAACGGTATCGCCGCGAACCGGCCCGGGCGTAGTGCGCCATTTCAAGAACGCTTCATGCGCACGCGAGATCGCTTTTTCGTAATCATCCGCGGAAGCAGTGCGCACGCTGGCCAGTTTCTGTCCATTGATCGGCGAGATTTTGTCAATCTTCGCGCCACCCCCGCGCCATTCGCCGTCGAAGACACCAGCGTTGTCGTCAGCCAAACCGAGTTTCTCTAATACCGATGTCATAGGTGGTTCGTGCGCTCCGCAGAAAGAACTACGCGGTCACTATCATTTTTGCGTGCGACAATACTTGCGCAAAATTTCCATCGCTTCGTCCACTACTTCCTTCGTGATGTCGAGCGCGGGACGAAAACGAATGGAATGCTCGCCTGATTTCAAAACCAGCAGACCGGAATCGAACAGCTTTCGCCAAACATCATCGCGCGTCTTGGCGTCGGGCAGATCAAAAGCGATGAACAAACCGCGCCCGCGCACCGCCGATACGATTTCGCATTCCCGCTGCCAATCGAGGAGTTGCTCCAGAAAATAGGCGCCCAATTTGCCTGCGTTCTCGACCAGATTTTCTTTTTCAATGATGCGCAAATAATAGGTCGACCGGAGCATGTCGGTGAAATTGCCGCCCCAGGTTGAATTCAACCGTGACGGCAAACGAAAGGCGTTGTCTTTCACTTCATCGAGCCGCGGACCCGCCATCACTCCACAAACCTGCACCTTTTTTCCAAACGCAAGAAGGTCCGGTTGCACGTTGAAATGCTGGCAACACCAGGTGCGCCCAGTAGTGCAAAGCCCGGTCTGCACTTCGTCGAAAATCAGCAGGATATCGCTCTCATCGCAGATTTCCCGCAGTTTCCGCAGCCATTCGCCGCGGAAATGATTGTCGCCGCCTTCGCCCTGGATCGGCTCAATAATGATGGCGGCGATGTCGGTCCCGCGTTCAGCGATGAATTTCCTGATTTCCGCTTCCGATTTTTTCTCGCGCTCGATCACATCGCATTCGCGCTCCTTTTCCGGCAAGGAAAAATCAATCGCTGGATTCGAAACCCGCGGCCAGTCGAACTTGGCGAACAAATCGGTCTTGCGCGGATCGGTGTTGGTCAGGCTCATGGTGTAACCGGATCGACCGTGGAAGGCGTGGCGAAAATGCAAGATTTCGGTGCCGCGCTCCCCGCGACCGGCCGCCATGTTTTTGCGCACCTTCCAATCCATCGCCGCCTTTAATGTGTTTTCGATCGCAAGCGCACCGCCTTCGATAAAGAGATAGCGGTCGAGCGGCGGGAATCCCGCTACGCGCGAAAACGTTTCCACAAATTCCGCGTACCCCTCGGAATAAATGTCCGAGTTAGCGACCTTGAATTTGGCCGCGCGGAGTAAGTCGTCTTTCACCGCCGGCTCATCGAAATAGGGATGATTAAACCCGATGGTGAGCGACCCGAAAAATCCGTAGAGATCTATAAGACGCCGGCCAGTAGCCGCGTCATACAAGTAAGAGCCGCGGCTTTTTTTGAGATCGATTACGATCTTGAATCCGTCCATCAGGACATGTTTTTCGAGTACGTGCAAAGCCCACGCACCGTCCTGGACGGGGGCTTTCGTTTCGGCAATGCGACTCCGCTTTTTTGACGGGCGGGCCGCTTCTGTGAGCACAGGCGGCATAGACCACGATAATACCCTGTCAGGTAGTTTCGGTCAACCGACTGCGAGGTTTCTGTAGCGGCGGTCTCTGACCGCCGACGATTAAAACGGCAAGTCCGGCGGTCATAGACCGCCGCTACAATTAGAACAGTACCGACGACTTGGATGCTGTTTTTACCTACGACGAGAGTGTCGCAACTACGAACTACTTCGCTCCTACGAGCGCGTTCTTTTCCGCCGTGGCTTTTGCCAACGCGTCGTTGTATGACGCGAGATCGATTGCGTAGACGCGATTACTTTCGGTGTCGCTGTGGAGAAGATCGCGCTTGCGTAACCGAAGTTGTTCTTCCAGTCCGCGCAGTCGCTCGAATTCTGTTGCGTTTACAGCGCGACGCTGCTCCAAGCTTGGCGTCACCCGAGCAGCAACGTTCGCCGACTTCAAAGAGCCAGGTTTTTCCATCGCATATCCGACCGGCTGCTTTGACCGCTGCGGAGATGATGCCGTGCGATGACCGTCGTGCATGCTCAAACTCAATCCCGGTCGCATCACTACAAAGCCAAAAATGCATAAGAGGGTGGCAACTCGAAAAAGATACGAATTGCGCGCTTGTTCCGGATAATTCAGCCGGAAGAATAGGGGACCGAATGGGAGAAAGACTCCGAGCGCCCACCAGCCGCTGATATCGATCGCGGCGATCAGGAGCAGAATGCGCGAGATCAATGCGCAGACGATGGCGAGGCCGAGAAAAACGAGGGAGACCACGCCAGTTTTCGAGCAACCGGAATGCCAAAGAGACTGGGTGGAAGATAGGCTTCTAGCCTGTCTCGGCCGACGAACATCTTGTTCGTCGATGTCGTAATTCGTCAGGCTGGAAGCCCGACGGCCAAGTCAGGCAGGATGCCTAACTTCCAACGCTACACAACTCCCTTACGGAAACCTTCGTGTTTTCCGGCCAGCAACTCTTGCGTCAGATCGTAGCCGGCGCGATCGACGTTGCGCGAAGTGCCGGCGAAATGATGGTCGATTCGCATTTTGGCGGAGCGACAGAAATAAGTCGCGACCGAAAGGACTTCGTCGGCCGGTTCACCGGAGTCGATCTTGTACTGCGCGAACGAGCACGTGGCGCTGATCGCAAAAAGTTCCGTCGCGATCCCGACGAAACGCGAAAGTAACAATTGCTCGCGATCAAGTTTTGGACCGAAGCGCGCCATGGCATGAAATAATCCGCGCGCCAATTTCTTGCTGGTGCGCGCAGCGTAGCGGACGTGCGGCCGTAGGTCGTCGTGAAGTTTGTCGAGGTCGCCGGCGTTCGCGGGCAGCCACTGTTTCGGATACCAGCCGGCGTAAAATTTTCCGGAAGTGAAAACCGCTTTCAATCGCTGCGACATGGGCAGCTGAGAGTTGAAAATCGCGCCCCCAACTTTCAAATGTGGATCGAGAGCTTCACGCGCAATGAACAGCCGCATGATTTCGCTCGACCCTTCGAAAATCATGTTGATTCGGCAATCGCGCAGAAAACGTTCGACCGGCACCGGTTCTTCGCCGCGGCCGGCGAGCGACTCCGCTGTTTCGTAACCGCGCCCGCCGCGCACCTGCATCGCTTCATCAGCATTGCGCCAGGTCGTTTCCGTCGCCCACATTTTGCACATTGCGGTTTCGATTCGGAGATCTCCGGCTTTGCGATCGACCAGGGCGCTGGTTAAAAACGTCATCGCCTCCATCGCGAAAACATTGCCCGCCATCTCCGCGATTTTTCCGGCAATGGCGTAATGCTGGCCGATCGGTACGCCCCATTGTACGCGTTCCTTGGCCCACTTGCGGCAAATCTCGAGCAGCCGCTTCGACAAACCGACGCACGCTGCCGGAATCGTCAGGCGTCCCGTATTTAATGTCGTTAGCGCGACCTTCAATCCCTGACCTTCTTTCGCGATCATGTTTTCGCGCGGCACCCGCACGTTGGTGAATTTCACGATGCCATTGTAAAGCGCACGCAGGCCCATGAAGTGACAGCGATAAGTAATCTCGAGCCCGGGCGAATCGACATCAACAATGAACGCAGTGATCTGCTTGCGCTCCTTGCCGTTCACAATTTTCGGCGGCGTCTTCGCCATCACCACCAGCACACCGGCCTTGATCAAATTGGTGCACCAAAGCTTTTCGCCATTGAGGATAAAGGCAGACCCGTCTTCGGTTGGATCCGCGCGCAAACTCATGTTCGCGGGATCGGAGCCGGCATTCCATTCCGTGAGGGCGAAGGCCGAGATTTCGCGGCGTGCCACGCGCGGCAGATATTTCCTTTTTTGCTCTTCGGTTCCGAAAAGGAGCAGTGGTTGCGGAACGCCGATTGATTGATGCGCGGAAACGAGCGCGGTCAGGTTTGCGTCCCAACTGCCGAGCAGCATCGCGGCGCGGCCATAATTTACCTGCGATAAACCGAGACCCTCGTATTGCTGAGGAATTTTCACACCGAACGCGCCCATCGCGAAAAGTTCCTCGATGTTTTTCTGCGGAATCTCGCCCGTACGATCGATCTCATCGGCGTCAACGTGATCGCGCAGATAATTTCTTAGCTCGGTGAGGAACGCTTCGCCTTTGGCGCGGTCTTCCTCGCTCTGCGCGGGGTAGGGAAAAATGCGCTCAAAACCGAATTTTCCGATGAAAAGGTTACTGGCGAAACTGCCGCGTTCGTCGAGTGGATCGCGGGATGCTTCCGCCAGCTCGAGCGCGGCGGCCTTCCCAGCCGACATCTTCGAAGTGTCAATGATGGGAGCGGAGCCCGCCTTTGTTTCCTTCACGCCGGTTTTGGCTTTGACCTGTTCCGGCGGCGCTTCCAGCGGCGTTTTCATTTCGTGGCACAGGCTTTCAGCCTGTAAGGACAACGGGCATCTTGCCGGTTGACTCTCGTAAGCGGCAGGCAAGATGCCTGCCCGCCCCACAGACAAGATGTCTGTGCTACGACAGCTTCAGTTCTCATAAAACTTCGTTCCCTCTTGCGCATGCTTTCGGAGTAGTTCGCACGGTGTATACTTCTCGTTAGTTCGCGCAAGTCTTTCCATCTCTTCGACCAGCTTTTTTATGCTAAAGTTTTCCGCGAAGCGCAATGGCCCACCCCGCCAGGCCGGGAAACCGGTGCCGAGAATCATTCCGTAATCGGCGTCCTCCGGCGAAGCGACCACATTCTCTTCCAGACAACGCGCCGCCTCGTTTACCATTAGGGACATCAGGCGATTTGCCAGGTCATTCTTCGTTGTAGTCGGGGTCGCTGACCCCGATTCAGGTGAAGGCGACGCCACACGCCGGCCGGGGTCGCCGACCCCGGCTACAAGGTGCCCGCGCCATTTCTCAATTTCCGCATTCGATGTCTGAGACTTGCCTTCATATCTATAGAATCCTCTACCAGACTTCCGGCCGAGCATTTTCGCTGATTGCATTTCGCGCAGAATTTTCGGGGCGCGATCGCGCTGGCCGTAGGCTTTCTCCAAAGTGTTGGCAATATCGACAGTAATATCGACGCCGATCTCGTCGATCAGCCGCAACGGTCCCATCGGCATTCCCCATTGCAAAAGCGCATGGTCCATTTCCTGCCCGCTCACGCCATTTTCAAAAAGTTCCGCAGCTTCGAGCAAATAAGGAAAGAGGACGCGGTTCACGAGGAACCCGGGACTGTCGCGCACAATCACTGGCAGCTTGGCGATCTGGCGCACAAAACCGAGCGCGCGCGCTATCGTGGCGTCCGACGTTTCCGTTCCAACGACAACTTCAACCAATTTCATTCGGCTGACCGGATTAAAGAAATGCAATCCGACGACGCGCTCGGGCGTTTTGGTTTCGGCTGCGAGATCTGAAAGTGACAGAGCGGAAGTGTTCGTCGCCAGCATCGTGGCATGCGGCGCTTTTTGCACGAGTTCCCGGAAGATCTCCTTTTTGATTTCCATTTTCTCGGAGGCCGCTTCGATCACGATCTGGACATCCCGCATTTCAATCGGCGCGCTCGACGCGACGATGCGGGCACGTCCTTCCTTCGCTTCCTCATCCGTCATGATTCCGCGTTTGACGGCGTCGGCGTAAATCTTCTCGATGCTGGCCAGTCCGCGCGTCAGCTCCTCCGTTCCCACATCGCGCAAAATCACCGACACTCTGCGTGAGCTGAGCCATTGCGCGATGCCGCTGCCCATTATGCCTGCGCCGATTACCGCCGCGTGCGTAATTTTTTCCGGCATTTGTTTCGAGCTGCCCCGTTTGTACTTCTCCGCCAGAAAAAAATTGCGGATCAAATTTTGCGTCGCGTCGGTCCCGCCGAGTTCGGCGATGGTGTCGAGCTCCGCGGCCAGCGATTGATCGAGTGGAAGATTTTTGCGGATGATTTCGAGCGCGCGCGCCGGTGCGAGATTTCCGCTCGCACGCGGCGCGCTTGTTTTTCTCTCACCGGCGGCGCCGCCGTCCGCCTCTCCCCGAGGGAGAGGGGAGGGTGAGGGCCTTTTTCCATCACGCAATTTCTTCTTCGCGGCGTCGAGCAGTTGGTCGCGCGAAACAATCTCATCAATCAGCCGAAGTTGTTTCGCCTCCTGCGCGGAATACAATTTTCCTTTCAGAATCACCTCCGCCGCTTTTTCTGCGCCGATCAAACGCGGCAGGCGCGTGCAACCGCCCCAGGCCGGAATCAAACCGAGCGTTGTTTCGGGCAAACCAATGCGCGTGGCCGGATCATCGCTCGCGATTCGCCAGTCACATGCCAGGGTAATTTCGTAGCCGCCGCCCGCGCAGGCACCGTGAATCGCGGCGCAGGTCGGAATTTTCAACGCGGCCAGCCGATTGAAAATGCGTTGTCCCTCCGCGATGAACGCGCGCATCTCGCCGGTCTGCGCCTGATGCAACAGTGTTTTCAAATCCGCACCCGCGATAAAAATCGATTTTTTGGCCGACAAAATCACGACGCCTTCAAGCGAATCCTCCCCTTCAATGAAATCGAGTTGTTGATCGAGATCGCTTAAGGCCGCGGCATCGAAAATATTCGCTCCCGACTCCGGTCGATCGAACGTCAGCACGCAGATCGAATCATCTATTTCGCGACGAATGGTCGGCGCAACAGAGGTTTCAGCCATCGGTTTATATTGAACAGCTTTGGTGAAATTCCAAGCGAGCAGAAATAGCGGTCCTCCCGAGCGAAAATGCCAGTTCGGCTCGGACCGAGGGATCCCGATGAAGTTACCTCAAAGATTTCGCTGCGGATCCCTCGACTTCGCTCGGGATGACGGACGTGGTCCATCGCTCCACTACTCCAGCAACTCCATTACTCCGTTGCTCGGCTTCCTCGCGAGTGCTAGAAAACGACGCGTTTTATGGTCGGCAAAATTCTCATTCCGGAAATTCGCAGCCTGATTGAGGCGCGCGATTTCGCTGGTTTGCGTGAATTATTCAGCGAGTGGCCGCCGGCCGATGTCGCCGAAGTCATTGTTGACATGCCGGAAGATGATCGCGTCATCATCTTCCGGGTTTTGCCTGCGGCACTGGCAGCGGACGTTTTCGAGTATCTCGACGTGGACGCGCAACAGTCGTTGTTACATTGCATGGCGCACGAACAGGTCGCCGCCATTCTCAACGAGATGTCGCCGGACGATCGCACCGCGTTACTCGAAGAGATGCCAAGCGCGGCGGCTCGGCAACTGATTCGGTTGCTCACCCCGGAGGAGCGGCGGGTAGCGACCGCGCTTCTTGGTTACCCGGAAGGCAGCGTTGGCCGGTTGATGACACCGGACTTTGTTGCGGTGCGGGAGGATTGGACGGTGAAAGAAGTGCTCGATTATGTGCGCGAGCACGGCCAGGACAGCGAGACGCTCAATTTCATCTACGTAGTCGATGAGCGCGGCAAACTGATCGACGACCTGCGCATCCGGAATTTTCTGCTCCGCCCGCTGAATACTCGGGTAGACGAAATTATGGACCGCAGCTTTGTCCACCTCACGGTTAACGAGACGCAGGGGGAGGCATTAAATATCTTTCGCAAATACGACCGTGCCGCGCTGGCCGTAGTTGATTCAAACGGGGTCCTGGTCGGCATAGTCACCCAGGATGACATGCTCGATGTGGCCGAGGAAGAGGCGACGGAAGACATCCAGAAAATTGGCGGCATGGAGGCGCTGGCCGAGCCCTACACGACCATCCCGCTGCTGCGCATGGTAAAGAAACGAGCGACCTGGCTGATCATTCTCTTTCTCGGGGAAATGCTGACTGCTACCGCGATGCAAGGTTACAACAGTGAGATCGAGAAGGCAGCTATTCTTGCAATGTTTTTGCCGTTGATCATTTCAAGCGGCGGCAATTCCGGTTCGCAAGCCACAACGCTGGTCATCCGCGCGATGGCTCTGGGCGAACTGACTCTACGCGATTGGTTTCGTGTAGTCCGCAAGGAACTCCTTTCGGGACTTTCCCTCGGCTTGATTCTTGGAACCATCGGTTTTTTCCGAATCTCTCTCTGGCAATATTTGCATATTTTTAACTACGGTCAGTATCATTGGCTGGTCGCGATTACCGTTGGGGCCGCGCTTGTCGGAGTAGTCTTATGGGGCACCATCAGCGGGGCGATGCTTCCATTCCTATTGCGTCGTTGTGGACTCGATCCCGCAACGTCATCCGCGCCATTCGTTGCCACACTCGTCGATGTCACTGGTTTGGTGATTTATTTCAACGTGGCGCTGTTCATTCTGCGCGGCACGGTCGTATTTGCGAAAGATATTTAATGCCTCCCCCTGCGTCTCGTTAACCGTGAGGTGGATCGTGACGCCCGAGCTTCAAGGGCCAGGCGATCTTTCGCTTAGCTTTCAAGCGCAGAGCGAGCGGATCGCGAATCCCTACGAGTTGCAGGTCGAGATGGGCCTAACGAGCTGGGCTGAGTTCGCCGTCTTTCGCGGGTTCAAGCCGGATGAGTGGATCTTCGGCACCGAGTTCGGATTGTTAACGAAAGAACCGTACCTGTTGTCCGTCGGATTTGTGAACTGGTCGCCGCACCTCGATGTCGACCCACAGCCCTACATCGAAGCCGGTTATTACACCGAGCATCACAACTTCATCGTTGGCGCCATTCACGCCGGCTACAAGAACGAGGCGATTCTCGGTTACGCCTACGATTTCAATCAAACCTGGCGCGTGCAGGTCGACTTCCAGAGCGGCAAGGAAAACTCATCGACGATCGGCTTTACCTGCAACATCACTCGCGATTTCCAGATGAATCCCGCTCTTTACGTCAATAATGGATCCGGGCACGATCTTTTTGGCTACGTCGTCTTCACCTACACGTTTCATCTTTGGAACAAGACTCGAGGGAAGGAGCTAGAGAAAAGTGAAAAGTAGACTATTCGTGAAAACTTCGACGAAGTTGACCATGCATCGTTCGGATGATTCGCCTTTTCGGCATACGTACAATTTCGTTCCTGATTTCTCCGGCGCAGAACGACGCACCCGCATCGTGATCGGCATCACCGCGGTGATGATGGTGCTCGAGATTGCGGTCGGCCTTGTCTCGCATTCGATGGCTTTGCTGGCCGATGGCTGGCACATGAGTACTCATGTGATCGCGTTTCTTATTACCGCAATGGCCTACTAAGCAATCGGTATTGCCTCTCTTGGATTGCTTGTGAATTTGAGTTGCGCATTCTACTGAAGGACGATTCGCATCACCATCATCATGACGGTCACAGTCATGCAGCTGACACCATCATGATCTGAATTTGCGGGCCGCTTACGTTCATGTGCTGGTCGATGCGTTCACCAGCGTTCTCGCCATCATTGCGCTGATTGGCGGGAAGTTTGCCGGTTGGTCCTGGCTCGATCCAATCATGGGAATCGTAGGCAGCGGCGTTGTTTTTTCCTGGGCTTACGCCCTAATGCGCGATACCAGCGGAATTCTGCTCGATCGGACGCCGTCTTCGTCAGATCTGCCGGATCAAATCCGACGCGCTGTGGAAAGGGATGGCGATTCGCTCATAACCGACCTGTACCTCTGGCAGGTTGGAACCGGAAAGTTCGCCGCCATCGTCTCGATCGTTGCGCATGAACCAAGAAGCTCTGATGAATACCGCGAGCTGCTTCGAGAGCACGAAGAGCTGGTTCATCTTACTATCGAGACCGAGCATTGCCGCGAGCACGAGCCACATTCGTAAGCGACACTCTTGAATTGGGCTGGTGATTTATTTCAACATTGCGTTTGCGATCATGCGCGGCGCTATACTGTAGCCGCGGTCGCCGGCCGCGGCAGGAACACAGGCCAGAGACCTGTGTTCCAGGGCGTTTGCGTGTTCCACAGGCGATGATTGCAGCTCGTCAATAAATCACTGGCCGCGGACAGCGACCGCGGCTACAACGGAGGCACCATGTTCTCAATCAGTAGATTTCTCGGCCACGACGAAAAGTTTTTCGACTTGCTCGAGGCAAGCGCGCAGCAAGCCGACAGCAGCGTTCACCACTTGATCGAGCTGCTGGCGAACCTGGAGAAAAGCGAATCGTCGAGCAACCTCAACGCATTTGCCGAGAGCCGCCGCGAAGATAAACGAATCACCCAGCAACTAACCGAGGAACTTTCGAAAACGTTCATCACTCCGTTGGAGCGCGAAGACATTCAGGCGCTGGCCAGTGCGCTCTACAAAATTCCGAAGACAGTCGAGAAAATCAGCGAGCGGATTCTGATTTGTCCGGAGGACTTGCACGGGCACAATTTCCGGCGTCAGGTCGAACTCCTTGACCGCGCGGCCGAAGCAGTCTTGGCGATGGTCAAAGAATTGCGCAAGGGCACGGATATCCGCACTGCTCGCGAGATGAACGCGCGTTTGCAAACAATCGAAGGCGACGCCGACAAACTCGAACTCGAACTGTTGCGCGATCTTTATCACGGCGATTACACGCCTAAGCACATCATTTTCCTGCGCGATCTTTACGAATTACTCGAGAAAGTGATCGATCGCTGTCGCGATGCCGGCAACATCATCCTGCAAGTTGTCTTGAAATACGCGTAGTCGGCATCTACCGATGATCACGTTTTTCGTCGTTGTCTTCGCGGCGATTGTTTTCGAATACAGCAACGGGTTTCACGATGCGGCCAACGCCATCGCCACTGTTGTCTCGACCAAAGTGCTTACCCCGCGGCAAGCCATTGTGATGGCGGCGATTTTCAATTTAACCGGCGCCCTTTTGGGCGGCGCAGTCGCTTCCACCATCGGCAAAGGTTTGGTCGACACCAATGTCGTGAGCATGGCGACGGTGTTGTGCGCTCTCATCGCTGCCTTCGCCTGGAATATTACGACCTGGTGGGTCGGTCTCCCGTCGAGTTCTAGTCATGCGCTGATTGGCGGCTTGTGCGGAGCCGCACTCGCGACCGCCCGCGGAAACTGGTCGGTATTGAAATGGAACACCGGACTCTGGCCAAAGGTGGTTGTCCCGATGATTACATCGCCACTTGCCGGTTTCTTTCTCGGCGCTCTGGTGATGTTCGCGCTTTTTGCGCTCTTCCATCGCTTTACGCCCGGTGCGGTCCATTCCGTCTTCGGCAAGTTACAAATTTTTAGCGCGGCCTGGATGGCGCATTCACATGGCAGCAATGATGCACAAAAAACAATGGGCATCATCACGCTCGCGCTTTTTACCGGGACGAAGGCGGGGAGCTTCGATCATTTGCCAGGCTGGCTGACTTTTTTGCAAACGCCGGCCTTCGCCGCCATTCCCGCGTGGGTAACGATTCTTTGTGCCATCACCATGGCTGCGGGCACGGCCGCGGGCGGCTGGCGAATTATCCGCACCCTCGGGCACAAGATGGTAAAACTTCAGCCGGTGCACGGCTTCGCCGCGGAAACGAGTGCGGCCCTCATCATTCAGACTGCAAGCGTTTACGGCATTCCGCTTTCAACTACGCACGTGATCTCAACCTCGATCATGGGCGTAGGCGCGGCCAAACGATTCAGCGGCGTGAAATGGACCGTGGTGGAACGGATCATCTGGGCCTGGATTCTGACGCTCCCGGCCACTGGCTTGATCGGATTTACTCTAGCGCGCGCGGTGGCCGCGCTTTAACTGGAAGGGGCGACTTCCAAGTCGGTATTGTGTTTCGCGCCAACGGCGCTTTATCATTGGAGAGCCTGGGGCATTGCCCCAGGGACGTTGGACCAAACGCTCAAATAGCGCTGAAGGCGCGACTCAAGGCACCGAAATGACTCGCGCTTTCAGCGCTGGGAATTGGCATCACACAAATCCCTGGGGCGTTGCCCCAGGCTAAAATGAAAACCGCGCCTTTGGCGCTAAACACATACTCAAGTCGCCCTTGGGAAGACTCGGCGTTAGGCCTTCACTTCCGCGTTACGGCGTGCAAGCGAAACCGATTGAAACAAGAACTCGCTAGTAAACGTCCCGCTTATACCGCTTGTCCGCCTTCATTTGCTCGACGTAAGCCTGCGCTTCCTCCGGTGACCTGCCGCTCTGCTCCTGCACGATGGTACGCAAGGCCGCGTCCACGTCTTTCGCCATCTTCAACGCATCGCCGCAAACGTAAAAATACGCTCCAGCGTCGAGCCAGCGCCAAAGTTCAGCTGCGTTCTCCTGCATCCGATGCTGCACATAAACTTTGTGCTCCCGATCGCGCGAGAAGGCGCAATGCAGATGAGTAAGAATGTTCTGTTTCTTTAGCTCTTCGAACTCCTTGCCATAATAGTAGTCATAGCTGGAACGCTGTGCGCCGAAGAAGAGCCAGTTGCGCCCACGTGCGCCGACCGCGCGACGCTCCTGCAAGAAAGCCCGGAAGGGCGCGATCCCGGTCCCGGGCCCAACCATAATAATATCAGCATCGCCTTCCGGTAGATGAAAATGCTTAGCCACACTGGGGAAAACCGGGACGGGCTGATCATTGCAGCGCTCCGCCAGAAAGGTCGAAGCCACACCTTTACGAAGGCGTCCATGCGATTCATAGCGAATGACATCGACGATGAAGTGGACGGACTCAGGAAAGACTCGCAAACAACTCGCCACCGAGTAAAGACGCGGTTGCAGTTTCGTTAGCAGGCCAACGAACTCCTCGGGCGTAAATTTCGCCGAAGGATGTTGCAGAAGGAAATCGATCGCTTCCATTCCCCAGAGATAAACCTGCAGATCGTGTTTATGATCGGGGCGAAGCAACTCTTCTAGCAACGGGGCAGCCGAGGCCCGCTCGACGATCGCTTTCAAGAATTTCGGGGTCGGCGTGGTGATGGAATAGTTTCGTAGCAAGGCCTGTCGCAGCGGCGCTGTTTCGTTTTTTCCCGCTGGTACGATCTCATCACCAGTAGCGCCGAGTGCACGAATAATCTCTTCGACCAGCGGCGGATCGTTCGAGGCGCAAACCGCCATCGAATCACCCGGTTCGAAGGTCAGCCCCGAACCGGCCAGCGAAATTTCGTGATGCCGCGTTTCCTTGTTCCGATTTCCTTCATTCAGCCGTCGGTTAACGACCATTTTGCCGGGAAACGGATTAGTGCGGGAATAGACCGACGTCATTGCTTGCAACTACTCGGCGTCACGGATGATGGCAAGTGCTCACGTCTGTCATTTCGAGCGAATACGCCAGTCCGGCTCGGACCGAGAAATCTCTAACTAGGTACAAACTCCTTGCGGTAGTTCTTCAACCTACGGCGAAATCAAATTGACCATCGCCCTTCAATTGCAACATGGCGCGTGTCATCCCGAACCCCGAATGCTTGCGAGGTGAGGGACCTCACGAGTACAGTGTTGAACACCCAAGTTAGCTTGTCTGATCCAAGAGTTTAGGCGAGGTCCCTCTCGCGCTCGGGACGACATGCATGGAGCAAGCCCGCTCATTGTTTAACACCTGCCTTGCGACACCAAATCGCGACGCTAGCCTCTCGCGAGCGCATTTCTAAACGCGCGCACTTTCATGAATCACGACCAAGCGTCGCAGGCTATTCCGCCAATTGGTCCTCCATCGCACGACCCCTACGCCGCCTTTCGCTTTGCCAACTTCAATCTTTATATGACGGGAAATCTTCTCGCCATCGTCGGCCGCCAAATGTTGGCAGTAGCAGTGGAGTGGGAAATTTACCGGCGCACACATTCGGCCACCGCGCTCGGATTGGTCGGCCTGGTGCTCGCGGTTCCGGTGGTTTGTCTGTCGCTGCCGGCGGGACATTTGGCGGACAAATACAGCCGCAAACATATCATCATGATCGCGCAGTTTTTCAGCGCGATCGCGTCCGCTGCGCTCGCCATCGTTTCCTGGAAACATCTCGTCATTCCGGCATGGCCGATCTTACAGCACGGCAATAATCTATTGCGCGGGATCGCCGGAATTTTCGAGCGTCATCAATCGACCTTCCACTTCGACGATTTTTCGGTGCCGCTGATTTATCTATTGCTCTTTGTTTCCGGGACGGCCCGAACCTTTGCCTGGGCCGCGCGTAGTTCATTTTTCCCGACGCTGGTGCCGCGGGACGCTTTCGCCAATGCTGTCACCTGGAATAGCAGCGTTTTTCAAATCGGCTCGGTTGTTGGCCCGGCCATTAGCGGCTTCATCGTCGCCCACGTTAGTTTTTCCTGCGTTTACATCATCGACGCTATCTGCTCGTTTCTCTTTTTTCTTCTCGTGATGCCGATCCCGCGCGCACCGGCCCGGGAAAAACGCGAGGAACAAAATACCTGGCGCAGCTTGCAGGCAGGGATGCGTTTTGTTCTGAGTAAACACGTTATTCTCGCAACCATCACGCTCGACTTGTTCGCGGTGTTGCTCGGGGGCGCGACCGCCTTATTGCCGATGTTTGCCGATCAAATTCTGCATGTCGGCGCGGTCGGGCTCGGTTGGATGCGGGCCATGCCTGCGATCGGTGCATTCGGCATTGCACTGCTGGTTGCCTACCTGCCGCCGATGAAACGTTCCGGCGCGACTTTGCTCTGGTGCGTCACCGGTTTTGGAATCGCCACCATTCTCTTTGGATTGTCGCGCGTGTTTTGGTTTTCCCTCGCGATGCTCTTTTTGATCGGCGCGTTCGATAGCGTGAGCGTAATCATACGCGGTACCATTGTGCAACTGGTCACGCCCGATGAAATGCGAGGTCGTGTATCCGCCGTGAACAACATCTTTATCGGCACTTCGAATGAATTCGGTGCGCTTGAATCCGGTCTAACCGCCGCGTTGTTCGGCCCGGTTCTGTCTGTGGTCGGCGGTGGAATCGGAACTATTCTCGTCGTCCTCGGCGTCGCCAAGTGGTGGCCGGAAACGTTGAAGATTGGAAGATTGGATAAGACGTTGCGCTGACACTCATCAGTCATCCCGAGCCGCGCAGATGGCGAGGGACCTCGCAATGTTCGAAGACGCGCTCGAATTTTGTGAGATCCTTCGCGTTCGCTCAGGATGACGCGCGATGAAAATGAGAACGCGTGCAAGACGAAGAATCACCGTCGGTGCGGCCGCCTCGCGACTTGGCGTTTCACAGAAACGCCCTACAAATAGAAGCGATGAAAATTGCCGCTGCCCAGATCGCCTGCACGCCGGGAGATCTGGAAGCGAATCTGCGCACGATTAACGATTTCGCTTCACGTGCCAAAGACGCCGGCGCGGAGCTGATCGTCTTCCCTGAAATGATCGATACCGGTTATTCGATGCCGGTGATTCAGAAGCACGCAACTTCGTGGACTGAAGGCGCTGTTCCGCAGCTTCAAGAAATGGCAAAGCAATTTTCGCTTGCGATTATCGCTGGCGTTTCGGACCGCGAGGGTCCGCGCATTTATAACGGACAGGTTTTCATTGATGCTGGCGGCAACATCCGAGCCAAATATCGCAAGACGCATTTGGTGACAGCTGCACCGTTGGACGAGCGCCCCGTCTTTGCTGCCGGCGGCACATTCGCGAGTTGCAAGCTCGATAAGTTCAATCTCGGCCTAACGATTTGTTACGATCTTCGATTTCCGGAGGTGTGCCGCGCCCTCGCGGTGGAACGCGGAGCGAATCTCTTCGTTAATTCATCGGCCTGGCCATTCCCGCGCCTTGAACATTTACGGATTCTGGCGCTGGCGCGCGCGATTGAAAACCAATGCTACCTTGTTCTGGCCAATCGAGTCGGAACAGACGACGGAGTCACTTTCTGTGGCACATCCGTAATCATCGATCCTTACGGCGTCATTGTTGCCGCCGCCTCCGCCGATCGCGAAGAACTGATTCAAGCTGAGATTTCAGAAGAGATCATTAATTCCATTCGCGCTCGCATGGCGGTATTCGATCATCGCCGGCAAGATCTGTATTAAAAGAGCGTCGACGACTTCTGTTAACTGTCGGTGGCGGCCTTCCGTTTTGTGCGGCGCTGATACGCTGACGCCTGGCTTTTAGGCCGTTGTGTTGACGGCCAAATTCCGGAGCGAATAAATGTGCGTCAGAATTCCGATAGGCGGGCCGAGAAAGAGCGGCACCAGATTGAGCGGATAGATACTCAGGACACGCGCCTCGAAATAGAGCGCGGTGGCCGGGGCGACGATCAGATCGAGCGTGCCGAAAAGATTCCATGCCACCGCCCATTTGAAAGCATTCGGACGGTTGCGCGCCACCATCAGCGCTACCACCGGCGCGAAGATTCCAGTTATGGCATCCCCAATTCCGGCAGGCCAGCCGAAGCCGGCCGGCAGAATTCCATCAGTGAGGAAGGGGAATACGAACATGATGCCGGCGACGCGATAGGTTTGAATGGCAATGAGCCAAGCGCTGGGCATCGCGGAATTGATCGCGCGGAGCGATTTGGAAACGAACAGTGCCATCACCGCAATGAGGAATGGAATCAACGCGACTAAGCCGCTGGCCGAGCGACGAGATTCCAGCGAGATGGGGAAATTGGCGCCGTCGCCCACGATAAACGCAATCGCGAGCCATGACCCGAGGAAGGCCGCGATTATAAACGGGATGGTGGACTTGGTTCTCTGCGACAGCGAAGCGCGCGGAGCTGCCATTCCAGCAATGGCGGTATGCGCGGCAACAATGAAGATGGCAACGGCGAAGATCACAAAAGCCGTGCCGCGATTAAGAAAAAGGCAGGGACGACAGGTCGGCTTGCCTCATAGTTGTATATACAACTATTAGAAGGAACGTGCAAGAGCTCTTTTCGGCAGTGATGTTCGCAGGCGTTGATCTGAGCCCGGTCCGGCCCGGCTCGGATTTGAAAAAAGGAAATTACAGCCGAGAAAGAAATCCAATCGCGGATTGCGCGCGTTGAAACGGATGATTTGCCAAACACCGGCCTTCGTCCCGGAGTCGCCCGAGCACGGCGCGATGGGCGCGAAATGACGTCAAAAAAAGAAATATTGCTTACTTTAGCGTCCGCTAGCGTATTGGGCGGGTGAAACTGTACGCTTGGCGTGTCTCAGCACTTTCGGAGTTGGCACTAATATCAGCGGTAAGAAGATTTGGAAGCGTAGGGAGCCTCCTTGCCACGACGCCAGCTCCGTTCACTGCAGCGGTCCCGGATCACGCTGTTTTTTTGCGCTGACCAACTTGCTCGAGCAACGCGCGCAAATTTGTTAGTTCCGCGCGATTGAGACTGGCCACGACATCACTCTGCGCTTTGCGCCAGTTGGGAAAAGCACGCAGGAGCATGGTCCGGCCTAGCTTTGTCAGTATTACTTTGCGCTCGCGCAAATCCTGGCCGGGAGAAAGCGTGAGCAACCGGCGCTTGCTCAACCCTTGGATGTTGCGCGTGATGGTGGTGGGATCGCTATCGAGCATGCGAGCGAGGGTTTTCATTGTCGGCGCGCCGAGGTGATGCACCATCACCAACAGGCTGAACTGCGTGACCCGCAGGCCGGTTCCGGCCAGCGCGGTATCATATCCTTGTGTGATTCGGCGCGTCGCCGTGCGCATGGCCAGACAAACGCAGTCGCGGCACTCGTCCAGTTTCGAAAGTTGTCGGCGCCGCATGTTTGCAGTCTCAGCTTAGCGGCGTCTGCGCACAACTGCGTCTCAACAAGACGCTGCGTTACCCGTCACCCGCGCAGACACCGCCAGTCCGGCTCGGATCGAGGGACCTGGCGAGGTTCGGAAGCACGTTCGAGGTAGCTATCGAGATAGTTGCAGCTGCAGTTGTTCCGTCGTCCCGAGCAAAGAACGACAGTCCAGCTCGCTTAGAACGCGCCGTGCAGCGCAATCATTCCGTAGGGTGCGCTGCCATCTTCGTGGAAGCGGATGTTGGCGCGATAGAAGTCGAAGTTGCGATATGGTTGATAGCCGGCCTCCGCATTGACGGATAGCCAGTTTGTGACCTTCCAGTCGATGCCGCCACCGGCTCGCACTTCGCTATAGGTTAGCACAGCATGATTCAATCTGGGAATACCGTGGTCGCGCCCGAACTCATCGCTCACTCGAAAATTCGTTTCCTTCAGAGTGGCTCCGGCATACAACGTCAGGTTCTTATTCCATTCGTATTCGAGGCGCGGTGTGGGCATAACGGCGTTGAGCACCCACTTCGGCTGGAATTTCCAGCGGATACCACCGCCAGGAATGACGGGATACTTTCGTTCCACGTCTATGCTGACGCCAACTACGAACTGCAAATCGGGATTATAAATATAGGTGCCGCCGATCTCGAACGGCATGTTGAAATCGGTCGATCCGGGGCGGAAAGCTTCGCTATAAACGCCGGGGGTAGCTTCCAATCTAACGAGAATTGAATCGGAGAATTGAGTATCGATTCCAACGACAGCGGCGACGGATTGGAGGGTATTGGGAAGGGGCGCATTTTTGCTCAACCCGAAGGAGAATTGTTCATATTCGAAACCGAGTCGTAAGACGCCAAGCTTCACCCGCGGAGTGAGAACTAAACGAAGCAAGGTATCGCTCTCATCGAAATCCTCCACGCGATGGGGTCCGCGTGCCACGCTGGCCTCGCCGACATAAGTTTCCTCGAACGAATATTCGACCGGCCAAAAGTCGCTGCCGAATGATCCTGTGGCCGCGGTCAGGAAAATCGCGACCAGTAACTGCCGATTGAAATTGCGCAGCATCACGATTCAGTGCGCACTTTCCCTGCGGAAAAGCGCGATAGATTTGGCTATGTCCTTCATCATCGCCGATTCCGAACCGAGTTTTTCGACGCCGTGTAAATCAGCGAGCGAAGCAGACGAAACCATGTCGCCGCGCCAGATCAGCGTATGCGGTTTGCCATTCACATCCACTGGCCACATTTGATGGAGAGTGAGTGTCACGTAGTAACCGCCGCTAGCGTAGTAAAAAGTATCGGCGGCCTGGGCGTTTCCACCGGTGTTGCGCGAATAAAAGGCGCCGAGGGTAGCGACTGCAACGTCATCGGCATTTAGCAGTTCCCAATACAAATCCGGTTTGAGCGATCCAGCGCCGCGGCCGATGCCGGTACTTTCGAGCAGACCTGCGAATTGCTTGCGGATTTTGCCTTGCTCGCGAAGCAGGCCATTCAATTCTTCGCCCGGTCGCACCGCGGGTCCGGCGTGATCGTAGGGCGCTTGCGCCGAAGTTCCGCCACTTGAAAAGGCGCGGGTACGCGCAGCGAGAACGCCGATCCAGAAATCGCCGCCGGCACCTGAAAGTGCGCCATTGCCTCCTTTCCATTTCGCCCCTTCCTCGCGACTGAGCTGCAATTCATTTGCCATTTTGGCAGTCGCGTTCGTTAACGCGCGAACCGGGGCGTTATCCGGAGCGCTTTTGAGCTTGGCAAAAGCAGCCTCGCTTGGTGAACCGGGAAGATCACCGTGCAGATAAACTTTGGGTTCGTGATGCTCGGCTGGATTCCAATTGCGCATTGCCTCCAAATGTTGCGCGGGCGAGCCGGGCATAACGTAAACGCTTTGCACGGAGAGGAACCGCGGATTGCTCATTGGCGGGCCGTGCGCCGTTTTCGCGTCGCTTTTCGCCAATTGCGACAGATCGACTTTATCGAAAATAGAGAAGCTACTCAGTTCCGAAACCGGATCGGCTGATGCGATGCCGGCGCCCGCCGAAACGATCAGGGCAAGACAAAGCAGGCAGCCGTTTCTCATGCCCACACTTCTAACGGCACGTCGCCGGGTTGCAAATCTTGCTCTGCCATCGCAATAACGTTTCGCAAATGAGTGAACCGGTGATCGTGCTCGACAAGCTGAGCAAGCGTTTCGGCGACGTTCAGGCCGTACGGGACGTTTCTCTCACCATCGTAGCAGGAACGATCTTCGGATTTCTCGGCGCCAATGGTGCAGGCAAGACGACAACGATCCGGATGTTGTGCGGGCTGACGCATCCGACTGGTGGGAGGGCGACGATCTCTGGCCACGACGTGTGGCAGGAGCGACAGCTGGTGCGAGCGAAATTCGGTTACGTTGCGCAACGTTTTAGTTTGTATCCCGATCTGACGGTTGAGGAAAATTTTCGCTTTTTCGGTGGCGCTTGTCGGGTGCCGGTTACGCAATTGGAGGAACGAATCGGGAATTTATTGGGCCTGACCGATCTTGAAGAAAAACGCGACACCCCAGCCGGGAGTTTGTCGGGAGGTATGCGGCAATTACTCGCGCTTGGTTGCGCATTGGTGCACGATCCACCTCTGCTTTTCCTCGATGAACCGACGTCCGGGCTCGAACCGGTGCATCGGCAGCATATTTGGAATTTGCTCTACGATTTGAGTAACGATGGCAAAACAATTTTCGTTACCACCCATTACATGGATGAAGCGGAGCGTTGCACCGAGGTGGGCTTCATCGAAAGCGGCCGACTGCTGGCCAAAGCGCCCCCGCGAGAACTGAAAGCGAGCTTTCGCACCAAGCTGCTCGAAATCGATGTCGATCCGGTGATGCCGGCGCTGGTCCGGCTGCGAAATCTTCCCGAGATTCTGGGCGTTTCCTTGCGCAGTGGCGCATTGCGAATTTATGCGCCCGATCCGGAAAGACTGATCGCGATCTGGCAGACGAACTGGCCGTTTCCGGATTTGAAATTGATAGGTGAACGGTGGGTCGAACCGGATATGGAAGATGTTTTCACCGCCTACTCGCAAGGCTACGACGCCGTGCTCAAGCCATCGACGTGATATGAAAAGAAAAACGCCGAACACCCCACGCCGAATTATCCGTTGGATGGGAGAGGGCCGCGTAAAGGATGACGTGCCGGTGTACGGAGCTATGCGCCAAACAGATTCAAGGCCGAAAACCGAACGCGAACGTACGACGCAAGAGATTCATATGAGGACCAAAAGGAAAACACCGAACATCGAACGCCGAACATCGAACGCCGAACGGAAAGTGCCGCCATTTGGGGTCAATGAGGCGAATTCCGAGTATGCCGCGCCGAAGAAAATTAAGTACGACCTCGAAGACAGATTATTGGAGTTCGCCGTTGCAGTTGCTGAACTGACGGATGACTTGCCCAACACAAGAGCAGGCAATGACATTGCGGGACAACTTCTCAGGTGTGGAACATCGCCCTACGGCCATCATGGCGAAGTCGAGTCCGCGGAGTCCCGCTGTTCAACGCTTTGCTTTTTCACTTCGCGGTTCTCCTCATTGAGCGTTGGGCGTTGGGCGTTGGAGGTTGGGCGTTTTCCCTTGTTCCCTTCGATCTCTCACACGTTCGCCGCTCGACTACTTACCAGCTTCGGTCCTGGCACGCATTTCCCGACGACGACCTCATGAACTCTTCTTCCCTCCATGCCATCGCCAGTGTCGCTTACAAGGAGTTTCTCCACATTTATCGCGACCGGCGTGTGTTGCTTTTGCTCCTCATTCTGCCGCCGCTTTTCGTCTTGCTCTTCGGTCACGCTTTTGAAACCAGCGAGATCAGCGATGTGCCGGCAATGTTGATCAATCGCGACAACAACTCACGGACGCAGCGTTTCATCGATATCGTTTTGCAAAACAAAACCTTTCGCTGGGGACAGGCGTCGCCCGAGATCACGAACGAGTCCGATCTCCTCGCCAACCGGGTCCAAGCCGCGCTCGTCATTCCGCAGGGTTGGAGCGATTCGTTGAGCGCGGGGAACCCGAAGCCGCTCCCGCTTTATCTCGACGGTAGCGACATCAATACGGCATCAGCGGCGGAAGGCGGGGTGCAGAAAAGCCTGGCCGATTTTCAAGTGAAAGAGCGCGATATCATCGTGGAAACGCTCCCGGACGAAGTAATCGAGCTCGGGAAAAAATTGCCGGTGCAGATCCGCAAACAATTTGTCTCGCTAATGGAAGCGTGGTCGGCGGAGAGCAAGATTCTCTACAACCCGAAATCGCGCTTTATCGATTACGTTATCCCGGGAATCATCGGTCTGATTTTACAATTGCTCACCGTCACCCTCATGGCTTGTACCATCGCACGCGAACGCGAGTCGGGGACACTTTACCAATTGATGGTTACTTCCTTGAAGCGCGGCGAAATTGTGATCGGGAAAATTTTGCCCTACCTCGGGGTCTCGATTGTCCTCATCGCGGTGATCACGCTGGTGGCCGGCTTTCATTTTCACGTGCAATTTTTTCAACCGCCTGCCCTCATGCTGATCTGTCTATTGTTTTTGCTTTGTTCCCTCGGACTTGGCCTGCTTATCTCCGCCTTTTCCAAGACCCAGACGCAAGCGATTCAATTTTCCGTCTTCTTTTTGCTGCCAGTTTTTGTCTTGTCCGGCGCATTCGCCCCGCTCGAACAGTTGCCAAAGGCAATCCAATACCTTTCGGAAGTTTTCCCGCTGACACATTTCTGCCGCGCTTTCCGGCTGGTAAATATGTATCACGCCGGAGCAGGATTTTACCTGGTAGATCTCATCGTGCTATTCGCCGGCGCGCTCGTGACCTTCATTGGCGCCGCATTTTTACTGCGACGGATCGAAGAGTAGCGCGAGCCAGAGCAACCGATCGAAGCAACGGGAACGATTCTGATTTAAGTAATTGAAGAGATGAATGGGGTGCCCTTGCTGAGAATCGCGATGATAGCTGTTGCAATTGGCTTGGGCTCGATCATGGCCGCGTCGAACGAGCCGCCAAATTCGACGCCACAAGAGGTGTTCGATGGGATGCGGCAGAGTTTTCAGGCGGATAAAGCGAAAGGGGTTCATCTGCGCTACCAATGGCAACTGAGCGGTCCCAATGGTGGCGAATGGTGGATCGAAGTGAATGACGGCAAATTCGAAATGGGGCGGGGGAAACTAGACAAGCCCGACGTCACCTTTATCACCAGTGACAAAAATTGGGTGGCCCTTTCCAATGGCACGCTAGGCGGCAAGTGGGCGTTTTTTACTGGGCGACTGAAAATTCACGGCAGTCAGGCCGCAGCGCGGAAGCTGGACGAGATATTTCCCTAGCACCGATTGCTTTCGCATTCGGCGCTAGGGGAATGACGAAGCTCAAATGACGAATGACGAAGGAATGATGAAGTCTCAATGCGCAAGATCTTGTGGTCTGCGGGCGATCATCGCGAGCATGCCGGCTATTGGCACTTTAACTTCGTCACACGAGATGCCCCCATGTCGCATGCGCTCAGTGGCTGTTGCGGGTGCGAACGCTTGAGTTGCAGCGCGACGTCGCGCGCCGATTCACCCGGTGGGCAGTAATCCTTGGCCGGGCACAAATCGTGGAATAGACAAACAAGAGGACAATCGACGGCGAAGCCGAGATGCATGATTCTTGTGTCCGTAGTGAGTAACAACTTCGCGAGACAAAGTAGCGCAGCGGTTTCAGCGAGCGTGGTTTTACCGGTAAGATTGATCACCTCCGGGCACGCTCGTTCCATTGCGTTGGCTCTTTCCAGGTTCTCCAATCCGCCCGTGAGAATGACCTTGTGGGCAAAGCGATCTGAAAACCAGTGGGTCACTGTCACGTAGTTTTCTACGGGCCAATCTCGCCAGAATAAAGCCCTTCCTCCACCTGTTTGAAAAACCACGTAGGGATGATCGATCCAGTCGGCGAATCTAACGCGAATGCCCGCGAGTTCATCGGCCTTCACCTCGTAGATTATTCGCGGAGGGACGGTCGCGCCGCCGGCGTATTGCGCTACTTTCAGAGGCAAAACGACCGCGTGTTGCGTATCTCGAACTTTAACGGGATGAGCAGCGAGAAAGACGTATCTCTCACTCAAATTCGTGAAGGGGACTACTGCATCACGGTTAATCCAGTAAGCGAGGGGATTAACCTCCTCATTGACATGCAGCACTACTACGAGATCTGGACGGTCACGTCGGAAGCGCCAGAGCAATTTTAATTGACGAAGGGGGGATTTTCCAAATGGCACGACCTCGTCCACGCACCGGTTATGCAAAGCGACCGCTTGCCGCGTTCGGTGCACACACGATCAACTTCGCGGCAGGATGACCCAACTTCAGGCTGCGAATCGCAGCCGAATCAAACAATCCATCGCCAAGGCCAGTAGTGCTGAAAACCAGAATCAGGCGCGCCTGGCGTGGTAGCGGTTTTGGCTGCGGAGGAAACAACCGCGCTAGAAGTTTGCAGGTCCGAAAGGTCGCGATCTCGATGAACCTATTCCACATCGGGCGAGGAGCGAGATTTCGCGTGAGCAGTTTCGCGTAGGAACACAGGCCGCAGGCCGGCGTGGCGCACAGGGCTTGAGCTCTGTATTTCCTAGAATTTCGCTTCGGCGCTTAGCTGCAAATAGGGCGCCGGATCGGTTTTCTCACTAACATGGGCGCGGAAGAAATCGAAATCGCGCCTGAATGTGCAACCCGCCGCAGCGGTAATTTTCACGTGCTTGATTCCGGAATAACTCACCTGCAGCCCGGCGCGATCTTCGTTGTACTGTACGACGGCATTGTGGAGCCGCAGTTTGTGCAGCGGCGTAAACACATCGTCGGTGCGGAAGCTTTCGTAAACCAGATTGCCGGCGAGTCGGATTTGCCAGTCGTCATTCAAGTTATAAACCAGCGCCGGTTTCGGAAACACCCCTTCCAACCGCAACTTATCGCTGAACAGCCAGATCAAACCGCCGCCGGGAGCGATAATCGGATCCTGATACAGCGCACCGCCCACGCCGATGACACCGAAGATCTTGTCTTTTTTTAGTGGGAAAGAGACAAAGAGTTTCCATGGAATATCGAAGGCATCGCCTGTGATGCGGTTTTGAAAATAAACGCCAGGGTCGAGTTCGAGGCCAGCGCCGGCGTGATCCTTGACCACATATTCAATTGCGAGATGTCCGTATAACGCCTGGAGGTGGTCGGGAAGCCCATTGCTGCCGCCAAAATCGTAACGCTCGTACTCAAACCCGGTGCGGAAATACCACTTGCCGGTAATGAGAAAGCGATGGTCGTAACTGAAATCGTTATAATAAGAATCGCCCTCGCCGAGTCGCGGTTCGTTTTTGAAATCGCTCCGGAAGGTATAAACCGAATCGTAGGAAAAGATATCATGGGAATTTTCGTCCTGCGGCTGCGCAGGTTGCTGTATTTCCGGTTCGGTTCCCGCGAATACCCCGGCACCGGCAAAAATCGCAAAGATCGATAGCCCCCAAACCAATGAGACGAGCAAATTTCTTCGGAGGTGGATTTTATTCATAGCCAATTGGAGTAAGCAGACATGAGTGAATCGGATGTGCGAGTCGCGGTTGATGTATAAGATTCAGTGCGAGTTAGCAAGGGGGGATTGTCGGAAAGATGGGTTTCACAGGCTTGTCAGGTAATGCCGGACGCTCTAGCCATGGAGTAAGGAGCATGGAAAGTGCCGTTAGTGGCCGCCGTGTCGAGCAGGCGGCATTAACCGCGAAGGAACACAGGCTTGAAAGCCTGTGCGCCCAGCGGAGTTTTACTCCGCTGTTCCGGGAAGAGTGGCGTGAATATAAAACGGCACAGCGGGTTTCAACCCGCTGGTGCACAGGCCACAGGCTGGTGTTCCTGTACCACCTGACAAAAAAAATTGAAATTTCGCCTAACAAATATTGGACGAAGGCGGAGTCCCGCATATATTATGTGGACATCGTTTTTTGTGTTTAACGCCTCCCTTCCCCCTCAGAGCGGCGCGACCTTGGCAATGGTCAATCCGTTAGCCGGTGCGGACCATCAAATCGCCGGCTGGTTCCATGCCCATCTTAGCCAGGCCTTTGTGAATCTCCTGCGCGTTTTTAGTGAGCCTGGCTCAGCCCAATTGATCGGCGTCGTCCTGTTTCTGGCCGTAATATTCTTCGTGTGGAAACGTGCCTGGACTGCTCTTGTCACAATGATTGTGGCCGTTCCCGGCGGCATGGTCCTAAACGAATTACTCAAGCTCGCGGTCCATCGGCATCGTCCCTTTCTCGATGGCTGGTTCGTCGATTGGTCGGGCTACAGTTTTGCCAGCGGCCATACCATCGGAGCGACTTTGCTCTACGGTCAGCTGCTTTTGTTTCTGCTGCCGCTGATGAAATCGAAGCGCCGGCAAAGATTGATCATTCTTTCCGCCGCGATGCTGGTAATGCTGGTTGGATTCAGCCGCATTGCTCTTGGCGCGCATTATCTCACCGACGTCATTGCGGCGATATTTCTCGGCGTTCTTTGGCTGATGATATGTGCGCTCTTGTTAAAGCCGATGCGACGCCGCGTGGTAGCGCCAGTGGCTATCGCGGTGGAAGAGCCGCGGCCAGTGACCGCGGCTACAGTGGAGGGACGTGCTTCTGCACGTCCGTTTGTCGCGGACATCGTAGCGCACAAGTTGTCGCGTTAAGCTGCGCCTCAAGGAGCGGCGGCTTCCAAGCCGCCGAGTTTAAGAAACGGCGATCTAAAGATCGCCGCTCTTGTTCTATCGCACGTTTGCATCGTCAGTTGCGGCCATGCCATGTCGTGCTCACGATCACTCTTCAGGCCCTCGATGAAAACGCGCGGTAAAATCAAACTCACCATTTACATTCTTGGCTTCGCTGGCGCGGCCCTATTTACCATCCTGCTCGTTCGGCAAGGGGTGATGGCGGTGGGCGCCGCGGTTGCGACCGCCGGTTGGGCCATTGCTGCTATCGCGGCATTTCATTTTGTGCCGATCCTTCTCGATGCCATCGCCTGGCATGTGCTTTTCCCGAAGGCGGTGCGCCCGCGCTGGCAAAGCTTGTTTTGGATGCGCTGGATCGGCGAATCGATCAGCAATCTCATTCCTTCCGCGGCCGTTGGCGGCGATATCGTGCGTGCGCGCCTCTCCACCATTACCGGCACTCCCATGGCCGCAGCAGCCGCAAGCGTGATTGTCGATGTTACCCTCGGCGTCGTTACCCAAATCGTATTCACGCTGCTGGGACTTGTGCTGCTGGTCGAGGCTACCGGTCGAACCAGTCTTGTCGGTCCAACTTTGGTCGGGGCCATTCTCGCGATCGTTGCTATCGCTGGGTTCTACATTGCGCAGCGCCTGGGAATGTTTCGCTTCGTCAGTGTCATCATCACACGTCTCGTTAAGTCGCCGGAATGGAGCTCGCTCGTGCAAAGCGGAGAAACGCTCGACCAAACCGTGCGCGACTTTTATGCACGTCGGCGTGGTGTTCTGGCATGTTGCATTTGGACAATAGTTTCGCTCATCGGCAGCTCCGGCGAGATTTTTATCGCACTCTACGCGCTCGGGGCGCACGCGACGTTCTTGAACGCGCTCATTCTGCAAAGCATGGCCATGACTGTTAAATCCGCGGCTTTTCCCGTTCCGGGTCAGCTCGGGGTGCAGGAAAGCGGTTACCTTGTCGTCGGCAATCTTCTCGGCATTCCGGGAGAAACGGCTTTTGCCATATCTTTGCTCGCGCGTTTCCGCGATTTAATCGTCGGGATTCCCGGTCTCATTCTCTGGCAGCTAATCGAAGGTCGCCGTTTTTTGCGCGCGGAATCGGTCGCAAGCGAGCGATGAAGTTCCAGTTTACCGATGGCACGACGCAACGCCTGAAAACGCCGGTTTACTTTTGCGGTTCCGGTAAAATTGGTCCGCACATTCCACCAGATCAAGGCCAGGCCGGTCGGAACGACGAGACGTTTTTTTAATTCGCGTATGACGGCGGAATCGTTGTAGGCGCGCAGAAAACAAATCGCGAACGGCAACCATTGTCGGTTCGGAATTCTTCCCACCATATCGAGCAGGAAAACGAGCAGGTCATCGGCCTGACGCGCGGTCGTCGGCAGCGATTTTTCGTGTCTAATCTCAAAATCGATCAGCCGGGCGCACTCCATTTTCTCGTCGTAGATCACATTGGTCATCGAAGCATCGCCATGCGACCAGCCGCTGCCGAACGCCTCGCTTTTGAAATGATGGGCCCGCCGATATTCACTACCGGCTGCCTTCAACATTCGTGGCGTGAGCGTTCCCCGGTTCATGTGATCCCAAGCATTCGAAAACATCGCGTTTCCCACCGGCGCCAATCTCGTACGTCGCTCAAATAGCGAATTGGAATGCCGGCTGCGCGAAAGTAAAAGTTGATCAAACCGGCGGCACGTTCGCCGTAAATATTCCGACGTTTAATCACAACCCGCCGGTGGCGCCGCGCCTTCTCCGTAATTGAATTAATTTTGAGTGATTCGACAAACGAAGTCGCAACATGCGACAGACCCTCCGGAATGAGGAGATCCATCAGCGGTTTTCCATTTCTGAAATCAAACATTTGCCCTGGCTTTCCCTTGCTGTGTACTTTGAAATTCGAATGTGGACTGGCGTTCAATCGCCTCCGTCCGACAACGAAATCGTTTCGCCGGGTTTCATGACGCGCAGTTGGGCTTTGACCTCGCGCTTTTTCAGTTCGCGCTCGAATTCTTCGGGTGTCCCCGTCAGCACT
>QHRO01000039.1 GCA_003220155.1 Verrucomicrobiota bacterium
TGTTCGATTCCTTCACGCCCCTCCGTCTCCGGCCAGATTGTTTCGTGGTTGTCAATGATCCCGTCGGGATTACGTCCCGTGCGTCCGCAATAGCCAACTATTTGACCGGCGACCTTGCCCTGCGGATAAGCGCGCAGATAAACGCCGCGTAACGTCATTTCTGGAGGCAAATGCGCTTTGGCCGCGTCGTATTCGTCCGCCGAAAGATTGGTTGCGATCTCGAAAGGAAGAATTCCGCGATTGTGATAATGTCTCAGGATTGCATCGTCGGCAGCGCGGATTGGACGGCCGATCAATTTTGTCGCCGCCGCGATTTGCCGATGCGCGAAATCGAGCGTCTCGGCATCCTTAAATTCCAGCGGAGTAGGAAAACTGATCGCGAGATTATAGCTCAGCTGGTTTTGCGCGAGCGGCGTGCCATTACGGTCGGTGATCTGGCCGCGCGGAGCGGGGATATCGAGAATGTAAGTCCGTGCGAGTTTTTGTGTCTCGAATGTTGGAACGATCTCTTCATCGAGCGCAGGCGGCGATGGTTCCGCCGATGGCGCGGCGCCAGGCGCTATAGAAGATGCAGGTGCCAACTGCTGCCCCGTTGCGCTGGAGAGCGCGAAGAGCAGTGATGTCACATTGAGCATCATCGCGAAACGTCTCATTTGGTCGGAGAGATTCTGCGCCTGTTCGAGAATGACAAGCTCTAGTGGGTTTGCAAAAATCGGTGCACGTCCACCGCCAACTTTCGCCCAATTCCGTCCGTCGCCGCAATTTCTTCCACGCTGGCTCGCCGCAATCGTTTTACCGACCCGAACTTTCGCAGCAACAGATTTTTGCGATGCTGACTAACGCCGGGGCAATCATCCAGAACGCTTTCGCCGATGCGCTTCTTCATCAGTAATTGATGATAGGCGTTGGCGAAACGATGGGCTTCATCACGGATGCGCTGGAGCAGACGCAATGCGCCTGAATCTTCCGGCAAACGCAACGGCAGCGCTCGTCCGGGTCGATAGATTTCCTCGTGTTCTTTCGCGAGTCCGATGATCGGCAAATCGTGCAAGCCAAGCCGCTGAAGTTCCTTGCAGGCAGAGGAGAGCTGACCTTTACCGCCATCGACAATAATTAGATCAGGAAGTCTGACCGCGACAAAATGCTCGTCATTCCGACCGGAGACACCCCCCTTTTTGTCATCCCGACCGGAGCGAAGCGAAGTGGAGGGATCCCGTTGCGGTAGCTGTACGGTCTGCAAACGGATTCCTCGGTCCGAGCCGGACTGGTGGTTTCGCTCGGGATGACCGACACGCTCAAGCGCTTCTGCCGGATTCTCCTGAGAAAATTCTGCGGTGTCGGGATCCGCATCACGCGCTTCCAGAAGTATTCGGGAATATCTTCGCCGTACCACCTCGGCCATGCTCGCGAAATCGTCCTGCCCTTCGACCGTGCGAATCCGATAGCGGCGGTAACAATTTTTGTCCGGCACGCCATCACGAAAACAAACCATCGACGCGACGACATGTGTGGTGCTGATGTTGGAAATATCAAAGCATTCCATCACCCGCGGGACCTTCGACAATTGCAGAGCATCGGCTAAGGCGCGGACTTCGGCTTCAGGCTCGATCGTTGTCGGCAACGAACCACGGGTAAAACGCCGCGTCGGCCGCGTCGTGCGCCGCAAGTCATCCAGCATGTTGCGCAATTCCGCCGCCTTTTCGAAATCGAGCTTCTCCGCTTGCGCGCGCATTTGTTTTTCCAGTTCTGCCATCATTTCGCGCGAATGTCCCTCGAGGAATTCACAGGCCTGCACGACGCGTTCTCGATAAATCTCCGGCGTAATCTCGCTTAATTTCATCGGCACCTGATAGGTTGATGATTTCAATTCCCGTTCCGTAGGCGAACCGCGGCCAAAGGTGAGAACGCCGAACTTCTTTCGCATAAAATTCAACGTTTGCCGTAGCGCACCGGCATGTGCATAGGGCCCGAAATAACGAGCGTTGTCATCTTTTTTGAAACGAGCGAGACGAAAACGCGGCCATTCCTCAGTCTGATCCACTTTCACCAGCAGAAAACGTTTATCATCGCGGAAAGAAACATTGTAACGCGGGCGATATTCCTTGATCAGCTTGCCTTCGAGCAAAATCGATTCTGCTTCATTCTGCACGGTATGGGTTTCGAAATCCCAAACCGCATCGAGCATGGCGCGCGTCTTTAGATCAGCCACCGCGATTTTCGAGGGCATAAAATAAGAACCGACGCGTTTGCGCAGGTCGCGCGCTTTGCCGACGTAAATGACGCGGTTAAAACGGTCGCGCATCAGATAGACGCCCGGCTTATGGGGCACCTCATGCACTTTTTTCGTTAGATCCGGTTTCGCTTTTTTCACGCCTGCCATGAATGACGTGTCTCCTGTTCCCAATGTTACTCTTAATCCTGTTCGTATTCTTGCTCTTGCTGGCGAAATCGACAAGAAGCGGTGGTTTCGAAAAGCCTGCCGTGATAACTGGTGGCGTTCTTGAAGGTGCCGCTCGCCAATTCTATGCCGCGCGTCGCTGCGGCATGGCCGAGTGAACCATCATCAGCTCGGTTACATTTTCCGGCGTCAGCAAACCGACCAGTCGCTTCATCCCATCCAGCACCGGCACCACCGGACAATTGCACTCCTGCATGATGCGAAACGCTTCCTCGAAACGCGTGCCAGTCGTCACCGTCGGAATATCGCGCCGCATCACGTCAGCGACTCGAATTTGCGGGTCGTGTTTGCGTAACGCCGCAATTAAATCGTGCCGGGTCAAAACGCCGGCGACGGCGCCACTTTCATCAATCACTGGAAAATCGTGTTGCGAAGTAGCCAGCAACGCGTCCACCGCCTCCTGGAGCGTTGCGTTTTGCGGAAGCGAGTGGAATTCGCGCACCATCGCGCTCGAAACCGGAAAACTGCGTGAAATATCCTTGAGTTGGGCGAGGGCCGCTTCCTGCGATGCACCCATGTAAACAAACAAGGCAATGAAGAGGAGGAGTGGATTTCCAAAAAGGCCGATGAAACCGAAAATGAACGCGCAGCCCTGGCCGATGCTGGCGGCGATTTGCGTGGCACGCGTATAACTCAGTCGAGTGGCGAGGAGTGCGCGCAAGACCCGGCCACCATCCATTGGAAATGCCGGCAGCAAATTGAAAAGGACGAGCACAACATTGATCACGAGTAATTGGGCAAGGAGATCGGGCCCGCCCATCGCCGCTTGCGCCGCCAATCCACGCCAACCAACGACCGCAAACAAAGTAAATGCGATGACCACGTTCACCAGCGGGCCGGCCAGCGCGATGATTAACTCTTGCCGCGGTTCATCGGGCATTCGTTGCAACCGCGCCACCCCGCCGATTGGTAGCAGGGTAATATCGGGCGTGTTGATCCCGAAATTTTTCGCGGCAATAGCATGACCGAATTCATGCAGAACGACACAGACAAAAAGCAACAGCACAAAAAGAACGCGCCCCAACGCCACAGCTGAGCCGCCTTCTGCGTAGTAGCCAAATGCGAGCCAGGCGATCAGCAGTAAAAACGTGATATGAATCCGCAACTGAATTCCAGCGATCCGAAAAATGGGAAGTGACCAGCTCATCGGCAACCAAACCTCCTCATCAAGATATCGTGCGCCGATGCCCTTGGAGCAATCAGTAATGGGAAGTTGCGTTAATTGAGCTTCAATACTCCAACGCTCCATTACTCCATCCGGATCGCTTGCGGAAATCGCTTTATGCCCGTGCGCACTCCTCGAAATTGAAAACGAATGGAACTTTTCGACGTCGCGGTCATCGGCGGCGGACCGGCGGGGTCGGTTTGCGCCGCCTTTTCCGCGGCCAGCGGATTGCGCGTCGTCCTCATTGAACGCGAAAAATTTCCGCGTGAGAAGGTCTGTGGCGATTGCTTGAATCCGGAGTGCTGGCCAATTTTGCGGCGGCTCGGAATCGATCAATGCGTTCGCGCCTCGCCGCACGGTGCGCTCGATTGGGTGGAGTTCATTAGTGTAGGCGATCGCCATGTCCGCATCGATTTGCCGCGCGGGGAAGAGGCTGAGATCGCGGTCAAGCGAAGTGCGTTCGATTCCGTGCTGCTCGAGCGAGCGCGTAAGCTGGGGGCAGAAATTCGTGAAGTGAGCACGCTGACATCGATCGAAAAATCGGACAGCGCCTGGAAATTAACGACAACGGAAACGGCGACCGCCTTTCGTGCACGGGTGCTGGTCGCAGCGGACGGTCGCAACTCGACCGTAGCGCGATTGCTCGGTCTGCTCCCGCGTTTCGCAAAAGAACGCGTGGCATTGCAGACGCACATTCCGTTGCCGCGAGGCTTTGGTAATCGCGTCGTCCTGCAATTGCTGCCGGGCGGTTATTCTGGACAAGCCCCGGTGAACGACTCCGAACTCAACCTTTGTCTGGTGGGAAAGCCGAAATCGATTCGCCCGCTGCAAGTCTGGGCAGCACACTATTTCAATCTTCCGTCGACGCAAAGCTGGCGCACGATCACGCCGCTTACGCGTCCCTCACTCCCGCCTGCGCGCGAAAATCTGCTTTTCGTGGGCGATGCCGCCAGGGTAGTCGAGCCCTTCACCGGCGAGGGAATTTTTTATGCATTGCGTTCCGGTGAATTGGCGGCCGCCGCTGCCAAAGAGATGATTCGCGGGAATGCCGCGGAGGCGATGCGCGATTACATTCGGCAGCACCGCGCCATGTATCGCGGACGTTTATGGATTAATGCCTTGGCGAGAGCGACGGTGATTTCGCCAGAACTCGGCTCGTTTTTTTTTCAGCTCGCACGCTTGCAGCCAGCGCTGCTGCGTTTCTTGACGCGCAAGATTGTAAAGTAAGCGCCTTATGCCGAGTTAACATTCGCATGTTGCAGGTGCAACACTCCAATATCGATTCGACTTCAACCAGATTTTGTTGCTTGGAATGATGTGATCTGGCGACAGGCTTTGATCGTGTTTGACATTAGCATCGCGATTGTCATCGGGCCGACACCGCCGGGAACGGGAGTGATCGCGCCGGCTAATTTCGAAACGCTTTCGAAATCGACGTCGCCCACTAGCTTGTAACCGCGTTCGCTACCGGCGTCCTCCACCCGATTGATCCCGACATCAATCACGGTCGCTCCTTCGCGAACGAATTCCGTTCTAACGAAATGTGGACGGCCGATGGCAGCGATAATGACGTCGGCGCGCCGGCAACTTTCAGAGATGTTCCGGGTGCGGGAATGAATCACCGTGACCGTTGCATCGATGCCCTTTCGCATGAGCAAAAGCGCCATTGGCTTTCCGACGATCATGCTGCGACCCAGCACGACAACGTTGGCGCCGGAGAGGGCGATGCCGGTTTCGCGGAGCAGGCGCAAACAACCCAGCGGCGTACACGGAACAAAGCCGGTGTCATCCTCAAGCGCGAGCTTCGCGACGTTGAGCGGGTGAAATCCATCCACGTCTTTGCGCGGATCGAGCGCGCGAATGATCGCCGCCTCATCGATTTGCGGCGGCGGCGGCGATTGAACAAGAATGCCATGAATTTTCTCATCGCGATTTAACTCATCAACCCGCGCGAGCAATTCCGCCTGCGTGGTCGTAGCCGGCAATTCCAGCTTGACCGAATGCAGGCCAAGCTCGCGGCACGTTTTGTCTTTGGCGCGAACGTAGGCGCGAGAGGGGGGATCATCGCCGACCAGAACCACGGCCAGGCCCGGCGTTGCCCCGCGCGATTTGAGGCTGACAATTTCGTCCCGCAATTCCGCGTAGACTCTTTCCGCGATTGCGCGCCCATCGATTAACTTTGGCATCATGCGTTGCTTAAACTGTTTTGCAGAACGAAACGTGGCTAGAGAGATCTTTCGCTTCGCTCAGGATGATACATCCCGACGAAGCTATCAGCGCATTTCCACCAGCGCCATCATTGCCGCTTGTAGACGCTCGCGTTCCGCCTCAAATTCTTCTTCGCTCGATGTCGCCCGCACCTGATGAGGCGGGCCGAGAATAAAACGCACTCGGGTAAATGGGCGCGGAAGGATGAATTTGTCCCAACTGGGCAGTCGCCAGCAACGCGAGTATTCGAGGTTCAATGGTATGATCTGTGCGCCGGTTTTTTGCGCGAGCAGAATGATCCCGCCGCCGGGTCGATATACGGGACCGCGCGGACCATCCGGGGTGATGACGACATCGTGACCCGATGCGATGACGTCGGCCAGATGCAGCATAGCGGCCGCGCCTTTGCGCGAGCTGGAGCCGCGGACGACCGAGAAGCCAAATCGGTGCACCAACTTAGCCAGCCAGGCGCCATCGCGGCTGGCGCTGATTAGGGCCGCGCCCTGCCGCTGCGGGATAAAGCGATGAATGGCGAAGGGAAGCAGGAGAAGGCGATTATGCCAGGCCGCCCCAATGAACCGTTCCGAGAGCGGAATCTGTAAGAATTTCCCGGGATCCACGACTTCAAAACGAATTGTGTGCGACCAGGTTTGAAGCAGGCGAAACCCGAATGCGACCAGAAAACGCGCACTGAAACTTTCCGGATCGAGCTTCAAATTTGCCGCCGACCAGCTTGTTGACTTTGCCAGCGGAATGCTTGCGGACTGGGCAGTCCAAGTTGATCGAGAATCCGCCAGACGACCGTGTCCGCGACTTCGTTTACATTTTTCGGACCGCTATAAAAGGATGGGACGGCGGGTAACACGATCGCGCCAGCTTCGATCAAAGTGACGACATTGCGCGCCTGAATGAGACTCCAGGGCGTTTCGCGCGGGACGACGATCAGTTTGCGGCGTTCCTTAAGAAAGACATCAGCGGCACGCAAGAGTGCGCCTTGGCCCGAGCCAGTGGCAATTCGACCGAGCGTGGACATCGAGCAGGGCACAATCACCATCGCATCGAAGCGAGCAGACCCGCTGACGAATGGCACGTTCATTTCGTTGTCGGGATGCTGGAGGACTTTCGGAGGAAGGCGAAAGGTCAGGAGTTCATGATCGGCGACCTGTCGTGCATGCACCGTCATGACGAGGTGAACTTCGTGTTCGCTGGTGTTGATCTGTTCGAGCAAACGTTGCAAATAGATGCTGCCACTAGCGCCGGTCGCGCCGATCACAATCTTCATAGATAACCGCCGGTTGCTAGTTTCTGCGCGAGATCGGCGTGCCGTCTACGCAATTCCGCATAAAGCGTTTCGTTTTCTTTGCGCGGCTCAGCCCATGTTTTGCGATCGATCTTCACCGCGGACTTCACAATTTTCTCCAGCGGCATCGGCTCTCCCCGGGTTTGACGGTAAGTCCATGCCGCTTGAATCGCCGCACCGAGGGCTGCGCCTTCCCCGACTTTAAATCCCACCACCGGCAGCCCAAAAATGTCCGACACGATTTGGCGCATCGTCGCACTTTTGGCCCCACCGGCGGTGATGCGCAATTCATCAGCGCGAATTCCGAGGTCGACGAGGCGTTTCATTCCCTGAGCAAGTCCAACAACGATCCCTTCAATCAAGGCGCGGGCAATATCGTGGCGATTGGTGTTGGAGGAATTCAGGCCGTGAATCACGCCGCAGCCGTTTGGTAGATTTGGCAGCCGTTCGCCGTCAAAATAGGGGAGGAACGTCAGACCGTTCGCGCCGGGCTCGGAGCGCGCGACATTTTTTTCCAGTGCGTTCATCTCCCATCTAAACAAATCGCGAACGCGATCGACCGCGCCTGCCACGTTCATCGTGCAAGCCAGTGCCAGCCAATGATCGGTGCTATCACAAAATGCGGAAATTTCTCCTTTCGGATCGACAATTGGGGTTTCTGCGAATGCGTAAACAGTGCCGGAAGTGCCGAGGCTGATGCTGAGCCGACCGGTCACCATGTTTCCGGTGCCGATCGCACCGAGCATGTTGTCGCCGCCACCGGCGCTGACAAGCACATCACCCACCTGAAATTTTTCGCGCAAGGTAGAGCGCAGCAAACCGGCAGGTCGAGTGGATGAACGAAGCGGCGGAAACTTGGCCAGCAAATCTTTGTCGATGAATTCGGCGAGCGGTTCGCACCAGGCGCGCGACTGGACATCGAGCAATCCGGTGCCAGAGGCGTCGCCGTATTCCATCTGTCGTTCGCCGGTGAGCCAGAAATTCAAAAAATCATGGGGCAGAAGAATGGTCCGAGTGTGCGTGAAGTTTTTCGGTTCGTTTTCTTTCAACCACAAAATTTTCGGCGCGGTGTAGCCGGGTACCATGGTGTTGCCAGTGCGGCGAATGAGTTCGTCGACGTTTCCCAGGGCGCGAGTTAGTTTTTCTGCCTGTGGCGCGGTCGAGGTATCGCACCACGGCTTCGCTGGGCGCACCGGTTGGTTACGATCGTCGAGGGTAACGAGGCCGTGTTGCTGCGCGCTTACGCCAAAGGCCACAACTTCGTTTCGGCGCTCGCCGAGTTTTTCAAGGCAGGTCTGGATGACGTGCTCGGCCGCATCACACCAGGTCTGCGGATCCTGTTCGACATGGCCCCGCGGCAGACCGTCGATAAACGAATGCGGCGCGCTGGCCTGAGCGAGAACTTTTCCGGAATTGGCCTCGAGCACGAGACCCTTGCAGGTGGTTGTCCCGCTATCGAGACCGAGGCATAGCATTATCGAATTTGAATTCGAGGCGAGGTCGCGGCAATTAGTTTAGCGATGATCAAGAAATTATTGCATACCCGTTATCGCGTGACCGATCTGGAAAAGACGGTCGCGTTTTATCGAGACGTGCTCGGTTTAGAGGAAACACGACGGCACACCTCCGGGCGCGGCTCGCAGCTCGTCTTTTTTAAAGCGCCCGAGAGCGAGGAAGAGATCGAGCTTTGCAAGTATGATAAGAGCGGCCCAGTAGTGGTTGGGCCGGACCTGACCCATCTCGCGTTTGAAGTGGACGACCTGGAAAAATTCGCAAAACAAGCTGCGGCCAAGGGTTATCCGCTCTCCGATGGCCCGCATCCGCATGGCGACGGTGGCGCGATTGCTTTCATCGACGCTCCGGAGGGCTACGAGATTGAATTGATCCAGCCCGGGCGCGAAACTGGCTAATTTAGTGACGCCCCGTCTGCGACGGCATTGACGCTAACAACTATTCACAGCCAATGAAACGAGTGAAGCGCTGGATTACGCTGACGGTTTGCACACTGCTTTTTGTCGGCAGTGTCAGTGCCGCGATCTCGCCGGAAGACGATGATGAGGTCAACGTAGTTCGCCCGAGCGGCGTGCATAAGCGCCATACGAAAAGCGCATCGCGAGCACGCAAACGCTCTTCGCCCGACGCGGGCAAGGGAGAGGACGTTTCAATTCCCGCGTCTGCGGTGATGCCGGGGTCGTCCGGCGCCGTCCCAAATACGCGAGCAAATTCGGTGATGGTGGTCGATGCGCGCACCGGCGCGGTGTTGCATGAAAAGAATGCCGATCAGCCGCGGCCTGCTGCAAGCACACAAAAACTGCTGACAGCACTGATTATTGCGGAAACCGGTTATCTCGATCGCCCGGTAAGAGTGGAACCGATCGATACCTTCGCGGAACCGGTGCGGTTGAACATTCGACCGGGAGAAGTCTATCAGCGGATTGATTTGTTACGCGCGCTATTGGTGAAAAGTCCCAACGACGTGGCGCGTTGTCTGGCCCGCGATAGCGCCGGCAGTATCGAAGCGTTCGCTGATAGAATGAATGCAAAAGCGCAGCTTCTTGGCGCAACTCATTCCCATTTCGTAAACCCGAACGGCCTGCCTATGCCCGGACAATATTCCACTGCGCGTGATCTAGCGATTATCGCGCGCGCGGCTTACGCGAATCCGACGATTCGTTCCATTGTCTGTCTGCCCCAGCTAGTTTTTCGCTACGCCAACGGTCGGACCCGCGAACTGGAAAACACGAACAAGGTTTTGAAACGGCTTCCCTTTTGCAACGGCATGAAAACCGGCTACACCGAAGCGGCTGGTCACTGTCTCATTGCGAGCGGTTCGCGACCGGGGCGCGACGTCATCGTTGTTGTCCTGGGCGACACCAAATCCGGGGTCTGGACCGACGCCGCTTCGTTGCTTTCCTGGGGTCTTTGGCTCTGATCGAAGGCGTCGCGCGCGTCTCGCGTGCGGCGGGCAGAATTTTCGTGTCTGGGGAGCGCAGGCGACCAGCCTGCTGGCCGCGGCAGCCTACCGCGGCCCCCTCTATTTACATTTTTAGAACAGCGAAAAACGACCGTTTCCGGCAAGCTGCCGGAAACTGCAGGCTGGCAGCCTGCGCCCCCAGAAATCCGCGACGGTCGCGCTGGTAAATGACCGACTGAGTGGCACGCTTTCGCGATGGATGAACCGTTTCGCGATGAACTCGATCAGCTCCGGGCTCGTTCACTCTTGCGACGACTGCGCGAGATTGGGTCGGCCCAGGGACCGAACGTCGAGTTGGTCGGCCAACATCTCGTTAACTTTTCGTCAAACGATTACCTCGGCCTGGCTGCCGACGAACGACTGCGAGCCGCAGCGACGCATGCGATCGAACAATTCGGCGTTGGCGCCGGCGCATCTCGCCTGGTTTCAGGAACGCAGTCGCCGCATGTGGCACTGGAGCGCGCGATTGCAAAATGGAAAAACGCGCCGGCCGCGATTGCTTTCAATAGCGGTTACGCAGCGGCAGTCGGCACTCTTCCGGCCATCGCCGGGAAAAACGATGTCATCGTGATTGATAAACTGGCTCACGCTTCGCTCATCGATGGCGCACGCTTGAGCGGGGCCAGCATTCGCGTTTTTCCGCACAATCATCTCGGCGAACTGGAGAGTCATTTGGAATGGGCGCGACGGGAAAAACCCCAAGCTCGCGTCATCGTCGTGACAGAATCCGTCTTCTCGATGGATGGAGACCGCGCCCCTTTGCGCGAAATCGTCGAACTAAAATCTCGCTTTGAAGCGTTGCTACTTCTCGATGAAGCGCATGCCGTCGGCGTTATCGGGCCAAACGGCGGCGGTTTGGCGGCGGAAGAAAAACTGTCGGCTGACATTCAAATGGGAACGCTGAGCAAGGCACTCGGCGCCGCGGGTGGATACATTTGCGGTTCAACTTCGCTGATTGAATGGCTAACGAATCGGGCGCGTTCTTTCATCTATTCAACCGCGCCGCCAGCCACGGTTGCCGCCGCGGCGATTGCGGCGATCGAATTCTTGCAAACTTCGGAGGGTGAGGATCGCCGACACGCGCTTTGGAAAAACATCGAGCTACTTCATCAATTGCTCGTCAGCGAAACGAATCGCAAACCCGAGAGTGCGATTTTTCCATTCATCGTCGGCCAGGAGAACGATGCGATGAACTTTGCCCACGCGTTACAAAAGGAAGGATTTTTCGTTCCGGCGATTCGTTATCCTAGCGTAGCGCGCGGCTCCGCTCGTCTCCGGATCACTGTCACGGCGGCGCATACCGAATCGCAAATCCGCGCGCTGGTGGATTCGATTCGAAGACTGCAGCGATCATCAGGGCGTCATTGACGCCGCCGAATAACGCAAAAGGGGGGAAGGGACAAGGCCGGGGTTGCGAGTTGGGTCCTGAGCTCGGCCCGGCGCAACGTCTTCCGGCCCCTCTGCAGGCGGCATTGGTTCGTCGGTATTAAGAACGGCAAGGCGCTCGGCCAAGGCCGGCTTCATCGTAGCCGTCGGCGTAATCGGGGCCGTTGTTTCGCAGGCCGCTAGAAGTGCGAGAGCGAACAAGCCGATAATGAGTTTCATGACGAAAAGCGAACCGCCAGGCAGTGTTGCTACCATTACCATTCTGTGATCACATCTGGCAAGGTTTTGCACTAAAATGCTGAGTTAATATTTACATGTTGCATCTGCAACACTGAAATGTTAACTCGCAGAAACGAGGCTATTTCGCGCCAGTCAGGCCCTCCCATTCGTTGCTAACGAAGGCAAACTACCAATGCTCCTCGCGAAAAATTTCATTGGTAGGGCGACGCTCAGCGGAGCCGCCAGCAATCGTGACGTTTGCTTCCTTATAAGAAGCGCTCAATGATGGGGCCGAGCTTTTTGATCGTTGCTGCCGGCCACAGCTTTCGGTCCGTGATGATCGCGCTGTCGAGGGCGTGATGCTCCGGCCAACTTGCTTCGCGCGGAATTTCTGGAATCACGCGTTCCAGAGCCTTCTTTGCCGTCTCGGCATTGGCGAGCAAATGGCCAATGACGGTTTGCACCGACACTGCTTCTTCTTCCACCTTCCAACAATCGTAGTCCGTGATCATCGCCATCGTTGCCAGTGCGATCTCGGCTTCGCGCGCCAATTTCGCTTCCGGCAAGTTAGTCATCCCGATAACATCGAACCCGTTGCGACGATTGAATTCCGATTCGGCCCGAGTGGAAAACGCCGGGCCATCCATGTTCACGTAAGTGCCGCCGTTATGAATGGAGGCGCCGCTCTCCCGCGTCGCTTTCGCCAGTAACTCGCGGAGTTTAGGCGAGATCGGGTCGGCAAAGGAAACGTGGGCGGCAATGCCTTCCCCGAAAAAAGTGTGGCAGGCGCGCAGACTTGTCCTGTCAAAAAACTGCGACGGCAGGAGGACATCGCGTGGCGCGTATTTTTCCTGCAAACTGCCGGCCGCCGTAACGCAAATAATCCAGCGGACGTGGAGGGAACGGAGCGCGTAAATATTCGCCCGATGATTCAATTCATGCGGCAAAATCCGGTGCCCTCGTCCATGTCGCGGCAAAAAATAAACGCTGCGACCAAACATTGTGCCGCCGACGATCGAGTCGGAGGGCGCGCCGAAGGGCGTGTCGATTTTGTGTTCGGCCAGGTTGGAAAAGCCTTCCAGGTGATAGAGACCGCTGCCGCCGATAATCCCGATAGCTGGCTCATTCATATGCGTGATTGAAGTTGAAACGGCAGAAAAAAGCGAAGCCAATTCCTCCCTCATCCGTCGGCTGCGCTCGGGATAACAGGGTGGAAGTCCTGCGTTAAAACATGCGAATGAAAAACTTGCGCGCGCTCCTCCGTATCGCGGTTTCGTTGCTGTTTGCGGCGCGCGCGGTCACGCCCCAGCGTCGGTTCCCGAAGAACATCTCGCTCGGCGGGAGGGGGTATCGTCGAGCTTCGCTTCCGCGCCGCCGGACCGCCCGGGCTTGGGCACGAAATGGGGAGAGACGCGAACTTCCCTTGTCGGAATGATCTCTTTCGAGCGCGCCAATTACAAGCATCCCTTTGCCGTCGCCGCCATTTATTACAATGACGACGCTGGAATTCGCGCGATGGCGGGTGCGGTCGCGTGGGAGCGCAAGCTCCCGATTCTGCCCGACCCAGCCGCAGCATTGGTGACGATTGAGCTGCGCGATCAAAGCGGACGAATATTGCCCGGCTTGATTGTTGGGGATCGCTGGTTCGTTGTTGGCGAGGAAGGTCGGCGTTATTCCATTGCTGTGCGCAACCGGAGCGATTTTCGTCTTGAAATTGTGCTTCGGTCGATGGCCTCGATGTCATCGATGGTCGGCCCGCTTCACTTCGCAAACGCGGTTAGATCGTTAATCCCAGTCGCAAGCTTGTGGTGGAAGGATTTCGGCAAAGCACGGAAGCAGTGGCGGCCTTTCGCTTCGGTCCGGTGCGCGAATCTTACGCCGCTGAAAAATATCACAACATTCGCAACGTCGGCGTCATCGGCATCGCTCTGTTCAACGAAGCGGGCTGCGACCCGTGGGCCAGCGAAGAAGTGCGCCGTCGCCTCAAAGCGAACCCGTTTCCGGGCCGCTTTGCTACCCCACCCTAATGGCGTGGCGCTTCCGCCGCCCCTGTGTATCGTTCGCGAGCCGTGCCAAAATTTTTCATCAAGACCTACGGCTGCCAGATGAACGAACGCGATTCCGAGCAGGTCGCGCATTCGCTTATTGCCCGCGGCTACGAGCGCGTGAGTTGCGAGACGGACGCCGATGTTGTGCTGCTCAATACCTGTAGCGTGCGCGACATGGCCGAGCAAAAGGCGCTGGGCAAAATGGGAATGCTCGGCCGCATGGTAAAGCGCCGGCCGGAAACCGTCTTTGGATTTCTCGGCTGCATGGCGCAGGCACGGGGCGCGGAGCTGTTGAAAGAAATCCCACATCTCGATCTTGTGGTTGGGACGCAGAAATTCCATCGCGTGGCTGACTACGTGGATGGCTTGGTCGCGCGAAAACGCTCTGCTATTGCCGCGGCCGCTGACCGCAGCCTTACTCGAATGGACGATCTGCGTTTTTCGATCGTCGATGTGGAAGAAGAAGTCGGTTCGCAATCCACTATTCGCGATCAGTCCCTCGCGCCAAAGCAGGCGACGGCGTTCGTCTCCATCATGCAAGGATGCAACATGCATTGCACTTTTTGCATTGTGCCACGCACGCGCGGCGCCGAGCGCAGCCGCACCATTTCGGAAATCGTCTCCGAAGTTCGCACCCTTGTTGCCCGAGGCGTGAAGGAAGTGACACTTCTCGGCCAAATCGTGAATCTGTATGGGCGCCACGAGTTTCCGTCTGTAGCTGTAGCGGCGGTCTATGACCGCCGGAATGAAATACTGAACGGAGAGTCGGCGGTCATAGCCCGCCGCTACAATATAAGCCCCTTCGTGCAATTGCTCGAAGCGGTTAGTGCAATCGATGGTCTCGAACGTTTGCGTTTCACCTCACCGCACCCAATTGGCTTTCGCGATGACCTGATCGATGCATTCTCGCGGCTTCCTAAACTCGCTGAGCACGTGCATCTGCCACTGCAATCGGGCTCAAATCGCATTCTCAAAGCGATGCACCGCCCTTACACCGTGGAAAGATATGCGCAGCTGGTCGGCAAGATTCGCGCAGCCAGACCAGGCATCGCGATAACGACCGACATCATCGTCGGCTTTCCTGGCGAGACCGATTCCGATTACAAAATGACCCGCGATCTCGTTGAGCATCTGCAATTCGACAACGCTTTCGTCTTTCGCTATTCGCCGCGACGCGAGACACCCGCCGCCACCATGTCCGACCAGGTCGATGAGTCGCTAAAAGAGGCGCGCAATCAGGATTTGCTCGGAATAATCAACGCCTCGACTCGCCGCGCGAACGAAAAACTGGTCGGCACCCGCGTCGAAGTTTTGTGTGAAGGCCCAAGCAAGACGAATCCCGCCCGCTTAATGGGCCGCAGCAGAACGAACAAAGTCGTCGTCTTCGAAGCCGGAGAAAATCGTATCGGTAAAACTTTTGATGTCGCAATCGAACGCGCCAACGGCTTTAGCCTTTACGGACAACCGATCGATTGATGCGATGATCTATCATTTCTCGCTGCAAATTGCCGCGCTCTTCGCCGGTGCAATCCTTTGCCTGCTCGGCGCAGTCGGTTTTGCCATGGAAGGTTCGGCGCGCAATCTCCTGGTCTCATTCCCGCGATCGCGGGGCGCTGGCATCGTGCTGCTGGCGATTAATTTGGTCTGGAGCTTCTGGCTCGTCTCGACCATGGAAATGGGCGAGTTCTCCGCTTTTCGCCGGCCGTTCCTGTTCGGTCTGCCGATCGGATTTTTTCTGACGTTGCGCTACGTCGATGAATTTCTCGCCGTCCGCGCCCTGGGCGTTCTGGCGCTGTTGGTGGCGGAGCCGCTGCTCGACGCCGCTTTTTTCCGCTACGAATCCAGCCGGCTTGTTCTGACCGTGCTTGCCTACCTCTTGGTGGTGCTGGGTCTGATTTGGGTAATGGTGCCCTACAAATTGCGCGATCAAATCAACTGGTTCAGCAAAACCACCGCGCGATGGCGTGGCGTAAGCGTTTTTGGTTTTGCCTATGGCGCGACGCTAATCGCTCTCGCATTCCTTCGTTATTAAACGCATTCTCGTCATTCGCGGCGGCGCGCTTGGCGATTTCCTTCTGACCTTGCCGGCGCTGAAAGCGCTGCGCGACGCCCATCCGCGAGCGCGGATCGAGATCCTCGGTTACCCGCATATCGCCTCCGTCGCTGATAAACGATTTTACGCCGATGTTGTTCGATCAATTGAATACGCCGCGCTCTCCTGTTTCTTCGCCCGAGGTGGGGACCTTCCATCCCACTTGCGAGATTATTTCGGCAGCTTCGATCTGATTCTCAGCTATCTCTACGATCCGGATCAGATTTTCGAAAACAATTTGCGACTATGCGGTGTGCAACAAATCCTGCGCGGTCCTGCCCAAATCGATAAGAACGCGCATGCGGCATGGCAACTCGCGCAGCCGCTGCGAGAGCTTGGAATCAATGTCACAGATCTGGCCGCGAAAGTTTTTCCATCAGATGAAGATCGAGAATTTGCGCGTCGATTTCTGGAGAATTGCGAGCCGCCGATCCTGGCGCTCCATCCCGGCAGCGGAAGCGAAAAGAAAAATTGGCCGATCGAAAACTGGATCGAATTGGCCAAGACTTCGTTAAACGCGAAGGCCTTGTTTCACACGATCATCTTCGTCTCTGGCGAAGCGGACGAGAATGAGATGGCACGGGTGCGGGCATTGTTTGAACACGAACCGCAAGTCCGTTTTGCGCACCAGTTGCCTTTACCGCAACTGGCCGCAGTGCTGGAGCAATCGACTTTTATCGGGCACGATTCCGGAATCTCTCATCTCGCTGCCGCCGCCGGAGCGCGTTGCCTGATCTTGTTTGGAGCGACCGATCCGAAAGTTTGGGCGCCACAAAACACGAACGCGCGTGTGTTGCTTGCGCCGAGCGGCGATCTAACTCGGCTTGATGTCGCCACGGTCGGCAACGCCATCAGTCTTTAAGGGTCCGGGTGCCAACGAAAGCTTACTGTTGCTCGTTCGAACCACTGTCATAATTTGCAGCAACACGGCATTGTGCGGCAGAGGCTTGAAGCCTTCTATTCTGAGGAAGACAGACCGCCGCTACAGAAGTCGCGTACGGCGCAACGCTATGCTCGCGCCGATGTGAATCAGGAGCTGACGCGCATCGGCATCAGCACATAAAGAAACGGCGTCTGAATTTTCAAAACCCCGGGACTCATTTCGTCGATGAGATCGAAGAAGACTTCGTCCTCGGCCAGGTTGCGCAGCGGCGCCATTAGAAATTCCGGATTGAACGCGATGGAAAAATCCCGGCCTTTGTAAGCGACCGGTAACGACTCTCTGGCTTCGCCCACTTCCGGGGTGTTGGCGGTAATCTCGATGTTGTTCTTGCTGAAATTAAGTTTGATCGAATTCGATTTGTCGCTCGCCAGCAGCGATACCCGCCGGAGGGAATTGAGAAAAGTTTCGCGCTCGAGCGTGACGCGCTCCTTGGCTTCCGACGGAATCACCTGCTTGTAGTTTGGATAATTGCCTTCGATTAATTTTGAGACCAGCAAGGTGTTGTTGAGATCGAACGCGATTTGGCCGCTGCCTACGCTGATCTTCACCTCTCCATCGTCCTTGAGCAGGCGTTGCAGCTCCGTTACCGCCTTGGTGGGAACGATAATGTCGGCTTCGTGACTGCGGGGAAATTCCAGTTCGATATCGAGCATGGCGAGCCGGCGCCCATCCGTCGCCACCAACGTGAGTTTGTTTTCCTTGAAGCTGAAGAGAACGCCGTTGAGCACATATCGCGTCTCGTCCGTCGAGATTGCGTAAGCGGTTTTGCGCAGGCCATCGTGCAAATCTTTCTGCCGCATCGTCACCACTTTTGCGTTTTCAAACTTTGGCAACGGCGGAAATTCCTCCTCCGGCAGACCGAGGATCTTGAAAAAGCTTTGTCCGCTGCGAATCGAAGCGGCGTTTTTGCCATCGACCTCGACGGAAATTTCGCTGGAGGGCAATTCCCGAATGATGGTGAACAAACGTCGCGCCGGCAGGGTGGTCGCGCCGGTCTTGTCCACATTGGCCTCAAAACTTCCGCGCACCCCGACATCCAGATCGGTGGTGGTGAGATGTACCGCTCCCTCTTTTGCCTGCAACAAAACGTTGGAAAGTATTGGCAGCGTGGTCCGGGTGCTGACGACATTCTGCACCTGTTGCAATCCTTCGAGTAATTTCTCTTTCGTCGCGCTGAATTTCATTCGGAAAGCCTAAGATGTAAGGCTTCGGATTTGATCCGGCAACCGCATTCTCTTTCTCAATCAGCGCTGGAGCACGCTGTCAATGAAAGAGATGGTCTGGCGAATGTTATCCTGCTCTTTCATCCGCTTCTTCACCAGCTTGCAGGCGTGCAAGACCGTGCCGTGGTCGCGGCCGCCGAACGCGTCGCCAATTTCATTGAGCGATGCCTTGGTTAATTCGCGCGCCAGATACATCGCCACTTGGCGGGGAAAGGCGATGCTGGCCGGCCGGCGCTTGCTCGTCATGTCCGCCAACCGCACGTCGAAGTGTTCCGCCACTTTGCGCTGAATTTGCTCGATCGTGACCGTCTGTCGCCGCTCTTCCAGCAAAATGTCTTTCAACAAATGCTCGATCGTTTCCTGGGTCAGCTCCTTGCCGCTGAGCGAAGCAAAGGAGGCCACGCGCATCAGCGCGCCCTCAAGCCGCCGCACGTTCGTGCGAATGCGCGTAGCGAGAAACTGGTAAACCTCATCGTGCAATTTGATCTGCAAGGCGCGCGCTTTTTTCCGCAGAATCGCCAGGCGCGTCTCGATGTCTGGCGGCTGCAATTCCGCGGTCAGGCCCCACTCGAAGCGCGAAACCAAACGGTGTTCGAGATTGGCAATCTCCGAGGCCGGACGATCGCTCGAGAGCACGATCTGTTTGTGACCGTCGAAGAGAGTATTGAAGGTATGAAAAAATTCCTCCTGCGACCGCTCCTTCCCGGCGAGAAATTGAATATCGTCGATCAGGAGCAGATCGGCCTGGCGGTAACGTTTGCGGAATTTCACCAGAGTATTGTGCTGAATCGCGTCGATAAACTCGTTGATGAAGAGCTCGCTCGAGAGATACATCACTTTGGAGGTCTTCTTCTTGGCCCAAAGATACTGGCCGATGGCCTGCATGAGATGGGTCTTGCCCAGCCCGACGCCGCCATAAATGAAGAGCGGATTGTAGGTGCGCGCAGGCGCTTGGGCCACGGCCAGACAGGCGGCGTGCGCGATCTGATTTGTCGGGCCGACGACGAATGATTCAAACGTGTTTCGCGGATTGAGGCTAAGCCCCAGCCCGACTGTCCTGCTATGACTGGAGCCGTCCGTCTTGCGAACTTCGGGCGCGGGAAAGTCATTATCACCGTCGGATTCATCCGAGGTCAGGAAGCGGACCGTGCGCGGCGCGCCGACGGCATTGGTGATAGCAGATTGCAACGCCGTCATGTGATTACTTTCGATCCAGAATTGGTAAATGTTGTTGGGAACGACGAAGGTTAGTTCGTCCTCTGTCGCCTTCGTTAGTTCGACCGCGGAGAACCAGCGTTTGAAGGTGTCGGCGCTGACTTGCGGTTTGAGCGCAGCCGACAATTTCTCCCAAAGGGCTTTGCACCTCTCGTCCATACAAACTTGTTAACACCCAAAAGCGCCTTCCTCGGGGAAGCGGGCCAGAGGAGGGCGTTGATAAACGTCGCGGAAAATATCAAAATTAACCTGGTCGCGAATAGAAATGAATGACCATGTATCGTTGCCAAAGTCGCCTTTTTCCGAGGGAAAATGAAAAATCGCTGGGCCTCCGGCGCGATGCTCTGCTCTCGATATTCTCTTGGGATCTAGCAACGACTCCAGCGCACTGCCGGAAAAGCAGCCGGAAATGTTACGAAATTGCTGAATTCTGTTCACACTTTATTCACACCTGACGATTCCCTTGCTCCCTGCCAGCGGCGTGAGATTAGAAACGCTGCAAAAAACCGACAAGAAAAATTCTGAACTTTATTTTTGAACGCCGCACAAAAATTTCTTGACTGAAAAAAATCGGTTGAACAGCGCCGATTTTTCCCTCGTAATGAAAATTTCTTCTGGCGAAACGTCTCAAAACATCAATTCAATTTTGATGCCGGGCGGCTGGTTTTGAGCGACGATACTGGTCCCGCAAATGAATTTCTCGCTCTTCTTTCGTATGCGCATCGCGCTGTTTCTGACCTGCATCGCGCTCTCTCTCGCGCCGACTGGCGCACAGGCTGTCGCTACCCGCTCCGGCCAGGTCACGCGTGTGATGCTGTTTTGGTTGAAACGTCCGGGCAATGTTGATGATCAGAATTTTCTCCTGCGTGCCTTGCGCACACTCCGCCGTGCCCGCGGCGTAAATGACATGCGCGTCGGCCGCCCCCTGCTGGTGGATCGGCCCAGCGTGGAACAATCCTTCGATCTCGGTGTAGTCATGACCTTCCGCGATCGCGAAGCGCTTGAGAAATTCGAGCGCGACCAGCGGCGTCAACAAGCCATCGATGCCATGCTCCGGCCGCTTGTCCGCCAATATATCGTTTACAATTTCGTCAACGAATGATTCGCACTCTGGTTTTCGGGCTGTTCCTCCTTCTTGCCGCAACCGCCCCAGTGCAGGCGGTGAATGAACTATTGCCGCCATTTGGTTTTCGCTGGGGCGATCCGCCGCGGCGGGTCGAAGCCGTCCTCAGCGGAGCGAAGGCGAAAATTGTCGAACGGAAACAGGATGGAAGCCGGTCGATTTGGACAGTGGAAGGTTTGGTTCATCCCGGATTGCAACGAACTCTTTTCACCTTCAAGAACGACAAGCTGATCGAAGTAGAACTGCAGTACGAGTACCCGGACTGGTCAATCGAGCGTTACAATGAGCAGATGGGAACGGTGCGGCGCTATTTCGACGGCAAGTACGGGGTTGGCAAATTAGTGTCACGCTCGCGCGACACCGATACGGACATCGTCCAGACGCTGGTTGGTTACCAATGGATGGTGGGCACGACCCTGCTCGAGCTCTTTTATTTTTCAGCGGAAAAACCGCCGCACACTTTCCGCACCATCACGGTCGACTACAAAGCACTGTAACCTTACTCCTAATCGTTATCGTATTCTTGTTCGAGAATAGCTCGTCGCAGACTTGACGGCTTAAAGCCGTCAAGTTTGGCGCTGCGAATACACTCGGGACTCAGGTGACAGCACGGCGCCTTCGGCATTTACAAACGGCGCGATGTGCCGATATTGTCCGCCCCGATGAATATTCTCATCAATGTTATCCTCGCTATCGACATGGTGGTTGCGGTGTTAATGACACTGGTCATTCTAATGCAGCGCCCGAAAAGTGAGGGCCTTGGCGCAGCCTTTGGTGGGGGGGTTACGGAGAATATTTTCGGTGCGCAAACAACCAACGTGCTGACGAAATTCACCGGCTGGCTGGCCGGGATTTTTTTCGTTCTGACCTTTGTCCTGGGAATTCTTTATGCACAACGCAGTTCCAGTGACAGTAGTTTGCGCCGGGAACTGATGGCAATGCCGACCGCGGCCCCAGCTGCGTCGCCAGCTCCGGCCACCGGTTCGCCTGGAAGCGCGCCGCCGGTGAGCGCAGCACCGAGTGCCATGGCGAATGTCTCTCCTTCCGGAACTGCAAAACCTTCCGATCTCGCAGCTGGCCTCACGCCGCCTTCTCGTGCCGCGACGCCGAGCGCGACACCGCAGAAATCGCCGTAGCCGCAACTTTGACTGTAGCAACCCCGAAAGCTTTCGGGGTTGACCCCACAGGCTCGCCGCAGCGAGTCCGTCCCGTGGCGGACAGGATGGCTGTGCCAGTGGTTGTCCGGCGCGCGGAAAGCATGGCGGCGGAGCCGCGTTTATGTAGCATCGCCCGGCGGAGCGGCCGATCCACCCTTCTTGGCGACCCTCCGATCTCTGACCTCTGACGGCTATTTCGTCATTTGAGCATTTAGGTTTCCTTCGTCATTTCTCGCGCTTGTGTGGTGCGTGGTCGCTGCAACAGCGAAAAGGCGCAAGATGCCCGTTGGCCCCACAGCCAAGATGGCTGTGCTACAACGGCGGCAGCTACAGCCGAGTTCACACAATTGTCACCGCATCGTCATCGGCTGTAACAATTGCTTTCTAGTTTCCAGACTTTCGTTAGCGCCGGCGGGACGAGCTCTACGGCGAGGCGTTTGTTCATTATGAAATCCGCAACGGCGAAAACCCAACGGACGACGCGATGCGGCGAAATCGCAGGCTTCGCTTCATACTTCGGATCAGCTGTAGCTCGCAGAGAGATTTTTGTAACAAAATCTCTTTCGTCCGACTTTATTCTATTAAGAGGAGCTAACTCTTTCTGAAAACTGAGCATTCCCCAGCGGCGGCAGATCGTTTTCTCAGTTTGCTGAGACCGATCGAAACCGATCTCGAACGGTATTGCCGCCGGATGATCTGGGATGAGCATGAGGTGGCGGACGCGATTCAGAACGCGGTGTTGCGGGCGTATCGCGCGTTCGATCGCTATCACGACGACGCCAGCTTCCGCGCCTGGATGTTCAAAATTCTCACGAACGAGATTTTTTCCGTCAATAGAAAACGCGGCCGAATCGCCAGATTTGAGGTTCCGCTTGATGCCGAGGAGATGGACGATTTCGCGGAACTCGTTTCCGCTGCCGCAGAAACTTTTTCCTCCTGGGAAACTTTGGCCGATGCGCTGGACGAAGATATTCTGCGCGCTTTGCAGGCCCTGAATGAAGCGGAGCGGGCCGTGCTTTTGCTGCGGGCCATCGGCGATCTACGCTACCGCGAGATCAGCGAGTGTCTGGACATTCCGCTCGGGAGCGTGATGGGAAATCTTTTCCGGGCGCGCCAGAAAATGCGCGGCGCGCTCGTGGGCAAACGCGGGAGGAGATCGCCATGAAATGCGCCGAAGCGAGAAAACTTTTACTGCTCCATCTCGATTCGGAGCTCGGCGCGCAGAGCGCGCTCGAAGTCGAGCAGCATCTCGAATCGTGCGCGGAATGCGCAGGCTTATTCGACGCTGAAAAGAAATTCGGCGATCGAATTGCCAGCGCACTGCGCAAAGGGGAAAGCACACCGGCGCTTTGGACAACGGTGGGATCACGTATTCGGCCGGCACAACGTGTCGTCAGCATCTTCGGTTGGCCGATGGCGGCGACTGCTTCGGCAGCGGTCGTTTTGCTGGTCGCGGTTTGGCTTGTGCGCGCGTCGCGCCCGCTGGATTTGGCGACGGCGGCCGGGGAATGCCACAACGCATACGTCCAGCAGATTACTTCACCGGAATTCAACGGGCCTCTGCCGGAATGGATCGCGCGCGAACTCGATAATCATCTTGACGCGGCCGCTTTTGATTATCGCCCGACGACGTCTGGATTCCACACCGAGGGCGCGCGTTTTTGCCACGTCGCAAACGTCCCGACTGCTTTGATCCTCGGCCATTATGAAAACGTGCCGGTCTCGCTTCTCGTCTTTAACAAGAGCGAGCTCTCGCATTTTCCAAAAACCAAAGCGCGTCTTGAAAGTGGTGAGCCGGTGGTATGCAGCCGAACAGGCCGTTATCAATTCGCCGCGCGCTTCCTCGACGGCCATGTCGTCTGCATGATCAGCGAAGCGCCGCGGCCCGTGCTCGAAAATTTGCTCAAGAGCGTGATGCACGCAGATGGTTAAAACTGCGCTCAAAAATCCTTACGCCGTAATTGTTTTCGCTCTGGCGATCTTTGTCATCGGCGTGACGGCGATTTCAAAGTTGCCAACCGATATTCTGCCCACGTTTAAAACGCCGGCGGTCCAGGTCGTCACCTTTTATCCGGGCATGCCGGCGGAAGTGATGGAGAAAGATATCACCAGCCGTCTCGAGCGCTGGACTGGACAATCGAACGGCATCGCGCGGCAGGAGGCGAAATCCATGATCGGGGTGAGCGTGGTGAAAGATTTTTTCCGCGAAGATGTCGATCCAAACACCGCGATGTCACAGGTCACATCTTTGGCAATGAGCGACCTCTATTATCTGCCGCCGGGGACGATTCCACCGATGGTGATGCCGTTTGATCCGACCGCTTCGATCCCGCTTTGTCTCATCAGCGTGTCGAGCCCGACCTTTGATGAAACCAAACTTTACGACGTTGCCTATTTCGACCTGCGCAACCGCCTGCAATCGATCACCGGCGTAATCGCGCCGGCCGTTTACGGCGGCCGGCTGCGCCGCATCCTCGCGTATGTCGATCCATTCAAAGCGCAGGCCCGCGGCCTTTCGTCGCTCGATGTCATCAACTCGATCCGCGATTCGAACGTGATGATTCCGACCGGCAACGCCAAGTTCGGTGTGCTCGATTATCAGATCAACGCCAACGGTATGGTGCCGACGGTGCCGGAACTGAACGATCTGCCGCTGCGGGTTGGCTACGGGCCGCCGACTTACATCCGTGATGTCGCGAAGGTCGAGGACTCGCATCAAATCCAGACCAACATCGTGCGTGTGCAGGGCAAACGGCAGGTTTACATTCCGATCTACCGCCAGCCAGGTGCGAACACGATCGCGGTAGTCGAAGGGATCAAAGCGCAGCTCAAGCCGATCCTCGAGCGCATCAAAGGCATCAATCTCGATGTCGTGATGGATCAATCGGTTTATGTGCGCCAGGCGATCCGCAATCTCGTGAACGAAGCGACCCTTGGATTTTTGCTCGCCGCTGCGATGGTCTTCATTTTTCTGCGCAGCTACCGGCCCACATTGATCGTGCTGGTCGCTTTGCCACTCGCGTGTCTCGGCGCGTTCATTGGATTGTATTTCACAAACGAAACGCTCAACGCCATGACGCTTGGCGGCATCGCCGTGGTCATCGGTATGCTGATCGACGAATCGATTGTCGTGCTCGAAAACACGGCGCGGCATTTGCATGAAGGCGCGTCGCAGTTCGAGGCCGCGCTTTCCGGTGCGAGCGAAGTGATGCGGCCGCTTACGATCGTCACGATCACTTTGTGCGTGGTGTTTTTCCCGGTCGTGTTCATCACAGGAATCGGCAAATTCTTGTTCACGCCGATGGCGAAAGCCGTCATCTTCGCCATCGTCACGAGCCGTTTGCTCGCATCGACATTCGTGCCCGTCTGCGCGGCAAGATTTTTCCGTGCGAGCAGCAAATCCAGTAGCGAGGGCGAAGATTGGTTCGCGCGTGTGCGCGGTCGCTACCTCGATTTGCTCGAACGCGTGCTGCGTCTGCGCTGGCTCGTCGTCGGCGCCGTCGCCGCGCTCTTCATCATGTCGATGTTCATTTTCAAATTCATCGGCACCGAGCTTTTCCCGCAGAGCGACGCAGGACAGTTCACAGTGCACGTGCGTGGCATGACCGGGTTGCGCGTCGAGAAAACGGAACAGCTCATCAGCGAGGTCGAGAAGGCAGTTCAGGCGGCGGTGCTGGAACGCGATCGCAAAATGGTGATCTCAAATATCGGTGTGCTGCTCGATTGGCCGGCGGCTTACACGCCGAACTCGGGGCCGCAGGACGCATTCATTCTTGTCCAGCTCGCGGAGCACCACGGCCGCTCGACTTTTTCCTATGTCGATGAGTTGCGCAAAAAATTGCCGGAGCAATTTCCCGGAACCGAGTTCAGCTTCGACACCGGCGGTATGCTTACTGCCGCGCTCAACGGTGGTCTTCCGTCGCCCATTAACATTCAAGTGGAAGGCAACAAACTCGAGCAGGCGCGCGACATCGCCGAAAAAATCAAGCGCTACGCCGAGACTGTTCGGGGCGCGGTCGATGTGCGCATTCAACAACGGCTCGATGCGCCTGCGATCAACATCGACATCGATCGCATCAAAGCCGCACAGGTCGGCCTCACCCAGGAGGAAATCGTCAAGAACGTCGTCACGGCCCTCAACAGCTCCATTAACTTTGCGCCCTCGTTCTGGATCGACGAGAAAAACGGCAACCATTATTTCATCGGCGCGCAATATCGCGAGAACGACATCCGGTCCATCAACACCGTGCTCGATATCGCGGTCACCGGGAAGAGCCAGCCGATGCCGGTGGCGCTACGTACCGTCGCCAAATTTTCGCGCGGCACCGCCTATTCCGAGATTAATCATCTCAACATCACGCGCGTCACCGACATTTTTGTCAGCGTGCGCGATCGCGACGTTGGTGCGGTCGCCGCTAACATCCAAAATTACATCGAGAAGCTGAGCAGTGATCGCGCGCAGGTGCCCGAAGGCTACTCGATCCATATGCGCGGGGAAGTGCAATCGATGCAGGCGTCGTTCAAGTCGCTCGGCTTCGGTTTGGTCCTCGCGGTCGTGCTCGTTTACCTCGTCATGATTGTGCAGTTCCGCTCGTTTCTCGATCCGTTCATCGTCATGTTCGCCGTTCCGCTCGGGCTGATCGGCGTGGCGTGGATGCTTTTTCTTACGCACACGCATATGTCGATCCAATCGATGATGGGCATCATCATGATGGTTGGGATTGTCACCAGCTTCAGCGTGCTGATGGTTGATTTCGCCAATCGCATCCTCGCCGGCGCCGCCGAGCACAACATCCACAAAACTCCGCGCGAAGCCATTCTCGAAGCCGCCAACATTCGTCTGCGGCCAATTCTCATGACCGGCATCGCTGCAATTCTCGGGCTAACTCCGATGGCCATCGCCGGCGGCGCGAACATCCCGCTCGCACGCGCGGTCGTCGGTGGAATTTTAGCCGCTGTCGCGCTCGTCCTTTTTGTCGTGCCGGTGCTTTACGTCTTCTTCAAACGCGAACGGCCGCTGCCGACGCAAAGCTCATGAATCGCACGCGCAAGGTAATCTTCGTTTTCGCTCTCATCGCAGCGGTGCAAACGAGCTGTCAGCGCGCCGGGGCGCCACCGGCAACGAACGTCGAAACCGTGCGCTTGAAAAAGGGCGAGATTGTGCGCCGTGTCACGCTTCCCGGAAACGTGATGGCTTATCAGGAAGCGACGCTCTACGCGAAAGTCGCAGGTTATTTGAAAATGATCGCTGTGGACAAAGGCGACAACGTGAAGACCGGCGATGTGCTCGCTGAAATCGAGGCGCCTGAAATGGTTGCCGATCTCGTCAAAGAAAAGGCCGAAGCCGAAGCGGCGGCGATGGATTTCAGGCGGGTGAGCGAAGCGCAACGCAAAGCGTCGGACTTGGTCACGCCGCAAACCATGGACACGGCGAAAGCGAAAGCAGATGTCGCACGTGCGGGCGTGCAGCGGATCGAGACGTTGCTCGACTACGCAAAAATCACCGCGCCGTTTGCCGGCGTGATTACGAAACGCTGGGCCGATCGGGGCGCACTCATTCCCGCAGCCACCTCGAGCAGCGCGGCTAAGAGCGCCGCGGTCGTGACCTTGATGGATTTCAGCACCGTGCGCGTGGATGTAGCTGTGCCCGACACCGAAGCGCCGCTCGTGAAAAAAGATTTGCCCGTCAAAGTGACCGTGGACGAACTGCCCGGCCGCAATTTCGACGGAACGATCACCCGTTTTGCCTACGCGCTGGACGAGTCCACGAAAACGATGGCCACGGAAATTGAGATCGCGAATCCCGATCTCGCGTTGCGTCCCGGCATGTGGGCGAACGTGCAAATTGATTTGCAGAAAAAAACCGACGCACAGCTTCTCCCCGCCGAAGCGCTCGTGACCGAGAAAAACAAAACGTCGGTCTTCGTCGCGCGCGACGGCAAAGCGCAGAAGGTCCCGATCAAACCGGTTTCGACGATGGCATTAACGTGGAAGTCACTGGAGGTCTCACGCCTAAGGACGCGGTCATTCTGGCGGGCAAGCAGGCGGTGACCGATGGCCAACCGGTGAAGGCCGTCGCATCAAAATGAAACTTGTCGCATCTGCGGCCGCGTGGCTGTTCGCCGTCAGTCTTGCTGCTCACGCAGTAGAGGACGCATCCGACGCTTACATTATCGATCTTCCGACCACGCTACGGCTGGCTGGCGCACGCAACATCGACATCCAACTTGCGCGCGAAAAACTCGCCGAAGCCCGGGCGACGCAAGAGAGCGCAATCGAGAAATTTTTCCCATCGGCCGCGCCCGGCATCACTTATCGGCGGCACGACAATTTGATCCAGAATACCGAGGGCGTGATCGAGGACGTCCATAAACAAAGCTACGCGCCCGGCGGAACAATCATCGCGCAGACCGACCTCGGCGACGCCATTTTCAAATCGCTCGCCGCGCATCAACTCGTCAAAGCCGCCGGCCACGCATTCGATGCCCAGCGGGAGGATTCAATTGTCTCCGCCGCGCAGGCCTACTTCGATCTGGTCGCAACGCACAGCGCCGCCGGTGTCGCGCGCGAAGCGCTGTGCATATCTAGTGATTACCAAACTCAGATCGACAAAGCGGTCAGCATCGGCCTCGCATTCAAAGGCGACGCCCTCCGCGTGAAAGTGCAGCGACAGCGCGATGAAATTGCGCTCCAGCAGGCGGAAGAAAAGGTGCGCCTCGCGGCCGCGCGTCTCGCGCAAATTTTGCATCTCGATCCTGTAGTCGAACTGCGGCCACACGAGAGCCAGCTTTTGCCGCTCTCACTAATCTCGGCAATGATGCCAGCCGGTACGCTGGTCGAGCAGGCAATGGCGGCGCGGCCCGAAGCGAAAGAGAACGCTGCGCTCGTGGTCGCAGCGCGCGTGGCCAAGAACGGCGCAGTTTACGGGCCGCTCATCCCGTCGCTCGGCGGTCAGGCGTTCATCGGTGGACTTGGCGGCGGCAAAGACAGTCAAACTGGAAATTTCGGCGAGTCGGAAGAGTACGTTGGTTTGCTGAACTGGCGCATTGGTCCGGGCGGCCTTTTTGATTTCGGCGAGATTCACGCGCAACAAGCCCGACTCCGTGCCGCTCGGCTGACGGAGGAAAAAGTTCGCGACGAAATCGCGCAGCAAGTCGTGACGGGTCGCGTGCGCCTCTTGTCGCTAGCCGACCAGCTCGCCACGGCCCGGCAATCACTTTCCGACGCGCAGGAAAATTTGCGCCTCGACCAGGAGCGCAAGGAATTCGGCGTCGGCATCGTGCTCGAGACGATTGTGGCGGAGCAGGAGTTGACGCGCGCCCGCACTGATTACCTACGCATCGTTGCCGAATATAACAAAGTGCAATACGACTTGCTCCGCGCGCTAGGCCAAATCAGCATGGACTTCACCGCATCGCGGGTAACGAGATCGCATTGATCGCGCATTTCACCGCGTCGCGCCCCCACCGGTCGATCTTGCGCGGGCTTGAACGTACAAGTTCACGCAATTGTTACCTCACCGACATCTGTCCGTAACAATCGCTTCCTAGCTTTCATCGCCTTTTACTGCACGCGAATCGAAAGCCTTACCCCAACCAGGAGAAACAAATGCTGATTAAAAAATTCACGATTATTGCCGCCGTTGCTCTCGTGTTGCCGGCGGTGCAACCGCTCGGCGCGCAGACAGCGTCCGACTCCGCACGGCTCGAGAAACTCGAGCAGGCGGTCGACCAGTTGCAAAAGCGCAACGCCGAGCTCGAGAGCGAAGTCAAAAGCTTGAAAAAGCAGACTGCATCTGCACCTCAGCCTGCTGCGCCGGGCAAAACAAAAACGCAGATCACTTGGGACGGGAAAACGTACGTGGAAAAAACCGTTGCTGCGGAGGAGAAACCAAAGGTTTACGCCGAAGCACGCGGGTCGGAAATCAAACTAACGA
>QHRO01000154.1 GCA_003220155.1 Verrucomicrobiota bacterium
CAGTTCCGCGCGGCCGTTGCGCAAGGTTTCGATTACTTCGCCCTTTTGCGCATGCCAGCGCAGATTCGCGACCAGCAACTCAACGTTAACTTCCCGTTTCCTGAAGCGCTGGACGCGTTCGGCCTTTTTCTTGCGAACCAGGTGAATCGGGATGCAGCGGTCGCTTACCGTGTCGGGCACTTTGCCGATGCCAGCCAGCGCCTTAGGGCAAAAGACGGCAAAGTCTTTCACGTCGAAATTTGGTCCAACACAGCGCCTGACTTTCGATCCACGTTCAAAGCCAGCGTTAAGCATTGCACGAAGGTCTTCATTCCCGTCGTCGTTGCCTTTTATGAAGACAGCGTCGACTTCATCCATCAAAAGAGTTGGCTGATCCTTTTCGATAGTGTGGAAGAGGGCCGCGACCGACATTGAGACCGCACGCCACACGTTGCGCACTAACAGGGCGAGACAATCTAGTAAGCGCGACTTCCCGCACTGCTTCGTGGGCGAGAGAATGTGCAGGTAAGGTGTGAACTCAAACGCTTCAATGAACCACGTGTGCACCACCCACAGGGCGATCACGACCGGCTGCGTATCGGATGTAAACGAGATAAACCGTCGTAGGAATGCATGTATCTCATCAAGGATAGTTGCCAGCGGGATCTCGACCGCCGGTTGTGCAACCGCGCTCTGCTCCGTCGGTGGTCCCACGTCCGGCACATCTCGAATTTCAGGCAACTCAACGAGGGTGTTCATCGTATTGCCTCTAACGAGCTGAAATTCAAAAAAAAGACCGTCTGCCGCTTGCCGTCGTCTCGGACTCCGTCCGGCATTCGTACGAGCTGGCTACGGGTCCAAGTTGCCGGATCGGCACCGAGTGATACGGCGTATCGGAAGAAGCGCAGGATCTTTTCGTCGAGTTGGCCATGAACGTAAAACCACCCGTGCAAACTCTTGCCGCCACTATGGACGGCACACACAAGTGGCGCATAGCCGCCGAGGTGAATTAGCAATGCAGCGTGATCGTCAACCTCACCGTTATCAAATTCGCACACGAGGAATCGCCGCCGGGCGGTGTTATCAAGTGCGTGTTTGGATTCTCGACCGTCCTTGGTCTTGCCTGTAACTGCAGACATGGCAGATGGAACAATGAATTGCAGCCCCGACAACTCACCGCGCCAATCTTCGCGCGGCCTAGTGTCGAAGTCCGAGTTCAATTTGCCGCAACACAGCAGCGGACCGTCCGGGAAAAGCCGATCAATAATTTGCTCTGTGTGGGCTTCGCCGTCTTTGATTCGTGGTTTGGAAAATTCCCACAAGTCTGCAAGTTCTCCGCTGCCGCGAATGATTGCTTCGCGCTGTTTCTGATTCACGCTTGGCCATTTGGGGGCGAAATGGATCGGCTGTGATTGGCTGCCGTGCTGCCAAGCGAACGGAAGTGCGTTTTGAACCGCTGAAACAATTTCCTGTCGCGGCACGAACCGCCCGCAGTTTGCGACACGGCCTTCAAGCAAATTCACAATTTCGCCAGTGAGTAGGTGGGCGTGAAGCTGGCGTGCAACTTGGAAGAGCCAACGGTGAACACCTTCACCGGCTCGCGGCGGGGCACTGAGCATGTCTTGAACGAATGGAGGAAGTTGATCAGTCATGAGCGGCAAGCGTTACTTCGCCTCGCAAACACCGATGTTCAGAGACTCAAAAAGCGATCCAACTCAGCTTTCGAAATGAGGATGTGGCGCAACGCTCGATTCGGTTTGATGAGCCCTCTCTCGATTAGTCGTCGAACGGTGATTTGACTGATTCCCCCGAGATAAGCAGCCGCTTCTTTGATTTTAAGAGCGCCAGGTGTGATCCCCGGCGGCATGGTGGATTTATGTCTAACTCTCTCATTCATATTTGTGCGCTGCTGAAATGCTCTCTAGCTGCGCACCGCGCAATACCCCTGAGCTCTCAACCTCGGGGGTACCTGGCAGGGGATTATGTGCCGGAAGACGGTTTCCTAATTCCTAACCGCCTAACAACTTTGCCGACGTCTTTGGCCGTTAGAGTTGTTTTGAACTTCAGGTTAACCAATTTCCGTAATTGGCTAACTGTGAATGTTGGCGACCCATCTTCCAGCAAGGTCGTTAAGATCATAAATACGTTCCTTCGATTCGCTGCCATGAGCAAAGGCTCACCATTTTCTAAGCAGTTGCGCCAATGTTCGACAGCTTGCCGGAAGTCCGGGAAGAACCTTGAGTCGTTGGACGCGATTGCACCTATCGAAACGCGGAAGAAGCGGTCAACGACCGCACGGTCGAATTGAATCTTTTTACCTTTTCCCGCCCGCGCTTCAGCTAACGAATCGAAAACTCCAGCGGTATACATGTCCAAAAAAGCAACGTGTCCCTTGCCGATGTCTTTTCGTTGCTTTCCTTGTGCGGTGGGGCCATAGCCAAGTTTGATCCAACCGTCAGGGACAGCGGCGAGCACAAATTCACTACAGAACTTCTCGTAATCTAATCCGCCTGGGCACTGCCAGTTGTCTTTCAAATGGCGTACATAACGAAACCAACCTAATGCGTCGCAGACTTTAACCGGCGGTGCGACGTGAGCGAGGGTCATACTATCCCCGGCATTTTCAGCGCCATCTGCACAACATTCGTCGGTATCAGTCATGAGTTGCGCCATCCGTTGCGAATGGATGCGATTAACGTGGCTGTAAGTGTCGAGGATCAATTTCCCGCCATCTCTATGACCTTGCCATTCGGCAATGACCTTTACGTCCACGCCGCGCTCGATTGCGCGCGTCACGAACATTCGGCGGAATGAGCGATGGCTGTACCGAGGCAAGTTTAGTCGCTGACACGCGTGAGCAATTGCCTTCTTGGCGTTCCCGATCCTGAACACATGCGCATCAGGATGCGCGTTAGCTAGCCCACGGCGCCGGCACAACAGTTCGCGCAGCTGTGGATAAAGAGGCATAGCAAAGCCGGATTTTGTTTTGTGGCGGAACGTCGTAATTGTTTCGCGCTCCCAATCTATGTCACTGTACTGAAGGGCCGCCGCTTCCGCTTGCCCGAGTCCCGCCAACCCGATGAACTCGACAAAATCTGCGCTCTCCTCGGCATCCGCATTGAACTGTTGAGAGCGGATGCTGGCAACGATCATCTTGAACTCTTCAAAGGTCGGAGTTTTCCGGATCGGTTTGTCGAGCTTGATAGAACGCAGATGATCAACCGGCGAGCGACAGATCGCATTGTCGCGCGTGGCCATCGCAAAAAGGTCCTTCGCTGTTGCGACGTGCAGATTGCGCGAGGCGGGTCCGAATTGGTATCGCGCAAGCCATAGATCCACGTCAGACGGTCTGATTTTCCCGACCTGCGTTTGCGCTCCAGTGGGCCAATCACGCTTGATGCGTCGAACAATGAGCGTCTTACGCTCGATGGTCTTCGGCTTCTGATGCTGGATGGTTTTGAGAAAACGATCGCACAGTTCTGCCAGTGTGAGTTTGCCTTGCGATCGATCGATCTGTCGTTGCTCATCTTTGAAGCGCGCGAGCTCGCGCTTTGCCAACTCCCGATCGGTCGTTTCCAGGCTGCGGCGGATCTCCTTGCCGCCGCTCTTGATACGGGCATAATAAACGCCGTTCGATGAATATCGGTACAGACACTCGCCGACTTTCTGAAATGATCCGATTTGGCGCTTTAGCGTCCTCAAGTGGACTTGAGGCTACAGCGTACAAAACCGGTGGACAAGCAGAATTTTTGCGGTTTCCAACCGCACCGGTTTTCATAGGTGAAACGGGGTCTTAGCTCAGTTGGTAGAGCGCCTCAATGGCATTGAGGAGGTCAGGGGTTCGAATCCCCTAGGCTCCAGGCCGCTAAAGTTTTCGAGCTGTTGCGCCGAAGTTTTGGCGAAGGGGGACGTAATTCAGCTCGCCACAAGCTCGCAGCGACCTACGACTCGGCAGACAAGTGGGATATAGATTTGTTTTCGATTATTAGTTTGGAACGTTAAGCGATCGACTCAGCTCGATTATTTTTCTGCGCGATTTTTGCAGTCGCCGCACCATCACTTCGCTCATTCTCTTAAATAACTCGTGGCCGAGAGTGAGATCCTCTTTGCAGGCTTGATGCAGAATTGTTCCGTCGAAAAAAAGAGCAGTGGTTGGCTCGATGACGCGCGCGTCATAATGCCAGAGATAGGGCGGGAAGAGCCACGACCATCCGAGCGGTTCTCCGGCGGACACGGAATCAGTCGAGATCGCACTGTGCTCGAAAACCGATCCTTGAATCGCGACCGAGCCGCTTTCAATCAAATAGAAACCGTTGGCTGGTTGACCGGCGCGGAAAATAACTTCGTCTTTCTGGAACTGTTTGATCGCGGCGGAAGTAGCCAAAACTTCGACATGATGAGGGCTCATTCCTGTCAGGAATGGATGAGCCGTCAGACGGGATTTAAGCTCAATATTCCGTTCCACATCATGAATTTGCCGGGCATTTTCTCCTTTGCTCTCCCATTTTTGGGAAAGATTAACCCTTAATTGTCAAGCTGGCGTTTGTGATTGCTTCAGCTGTTGTGGATGAGATTCTAATCAGTACTCATTACCGGGACCGATGAAAGATCACGTCTTCACGCTTGGTATCGAGGAAGAATTTCAGATTGTCGATCCGGAGACGCGCGAGCTGCGCTCGCATATCCAGGAAATCATTGCCGGCGGGAAAATCATTCTGAAAGAGCGGGTCAAGCCAGAGATGCATCAG
>QHRO01000155.1 GCA_003220155.1 Verrucomicrobiota bacterium
ATAGGTCTTCGATCGCGTCGCACGTGGCGCCAGATTGTCGAACGACTCGGTATAGGTACTCTGCGCGCCCGTGGCCCGGTCGAATTCTGCGAGGGACGAATTGTAACCGAAAAGCGCTTGCAATTGCGTCGATTGCGCCGTGAGCAACTGGACCTGGGCATTGAGGACATCCAACTGCACCCCTGCCCCAGCGTCGAGCCGGGCTTTGGCGAGGCGCAGCGCTTCCTCAGCTAGTCCCACGTTCTTCTCCTGGCTCTTAATAAGTTCGCGGTTCTGCTGCAAATTTGAATATGCCGTCTGCACTTCCAGCTCAACCTGCCGAGCGTCATCCTCGTACGTGAGTTCCGCCTCCGAAAGGAGCGCCCGCTGTTGTTTGACCTGCCCATATATCTGGCCACTGTCCCAAATCGGCAGGCTGCCCTGCACCTGGGCGATCCAACCTTTTGAAATATCGTGCCAGCTCGAGTTTGTCGGCGAGCTCACCCATTCGCCGCCGCCGGTAGTGGTGATAGTTGGGAGCCACTGGCCGGTTGCCGCGCGCAATTGCTGTCTCTGGTTCAAGACGTTTGCCCGCGCCTGCTTGAGAAACGGGCGCCGTTGTTTTCCAAGCTCAATCGCATCGGCCAAGGCGATAGTGCGCGGAACGTATGGCATTTCGCCTATTACTTCCAGCAGCGGATTTTCACCGCGTCGTGGTTGAAAATCGAGCCCGAGGGTCTTGGCCAGAGTAAGCTTCGATATTCGATAGTTGTTTTGCGCGGTGATTAATAGCGGAAGCTGATTGTAGTAAGCGACTTCCGCCTGTAACACGTTAAACCGTGGAACTGTTCCCGCTTCAAAACGATTTTGCTGATCCTGCAATTGACTCTGCAGCAACTGTACCGATTGCTCCTGCACCTTGATCAGCTCCCGATTGACCACGATCTGGTAGAACTGCGTTTTCACGGTCGCGAGGAGTTGGTCCAGAATATTGCGGAATGCGAAGTAGGCGCTGTCCCGTTGAAAGAAGGTACCACGGATCGATGGCCAAGTGGTGCCGTTAAAAATCAGCTGTGTTCCAAGAACGTTGATGCTGTAGGAAACATCACTAGTTTGAGTATTGATAGTACTCGGTGTCGACGATCGGGCGGCCAAGGCAGGACCTGCGACATCCCTGACCTGCGACGGCGGTGAGTCAACAAGCGATGCGGCTGCGCCCGTGGCCGTGCTACCGGGCGTTGGATTGGTTCCGGTCGTCGTACCTCCAAGTATTCGGGCGCCAATCAAGTTCGGATCAGTCCAGTCAAAAATCCCGCTTGCGTTGATGTGCGGTAGTATCTCGGCCCGGATCTGAATGATCACGCCTTGCGTCCGTTTGATCTCTTGTTCCGCGATAAGCAGGGTCGGATTGCGTTGGAGCGCGGTCAGGATCGCTTCATGGATCGCTTCATCCAACGTAAATCTTCGCGGCGAGATGCTATCCGTTGCGACCACCCTTTCCCCCCCATTGGCCTGTACTGCCAGGAACACAACTGCACTCAGTAAGATAAAACGATTCATTCGCATGCTTTTAAAAAAGGTTTTCCGCCAGGAAAAGCGCGAAATTATGCCAGGTGCAGGTATTTAGCTAACACTCCCAGCGGTTGTTGGAAGAATGTTTTGCCTGGCAGAAGTCATAAATTTTAGTGTAAATTTGCAACCACGCCTTGTTTTCCGACGGCGTCAGATGCGCCATCAACTTCATCAGATTATCCATCATCTCGTCGCGGATGCGCCGCACCAGCGCTGATCCTTTCGAGGTTATGCAGACCATGACTTTTCGCCGATCCTGCGCCCCCGATGCGCGCGTGACGTAACCGAGATTCTCCAGTCGCGCCACCAATCCGCTCGCCGCCGCCGTGGTGTGCCCCATCTTTTGCGCGATCGCAGACATCGTAAGCACCTCTTTCTGATCGAGTGCGGCGAGAAGGAAATATTGGGAGAAGGAAACGTTACCGGGAGCGAGTTCTTTGCAGAGATGCAGGAGAAAACAACGCTGCATTTCCATTATAATATGGGAAAGCCGTTCCGCATCGGCTCGAAATTGTGCTGTAGTCGGCTCGGCCAGCGTTGCTTCCAATTTCACCGCGCTAAAGCTAGGAGGTGAGATCAACGTGTCAACGGCGGGCATGGTAATTTAATCGATTAACAAGACTTCGACTTCGCTGCCAGCGCTTAGCCTCGCTTCGGGTCTCACTCGCAACAGGGCGTTGGCCCGGGCCAGTCCAAAGAGGGCATGCGATTCCTGGCGGCCAATCACGCCAAAGGCTCCATTCGCCAACTCGCCTCGAAAATAATGCGGTCGTGTTTCGTCGCCTGCGATTTCGTGAATAAGGCGAGCGTTCGCCCGAGGCAAACTTAGGTCGATTGCCCCCATCATTTGTAAGAGGGCGGGACGCACGAAAACCAGGAAAGTCACGAAAGTTGAAACCGGATTCCCCGGAAGCCCGAAAATCAGGCATCGGCCGCGTTTGCCGAACAAAAAAGGTTTGCCCGGTTTTACCGATACGCGCCAAAGGTCGATCTCAGCGCCGATCTCGCGCAATGCTTCCCGTACGAGATCATGTTCACCGACCGAGACGCCGCCACTGATGATCACAGCGTCCTGGTGCTCAGCATCGCGTAAGGCCTTGCAAAGGGTGTCGAAGTTGTCGCGACAATGCCGTCGCATTGCAACCTCCATGCCTGTTTTTGCTGCAAGTGACGCGAGCATTAGTCCGTTACTGTCAAAAATTTCGCCTGGTCGTAGCTGTTGCCCTGGTGGCGCCAGCTCGTCACCAGTCGTTACAATCGCCACTCTTGGCTGCGCTCCTACGCGAACCGATTCAATCCCTTGTGAAGCAAGCAATCCGAGCATCGCCGGTCGCAGCCAATCGCCTCGCTTTAAAATTTGTTGTCCGACCGCAAGATCGGCCCCGGCTTTGCGCACAAAATCGCCCACCGAAATTTGTTCAGCCTGGATGAGAACAAAATCGCCTTCGCGTTGCGTTTCTTCCTGCATCACGACGGCATCGGCCCCGGTTGGCATCGGCGCACCGGTAAAAATGCGGATCGTTTTTCCCGCCGATAGGCTGAGATTTTTCGAAACCCCCGCTGGTTGCTCACCAACAATTTTTAATCGGGCATTTTTTCCTGCCGAATTCGCGATGACCGCGTAACCATCCATCGCCGAATTGTCGAAAGGCGGCAGCGGAATTGTGGCAAAACGATCATTTGCCGCGAAACGATCGAGCGCGTCGGCTAACGAGACTTCAGTTGCCGGCAATGGCGCAACTGCCGATATAATTTTCTCGCGCGCCTTCTCCTCGCTAATCACGAGAAGACCATTCAATCAGCAATCGGCAATCAGCAATTGGCAATCATCGATTCTCCGCCATATTCTCGCGCGACCGATTTTGGTGAGGTGGCTGAGTGGTCGAAAGCAGCGCTTTGCTAAAGCGCCGTACCCCAAAAGGGTACCGAGGGTTCGAATCCCTCCCTCACCGTTTTACGTGGGAACTGGGCGGTGACCTATCGGCGAACGGCCATTGTCACGTTCAGCAGAGATGAAGACGAACGGGACTAATTAGATTTCCGGTCCGAAGTTGCAATAGTGTGGCCAGCAGCAGCAGGGATGGACGAGCAGACCGACAAAGAAATTGCCAGCAAGAAGCAGCGAGATCAGATGCTGAAACTCGTCGCGAAAGCCTTTTATAACGAACTCATTAACTACGGCGTTGGCCAGGCAGAGGTTATCAGGGTCGCTTCGCACTTGCTCGACAATCTCCTAGCGAAGGAAAAGAAACCTGACAAAGACGTAGGATATTACAACGGAATCTTTACGCTGGCGTCGGTGAAAGACGAATGGGCCAAACGCAAGCAACTCGGCGTTCAACAGGTGACGCTTCGTCCGCTGCAAAGCCAGGTCATAAGCAAGGTCTCCGGCTGGCTCAAGGACCAGGCCGTGCGTGAAAGCTTCGTGCCGGCATTTCCGGAAAATGAAAGCAAATTGCAAGAGTATTTCAGGCAGCCGACGCGAGAATATTTCAGCATCGACTACAACGACAAGGCGGTCGGAATTGTCGGCGGTGAGAACATCGACACGACGGCCGGTAAACTTGAGATGAAAAAGCTGGTAGGCGAACCTGGCCTGCAGGGCAAAGGAATCGGAAAGCAGGCAACATTCGGCTTTCTTTACTATGCGTTCATGATCCGCAACCTGAACAAGGTTTACATTCACTCGCGTGACATCAACATGCGCAACATCAATCTCAATACCCGGTTTGGTTTCGAACTAGAAGGGGTCTTCCTCGACGACCTCACAGTCCGTGACAAACGCCAGGACGTAGTCCGCATGGCTTTGTTCAAGCCGCTCTGGCTGCAAATCTTTTCACACGGCGCTTAGCTACCCGGCTGCACGAACCGAGGGGTCGAGCGGGAAGTTAGTTTGGCCCGCCGCGATCGCTGTTTGGATTGCAGCTTCCAATCTTTCCGCGTTCAGCGGCTTCACCAAATGTTCGGAGAAACCAGCCGCAACACTTTTCTCTATATCAGCCATCGTACCGAAGCCACTGATTGCGATGCCGCGAATGGACGAATTGCCTCGCAGTCGCCTCATCAACTCCACCCCGCTAGCGTCAGGTAAACCGACGTCGCAGATCAGGAGATCGAACTGGTCGTTTTGGGCCGTTTCGAGCGCCGAGCGCACATCGTGGCGTGCCGTCACGGTGTGTCCGTGCCTGGTAAGCAATCGCTTCAAGGCTTCGCAGGTGTCGGCGTGATCGTCGACTAACAAAATCCGGCACACACTTCGCGATATTGGTAAATCGGACTCGGGTAAGGCTTGAGTCTGCGAATGGAAGGCAACGGTCTCCATAGTTACAGAAAAGGTCGAGCCGTGTTCGACTCCGTCGCTTTTTGCAACAAGAGCCGCGTTATGTGCTTGCGCGAGCGATTTTGAAATTGCGAGTCCCAACCCGAGGCCGCCGAAGCGCTGCCGCAAAGAACGACTCGCTTGTTCAAACGGATCAAAAATTCGTCCAATCAGATTCGGTGAAATCCCGACGCCTTCGTCTCGCACGGTAATTGTTAGTCGGTGTGGCGACTCGTTTGCCGAGGAGATTGTCACCTGGCCCGCTTCTCGACTGAACTTGATCGCATTCTTCAGCAGATTCCAAATCATCTGCTGAAACCGGGCTTCGTCGGCTGTGACGTAATGATCGACTGCGCGGAACGCAACGTTAACTTGAATGCGTTTTGCAGCTGATTCGGAGCGGCATATTTCAACCACATTCAAGACGGCTTTATGAGCATCAAGCGTCGCAAATTTTAGATCCAATTTACCTTTGCTGATTCGCGTGACATCGAGAAGATCGTCGATCAAACGCGTTTCCACGTCGACGTTGCGCCGAATCATTTCCAAAACCGACTTCTCCTCATCATTTCGCGCCCGTTGCTTTGACAATATCTCGAGCGCCGCCACGACCGGCGTTAACGGTGTGCGCAGCTCATGCGAAAGCATCGCGAGAAAATTGTCTTTGGTCCGATTTGCTGATTCCACTAAGGATTTTTCTTTCGTCAAAGCTTCCTCTGCGCCGCGGCGCTCCGCCATTCCCGCGGCCAAGGCCAGCGCCGTAACGGCCAACACCGCTGTGGCTGCCTGCAAAATGAGGAGCGATTGATTCTCCGTTTCCATCACGAACGGTCCGAAGTTGCGTAACGTCCCCCAGATCGCAATCGTCGACAGGATCAATATGCCAGTCGCGGTTTCTCGCTGCGACATGCGAAATGCCAGCCAGATCACAAGGGGTCCGCAGATAAACGCGATAGGATAATTCTTCGCGCTAATGGGAAACCA